>CAVKZS010000068.1:0-11075 GCA_963660925.1 Eubacterium sp. CAG:38 | reverse complement strand
TCAGTGCGTCCATTTTTGAATCCTCCATTTGTTTTTAGACGTTCATGCACGGCACGTTGCCGTCAGAGGACCGCCCGTTTAATGATTTTGTCATTAACCCCGCTGTGGTCTCAGCGGACACTAACGCCCTAATAGGATATCACAAACGCCGCATAAATGCAAGCGTTTTCTGCAAAATCAAACGATAAATTTTCCAAACTGTCCAAAGGCTCCCCTACAAGGGGAGCTGTCGAGCGAATGCGAGACTGAGAGGTTGGACAAGCTGCCGTCTTACCGGAACAACTCTTTCTCCGCCGTGAGGAACCGGGTGCGCAGGATGTTGGCACTGACGGCGGGCAGACCGAATTTTTCCTCGAGGAACGCCACCAGCAGCGACGGATTCAGGGTCAGCTCCTGCGCAGCGGGCAGGCAGAGCGGGAAATGCACCCGCTCCCCTTCCACGGTCAGGTCCAGCGTCGGGACATAGGTTTTCAGCTCCACGGTCTTGACGCCGCGCTTGCTCTTCTTCTCCACCGGCACGCTCTCGAGGGCGTTGTACTGAGCCAGCTTGTCCGCTGCTTCCGCCGGGTAGCTGATCTCATAGCAGGCATAGGCGATCAAGTCGGCCTTCATTTGCACCGGCTCCACCGAGGTCACTTCAATGCCCGCCGGCATGATGGCGTTCAGTGCTGTCTGCCACTGGGCGAAATCGGGATTTTCGGCCTCGGTCTTGACGTCCACGCACTCGCACTCGCTCTCCTGCCCCAGACTCAGCGGGCAGGCAAAGGTCATATAAATGTGCGGGTTGAATCCCAGCGTATGCCACACCGGGAGGCCGCTCCGCTTGAGCACCCGCTGCATGACCCGCTGCATATCCAAAAGCGAGATATAGGAGGCTTCGTTCTTTTTGTTAAACGAGATTCTGACTGTAATCAAAGCACGGCCCTCCTAACAGATGGTTGGCACCGCAGCCGTGGCAGGCACGGTTGCAGGGCTGGGTGGTCTGGGCGGCGAGAGCCTTGTTGTACTCCCGCACCAGATATTCGTGGGTCACGCCGTAGTCCATGTGGGCCCACGGGGTCACTTCGTCCAGTGCGATGGGACGCTGGCAGTAGAATTTGGGGTCCACGCCGAGGTCGGCGAAGGTCTGCATCCAAGTGTCGTACTTGAAGCACTCTTCCCAGCCGTCAAAGTAGCAGCCCCGCTTGTAAGCCTCAAGGATAACCGGAGCCAGACGGCGGTCGCCCTTGGCAAATACGCCCTCGAGGAAGCTGGTCTTGCTGTCGTGGTAGTTGACCTTGATCTTCCGGCTGCGGGCACGGGCGCATTCGACCAGATGCTTCTGCTTCTCACGCAGGCTCTCTTCGGTGTCCATCGGCACAAACTGGAAGGGCGTGTGGGGTTTCGGGACAAAGCAGGAACAGCTGATGGTCACCTGCACGCCGCGGCCCTTGGGATGGGGCGTACTATAATAAAGGTCTACCACCTTCTGCGCAGTCTCGGCAATGCCCTCGATGTCCTCCATGGTCTCGGTCGGCAGGCCCATCATGAAGTAGAGCTTGACCGAGCTGTATCCGTTGGCAAAGGCCAGCGAGCAGGTCTTTTCGATCTCGTCCCAAGTGACGTTCTTGTTGATGACGTCCCGCAGACGCTGGGTGCCGGCCTCGGCCGCGAAGGTCAGGCCGCTCTTGCGAACCTTGGTGGTTTTTTCGATGAGACTCTGGGAGAAGTTGTCCATCCGGAGCGACGGCAGCGAGAGGCTGACGTGCTCTTCGGGTGCCCACTCGTTCAGATCGTCCAGCAGCTCTTCCAGCTGGCTGTGGTCGGAGGTGGACAGGCTGGACAAGCTCAGTTCCTCATAGCCGGTGTTGGCGCAGAGATCCTTGGCCGCTTTGTTCAGCAGGCCTGCGTCCCGCTGGCGCATGGGGCGATAGAGAAAACCTGCCTGACAGAATCGGCAGCCGCGCACACAGCCGCGCAGCACCTCGATGCTGGCGCGGTCCTGAATCGCGCCCACCATCGGGACGACAAAGTTGGTCGGCGGTTCAAAGTCGTTCAGATTCTTGATAATGGCCTTGGTGATGACCGCCGGGATGCCCGGCTCGTTGGGGGTGATGGCCTTGACCCGGCCATCCTCATAATAGGTGATATCGTAGAAGGCCGGGATATAGATTCCCGGGATCTTGGCGATCCGGAGCAGCAGCTCTTTCTTGGAGACGCCGCCCTCCTTTTTGGCCTTTTCGATCTCGGCGCAGATGCCGGGCAGCTGGTTTTCGCCCTCGCCCAGCTGGATGACGTCAAAGAAATCCGCAATGGGTTCCGAGTTGCAGGCGCAGGGGCCGCCCGCCACGATCAATGGCCACGATTCATCGCGGTCTTTGGCGTAGAACGGGATACCCGCCAGATCCAGCATTCCCAGAATGTTGGTGTAGGACAGCTCGTACTGCAGGGTAAAGCCCACGGCGTCAAAATCGGTCAGCGGATCCTTGCTCTCCATGGTGTAGAGGGGCAGGTGCAGACGCTCCATCTCGGCCTTCATATCCAGCCACGGCATGAAAGCGCGCTCGCACCACCAGTTCTCGTGGGAGTTCAGCAGCTCATACAGGATCTTCTCGCCCAGAAAGGACATTCCGACCTCGTAGGTATCCGGGAAGCAGAAGGCGAAACGCACATCCATCTTCTCTTTGTCTTTATAAACACTGCCCGGTTCGCCGCCGGTGTAACGGCCCGGCTTCTGGACCCGGTCCAGTGCTTCTTTCAGTTTGGGATCAAACATCAGGTTCCTCCATTGCAGAACACTCGAATTTTTATTGTCCCTGTATTGTACCCTATTTGCGCGGGAAATGCAAGGTTTTCAGCAGTTCCGCCCCGTCCAGCGGCGGGATCGGCAGCAGATTGAACCCCGCCGTCAGCAGATTGGCCGTGAGGAACGCCCAGCCCTTCACGGTGGCCTGCCGGTCCATCCGGACAGCCCAGACCGCCGCCAGAAGCAGATTTGCCCCGGGGCCGGCCGCCGCCAGCCAAAAGGTCTGCATCCGGTTCAGCGACTCCCGCGGCACCCGCAGGCAGAAGCCGGTCAGGGTCACGTCGATGCGGGGCACCCGGTGCAGAAGCCAGAAATACGCCAGAATGTGCCCCGTCTCGTGGCAGACCGCCGCCCACAGCCCGGCCCGCAGAAAGCCGCTGGCGTCGAACCAGAGCAGCAGATACAGCAGCCCGCACAGCAGCAACGGGTCCCGGAACGTCAGCGGCCCGGCGTGGAAATACCGCTCCCAGAACCAGCGTTTCATTGTCCGTCTCCCTCCAGAACTGCCGATGGATCATAGACCACCTCGCCGGACAGCAGTTCCAGATGCAGGTGTGCCCCGGTCGCCCGGCCGGTCTGCCCTGCCGTTCCCAACCGCTGACCGGCCTGCACCACCTCGCCGGGCCGGACATAGAGATATTGCAGGTGGGCATAGACCGTTTCTGTTCCATCGTTGTGACAGAGCCGCAAAACATTGCCGTAGCTGCCGCTGTACCGCGCCGATGCCACCACGCCGTCCATCACTGCCCGCACCGGCGTGCCCTCGGCGCAGGCAAGGTCGATGCCCCGGTGGAATGTCTCTTCTCCGGTAAAAGGGTCGCTGCGCCAGCCGTAGCCGTCCGAGACCCGCCAGCTGTTCCCTTCCAGCGGGAAGCAGAACCCCGCCGCCAGCTCCCCCTTTTGAAGCGAACAGCCCTCCGGGGCCGCCCGGCCAGCCTGCACAGTCAGGCCCAGCATCCCCGCCAACAGCATCACGAAAATCGCCCCTGTCCAAACGCTCACTGCAATTTTACGCCGTCTCTTCCCCATCACGTTCCGCATCCCGCGCCCTCCTGTTTTTTCAGAAGTGTATGCGGAACAGCCGTCAAAAAGAATCCGCCGCATCAAAAAAGAGCCCGCGGTCGCCCGCAAGCCCTTTCGTGCATTTTTCGATTGTCTCAGCTGTCGGAGCCAAAAACGATGAAATTCAGCTGGATATTGGCGGTTCCGATCAATCCTTTCGCATAGGCACACCGCTGCCCGACCCGGATGCCTGAATCCAGATTGGCAATGATGTGCGGATCCGTCACGCGCGCTGTGTCGCCGCTGGCAGAGCGAAGCCGGATCACCGCAATTTTGCCTGCCGAAACTTCCTGCTCGTGGGTCGAGATGACCGTTCCATCTTCCGTCGTGATGGAAACTACGTTGTAATACCGGGTCGAGGTGATGCGATACCCGTTTTTCTGAAGACTGGATACATTTTCCGAAATGGTCGGTCCGGCAGGTTTCGTCACTGTAATGGACGGCACATAGCCGGAACACCCTGCCAACGCCATCAGCAGAACCGCTGCAAAACAGAGCGCAAGAAACTTCTTTGCTTTTGTCATAGTCTTCGTCTCCTTTTCATTAATAGTTTTTCTGTTTGATTCCTGCAAGAGCCTTTGCCTGTACTTCCGTGCTGGCATTGCTCATCAGGTCATATGTGTGCAGAAGCAGTGGGATCAGTTCTTTATCTTTCTTCTGCACCGTATACTGCGCACTGTTTTTGTCCCCTTTGAAGCGGATCACTGTCTTTTTCGAGGATGCAATTTTCTGCATCAGCTCGATATCTTCATCCGACGCAACGAAATCCGCCACTTCCCAGACATACCCGCGGGCATTGTCCCGGACAACATCCCGATACTCAAAGTTTTTATAGTACGTTTCATCGTCGATTGCAAACACAGCCGTCTTGTAAAAGACCCAATCCGTTCCGTAGTATACGATCTTCCAGCGCAGTGGCCCGACACCGGAATCATCAAAGTACCCGAAATACGGCAGTGCGATGCTGCGCGAAAGCGAATGATTGCTTACCGTTCCCTCGATCCAGCTCCGCCGCTCGACGTCATCCCTCTGTACCCAAAGCTTTTCCAATGCCTGCTGGAGCTCAAGCACCTGCTGTGCTTCGGTCAGCACATCCATATTCTGCACCAACGCCCGGGAGCCTTCGTCCAATTGTGAATAAGCATTCCAAGCCTTTGCGATAACATCGGCTTTTTTCGGCGTCACATCGCCGATCTGCGCGATCAGTTCTTCCACGCTTTCCGGTGTCACCACTGCATCTGCATTCTCAGCGAATAAGGCGGCGTTCGGCGTTTCAGCCCGCACCGCCAGCGACGCCCCCGGTGCAAGCAACAGCAGTGCAGAAAGGGCAAGACAACCGGCTTGCATTTTTCGTCTCATGTGCATTCCTCTTTTCTTTTTTCGTATCCGGTCCGCTCCGGACTTTTTCAATTCCATTATATCACTTTATGTTTAATTGTAAACATATTCAAAACATATCTTTCCATCGGTTTGCACATCATAATAGAAGCAGGGTGATGATTATGGATGAACTGAAAATAACCAAGCGCACCGAACCGGTGATGTTCACGATCCGGGTGGACAAGTCCATCGTCGATTTTTACGACGATCTGGCGCAGAAAACGAATCGTTCCCGGAACGAGTTGATCGGCCTTGCGCTGGAATATGCCAAAGACAAGATCAAAGTGGAACCATGACGTAATTAAATAAAACAAACGCAATAATCTGCAAAACAATAAAACCTTCCGGCACCTCAGGATTTTCCCTGATGGAACCGGAAGGTTTTTCGTTGTGCGTTACTTCACGAAGAGAGGATGGATTTCACCCAACACGCTGCCGTTTATCCAGCCGCATCTTATCGGCGATCATCGCAATGAACTCGCTGTTCGTCGGCTTTCCGCGCAGGCTGTGGATGGTATAGCCGAAATAGCGGTTGAGGGTCTCCACGTCGCCGCGGTCCCACGCCACCTCGATGGCGTGGCGGATGGCGCGCTCCACCCGGCTGGCAGTGGTGCCGTTGGTTTTGGCCACCTCCGGGTAAAGCCGTTTGGTGACGGCGTTGATGTAATCCGGCTCGTTCATGGTGAGCAGGATGGCATCCCGCAAAAACTGATAGCCCTTGATGTGGGCGGGTACGCCCAGCTGGTGGAGCAGCTCGGTGACCATCAGCTCATCGCTGTCCAAGCTGGTCTGGATGATCCGCTTGGCGGGCGCATAGGCCGCCTTGAGGACCCGGTTTGCCAGAACGTCCTCGTCGAAGGGTTTGACGAAGTAATAGGCAAAACCCTCGTCCAGAAGTTCCTGCACCATTTCTTCGCTCTGGAATGCCCCTGTCACGAAGAAGGTCGTGTGCTGGTCGCAGGCTTCGTCGTACTTCTGCTTCACTGCCACGGCATCCAACCCGGGCATGAACGCATCCAGCAAAACCACCTGCGGGCGTACCTTCAGCATCCGCTGCAGGATCTTGGTGCCGTCTTTTTCTTCCACGGTCACGCTGACGCCCTTTTGTTCCAGTGCCTCCCGGCAGGCTGCCGTGGTCTCCGCACTGGTGTCCGACATCAAAAATCTTACTTTGTCCATTGATCTTTCCTCCATTGTGCAGTTCCCCTAACAATTTGGATTTTACCATATTTTTCCATGATGTTCAACAGTTATTTTTATCCATTTTCGGCATTTCTTGTCGAATCTGTCATTCAAATGGACCTAAGAAAATATTTTTGAGCGAATCATCGTATTTTCACAAATTGTATTGCTTTTTTTGCATCCAATTTCTTTGCCACAGCTTAGCCGTTTTCCGCAACTTGTTCGGCCTGCCGGAGCATGGTCTGCGCAAAAATGCCATATCCTCGGGTAGGATCGTTGACCAGAACATGGGTCACTGCACCCACCAGACGGCCGTTCTGCACGATGGGACTGCCGCTCATCCCCTGCACGATGCCGCCGGTCGCCGCAAGAAGTTCCTTGTCTGTCACCCGGATCACCATATTCCGGCGCGGGTCGGCATCGTTGATCTTCTCGATGGTCACGCGGTAGGCCCGGGGCGTCTCGCCCTCCACGGTCGTCCAGATCTCAGCGTCACCGGTTCTGACCTCCTGCGCAAAAGCCACCGGCATCTGCCGCCCCGTAAACCGGGTGCGGGTGATCCCGTAAACACCGTTTTCGCCGTTGATCCGGATGCTGCCGATGGCGTGGGCACTGAGGAAACGGCCCTTCAATTCACCGGGGCTTCCCGCCGTACCCTTACTGCAGCCGGTGATCTCGCAGGGCACGATCTCGCCGCTTCGCAGCGCAATGCTCTCGCCGGTGTCGCTGTCGCTGATGGGGTGGCCCAGCCCTGCAAACACGCCGCGTTCCGGGTCGGCAAAGGTCAGTGTGCCCACCCCTGCCGAGGAATCCCGCACCCACATCCCGGCCCGCCACTGGCCGGATGCTTCATCCCAGACCGGCGTCAAGGTTGTCTGCCGCTGTTCGCCGTCCCGGATATAGATCACCTCCACCGGCCCGGCAGCGGCTTCCAGTGCGTCCTTCACGGCATCGTTGTTCTCGGTGGCCGTCTCGCCAATGCAGATGACCCGGTCGCCCAGCCGCAGCCCGGCGGCCTTGGCCGGGCTGGCCATAGCACCGTCCTGCTCAATGTTTGAGAACCCCACCACCAAGGCTCCTTCCGAGAACATTTTGACCCCGAAGGGCATCCCGCAGACGGTCACCTCCGTCCGGTCGGTGACGATGGTACGGACGGTCTTGACCGGGAGCCAGCCGCCCAGTGCAAGGGTGGTCTGATAGCTGCCCACCGCCCGGGTGCTGGCCGCATTCCGGCTGGTGCCGGGCAAATCCACAGTCAGCGGCTCCACCCACGCAAAGCGCGGCAGGTCAATGCTCTGGCCCGGTTCCAGCCAGATCTCACCGGGCAGACGGCTGTACAGCCAGCCGAGAGCCGCCGCCGCTGCCGCCAGCAGATAGGCCGCCGCGATCTTCCAACCCCTTGCCCCGTTGCGCTGCTGCATCCCTTGTCCATCCCTTTCCGGCATTTTGGGATAGTATGGGCCGGGATATGCCGGATTATGAACAAAAAAGAATTGACTCTTTCCGGAAATCTTGCTATACTAAATAAGTTCTGATTCATCTGCGGGAGTGGCGGAATGGCAGACGCGCTGGTTTTAGGCACCAGTTCCAACGGAGTGAGGGTTCGACCCCCTTCTCCCGCATAGATAAAAAAGTGGCTTTCCAATTTAGTTTGGGAAGCCGCTTTTTGCTTGCTATTTTATTTTGTATACTGCACCTTTTCGATCACGGTCAGAATATGCTCCGCCTCCCAGCGGGAAGCATCCAGCCGATACCCGCCCGCATTGGGGCCGCACCACTCATGGAAAGTCCTGCGGGGCCGGGCATACCGCTCCATCACGGCCATCTGGGTGCCGCCGTGGGCGAGGATCACCAGCCGCTTTTCGCCCTTTGCAAATGCCTGCTCCACCAGCTGCGAAAATGCGGCGCACACCCGGTTGCAGAAGTCCTCTTTCCGCTCGCCGTCGGGGTGTTCGGCGGTGCGGTTGGCCTCCACCCAAGCCAGATACTCCGGGTCGTGCTCCACTTCGATAAAATGCCGGCCCTCAAAACTGCCGAAGCACATCTCTTTCAGCCCGTCCACCGGCACCAGCTTGGCGTTCGGGAACAGGATATGCGCCGTCTGGCTGGTCCGCTGCAGCGGTGTGACATAGACCACTTCCGGGTCAAAATCCGCCTGCCGGAGCATCGCCATCCCTTCCGGCGAGAGCGGGATATCCCGCTGACCCTGATAGCGTTTCTCGGCGTTGTACACGGTCTGGCCGTGGCGGAGCAGATAGATTTCCATGATGATCTCCTTTATACGTTCAAATCCCCGGTTCTTGTGGGCTGTTTTCCGTGCATCTCCCACTTTTGACGTTCCTGATTCGCTAGGACCCGCGGGCTAAGCAACCGTCCGCTGGACGGATTGCTTACTCTGCTGCGCAGAGCCGCCCTGTTCAAATCCCCTCCCTGAGGGGTTCCGGCTCGTAACGAAAAGAGCAGATACAATACCGTATCTGCTCTCTTACTGGTGCGAGGGAGGGGATTTGAACCCCCAAGGATAAACCACACGCACCTCAAACGTGCGCGTCTGCCAGTTCCGCCACCCTCGCATATTCAGTTCTTGCAGCCCATGCAGTTTCTGAGGTTTGAAACCGTGTCGCTGACTGCTTGAGTATATTACCATATTACCCCGGGAAAGTCAAGCGTTTTCATAGATTTTCTTTGCATTCATATCCTATAAAGAGTGCCTTCCGGAAAGAAACGACTTACAAAGGAGGTTTTTCGGATGAAACGATCCATAAAAACTTTTCTGTGCGCCGGGTTTCTGCTGGCCGCCGGGCTGATGGTGGGATTCTGGCTGGGGCAAAGTGCCGCCGTTCCCCTTGCCGCCTGCCGGGAATCCGACCTGACGCCCCTGCCAAACACCGATTTTGCCGCCTCCACCCCGGCGGTTTCCTCTGCACCTTCCGCTCCATCGGAATCCGCTGAACCCGCACCAGAACCCGAAAAATGGGTCTGCCTGACCTTCGACGACGGCCCCAGCAAAACGACGCCGGCCGTCCTCGAAGCCCTGAATGCCGCCGGAGTGCACGCCACCTTCTTTGTGGTCGCCACCGGCTACAACGACAAGTATCTTCCCCTTCTCACCGAGGCCGTCTCCGCCGGGCATCAGATCGCGTTCCATTCGGCTTCTCACGAGTACAGCGACATCTACCGCGGCTCCGACGCCTACTGGAAAGATATTGCCCTTCTGCGCCAGCGAATTTCTCCCTATGTTTCTGCGGAGAGCATCCGGTATCTACGCTTTCCGGGCGGCAGCACCAACACCGTCAGCCGGCGGTACGGCGGCAAAGGGCTGATGAAACAGCTGAAATCCGAAGTGGAAGAAAAAGGCCTGCACTGGGTCGATTGGAATGTCTGCGCCGAGGACGCCGTAGGCGGAAAGCCCAGTGCCTCGACCATCTTCCGGAATGTCGTCCGGGAGACCGGTGAGCAGACCAAGTGCATCGTCCTGATGCACGACTCCAATACCACCCGAACCACTGCCGAGGCCCTGCCCGATATCATCCAGTGGTATCAAAATCAGGGGTTCGCTTTCTGCACGGTGGAACAGGTAATAAAATAACGTCCCAGACGCAAAAACGCCCCGGAGATCAAAAAACTCTTCGGGGCGTCGCGTTTTTTCAGAGATTACTGCTGTGCGTTGTTGAACAGAACAAAGGCACGGTAAGCCATGTACAGGTCGGTCTTATGGATGACCTCGAACGGAGAGTGCATGGACAGCACGGGCACACCGATGTCGATGACGGGGATGCCGCGGTTGGCCACATACTT
Source organism: Eubacterium sp. CAG:38 (assembly GCA_963660925.1). GTDB lineage: Bacteria > Bacillota > Clostridia > Oscillospirales > Ruminococcaceae > Faecalibacterium. The sequence continues at coordinate 868 of CAVKZS010000068.1, read as the reverse complement.
GGCGATGGTACCGCCGCCGCCCAGATCCAGACGGCCCAGCTCACCGATCTGCCATGCGACGTTGTTCTCGTCCATCATGCGGGTGACATAGCCCACCAGCTCGGCGGAAGCATCGTTGGCGGCACTCTTGCCGCGGCTGCCGGTGTATTTGAACAGTGCGATACCGCGGCCTGCATAGGTGCCGTTCATCGGCTCGAAGGCAGAAGCCCAAGAGGGATCGTAAGCGGCGGTCACGTCGGCGGACAGGCAGACGCTGTTCTGGAAAGCAACGATGTCGTTCTGGCCAGCGGCACGGCAGAGCTGCTGCATGAAGTGGAAGACATACATACTCTGCATACCGGTCACGCCGTCGGAGCCGATCTCTTCCTTATCGGTCAGGACGCAGACAGTGGTGAAGGCCGGGTTCTTGGTCTCGATCTCGGCCACCAGTGCGGGGTAAGCATCCACACGGTCGTCGTGGCCGTAGCCGCCCACCATGGAGCGGTCGAAGCCGACGTCTCGGGCCTTGTGTGCGGGCACGATCTCGATCTCCGCGCGGGTGAAGTCCTTCTCGGTGATACCGTACTTCTCGTTGAGCAGAATCATGGTGTTCAGCTTGACGGCTTCCTTGATGTTCTCATCCTCCACAGCGTCCGAACCGATCAGGATGTTCAGCTCCTCGGCCTTCAGGCCCTCGCTGAGCTTCCGCTCGTTCTGCTCGGCACCCAGATGGGGCAGCAGGTCGGTGATGCAGAAGACGGGATCGCTCTCGTCCTCGCCCACATTGACCGTGACGGTGGTGCCGTCGGCACGGGAGAACACGCCGTGGATGGACAGCGGCATGGTGCCCCACTGATACTTGCGGATGCCGCCGTAGTAGTGGGTCTTG
>CAVKZS010000067.1:0-4711 GCA_963660925.1 Eubacterium sp. CAG:38 | reverse complement strand
ACTTTGCCAGCGCGCAGGCAACGAGAGCATGCGTAGATATACTTGGGAGAACCCTCCACGACAGCCTTGACACGGCGGACGTTCGGCTTCCAGGTACGGTTGGAACGGCGATGGGAGTGAGAAACCTTGATACCAAAGGTAACGCCCTTGCCGCAGCATTCACACTTAGCCATGATACTTGCACCTCCTAGCAGTGAAGTAAGGAATTCAAAATAATCAGCTTGACTATTTTAACAGAACCGGCCGGAAAATGCAAGAGGAATTTCGATTTTTCTTGTAATTTTTTCGAGGCCTTGCCGAAATATCAAAAAAATAGTACAATAGACCCAATCAAACACGAATCAAGGAGAACGACATGACCTCACAGGGAATCTACTACCTCATCCGCGCACTGGTGACCGTGATCGCCATCCCCTTCCACGAGGCAGGCCACGCATTGGCCAGCTGGCTGCTGGGCGACCCCACTGCCAAACGGGAGGGCCGGCTTTCGCTGAACCCGTTCCGCCACTTCGACCTCTGGGGCACCCTCTGCATGATCTTTGTGGGCGTGGGCTGGGCGAAACCTGTTTCCACGGATCCCCGCAATTTCAAGAACCCGAAGGCGGGCATGGCCCTGACTGCGCTGGCCGGCCCGGTGGCGAACCTGCTGCTGGCGTATCTGGCGATGGTGGTGTGGAAGATCCTCTATTACTGGGCCGATGTCAACGCTGCGACGATTTTTGCAGCCCGGTTCCTCCAATACTTAGTTTATATGGACGTTGCACTGGCGGTGTTCAACCTGATCCCGGTGCCCCCGCTGGACGGCAGCCGGGTGCTGCTGGCCGTGCTGCCCCAGCGGATCTATTTCGGTCTCATGCGGTACGAGCGGGTCATCATGGTGATACTGCTGGCAGCAGTCTGGGGCGGTTTCCTCGACGGCCCGCTTTCGGTGATGAACAACGCCGTCTGGGATCTGCTGGACCTCGGCACCGGCTACATCGACAAGATCGCTTATTCCATGTACTACGCCAGCATTGGGGCGGTGATCTGAAGTGGCAGAAGAGCTGACCTTCCGGCTGGAAGACTTTGAAGGCCCGCTGGAACTGCTGCTGGCACTGGTGGCAAAGCACAAGATGGACCTGCACAACATCCCCATCCTGACCCTCATTGACCAGTACACCCGCACCGTGGAAGCGGCGCAGGCGGCGGACCCGGATGTGGCCAGCAGCTTTATTGAAATGGCAGCGCATCTGGTGGAGATGAAGAGCTATCTGCTGCTGCCCCGCAGCGATGAAGGCGAGCGGATGAAGGAAGAGTTGACCGGTCAGCTGATCGAGTACGACCAGTGCCGCCGGATGGCCGCAACGCTCCGGAAAAGGGGCGAACAGACCTGCCATTTTGTGCGTCAGCCTGCGGAGCTAGAGTGGGACAAGACCTACGATCTGCACCATTCGCCGCAGGTATTGGCCGATTGCTGGCAGAGCCTGATGGGGAAGATCCCGCTGCGCCGGGAGCCGACGCAGGCGCAGTTTGAGCCGCTGGTGTCCGCCCCCATCGTGTCGGTGAGCAGCCGGGTGGTCTACATCCTCCGCCGTCTGCTGACAGGCGGGGCACAGCGGCTGAACCAGCTGTTTTCCCGCAAGGCCGACCGCAGCACCAACGTGGCGACCTTTCTGGCCCTGCTGGAACTGGTGCGCGGAGGCCGGGTGACGCTGGACGATGCCGGCGGCATGACCGTCCGCCGCGGCTCGCTGGAACGGACAAAGGAGAAACAATGAACGCAAAACAGATCCGCGCCTCGGTGGAGGCGATGCTTTTTGCTGTGGCCGACCCAGTGTCGGCGGACAAGCTGGCACAGGCGGCGCAGCTGCCCCAGACTGCTGTGGAAGCCGCGCTGGAAGAGCTGCACACCCGCTACGAGCGGGAGGACAGCGGCCTGTGCCTGCTTCATCTGGATACCCGGTGGCAGCTGGCGACCAAGACCCAGTTTGCTGATTGCATCCGGCGGCTGCTGGATGCCCGGCGTTCGGTCCCGCTGGGACCTGCCGCCATGGAGACACTGACCGTCATCGCGTACAACCAGCCGGTGTCCCGTGCCTTCATTGAGCAGGTGCGCGGCGTAGATTCCTCGTCCAGCGTCTCCGGCCTGCTGGAAAAAGGGCTCATTGAGGAAGCGGGCCGTCTCGACCTGCCGGGCCGACCGGTCAGCTTCAAAACCACAGACGCATTCCTGCGCGCCTTCGGCTTGTCCAGTCTGGCCGACCTGCCGCCGATCCGCACCACGGAGAACACCGAAAACACAGCAGGGGAGGCGAACCCATGAGCGTAGTACTTTCGATTCTGGCGTTTCTGGGCGGCGCGCTGTGCTTCCTATTAAAAATAGTCGTCGTCCTGCTATTGGTGGTTCTGGTGCTGATCGCACTGCTTTTGCTCTGCCCGTTCTGCGCAGATGTCTGCTGGGAAAAGGGCGTCTTTACAGTAAAGGCCGGCGCGCTGGGAATCACGTTCCCGGTGTTCCAGTACCCGAAGCCTGAACCTCCGGCAAATCCAGAACCGCCCAAAGGCATCCGGGGAAAATTGAAAGCTAAATTTGCGGCGTGGCGTGCTGAGCGCAAGCAGAAAAAGGCAGCGAAGAAAGCCGCCCAAAAACCCAAACCCGAAAAACAGCCTGCAACGCCCCGCAAAAAGGCCAAGCTGACTCTGAACATCATCTGCACCATTTTAAAAGGTGCGGGCAAGCTGATCCGGGCGGTGTTCGGGGCACTGCGGTTTACCAAAATCAAAGTCTGCCTCGGCGTCCGGGGAGACGACCCCGCCGAAGCCGCCCGCACCTATGGCAGGCTCAATGCGTGGCTCTATACCGCGCTGGGTTTCCTCGACCGGTTCGTGTACCTCGATTTCGAGGAATTGCGCCTCCTTCCCGACTTCGGCAGTGCAGAACCCACTGTGGAGGATCGGGTGTCCTTCCGGGTCTCAGCCCGTGCACTCTTCATCGTCATCGCCGCCGGCCGTGTGCTTTATGAATTCTGGCGCGAAAAGGTACTGGACGTGTTTATATAAGTTGTGCTACAATAATACTGTATGGTGCGTTCGTTTCCCTGCGGATCTGACAGAGGCAGGGAAATTGCAATACCGCAAGAGAAAAACAAGAGGAGGCCGATTTTATGGCTGAGCATCCGATTCAAGGTTTAATGAACGTGACGATGGATAAGATCCGTCAGATGACCGATTCCAACACCATCATCGGCAAGCCGATCACCACCGAGGATGGCACGACCATCCTGCCGGTGTCCAAGGTGTCGTTCGGTTTTGCATCGGCAGGCACCGACTTCGACGGCAAGAATGCTGCGAACAAGGAGCTGTTTGGCGGCGGCTCCGGCGCAGGCGTGAACATCCAGCCGGTGGCGTTCCTTGTGGTCAAGGACGGCTGCGTGCGCACCATTCAGCTGTCGGAGGGGAACAACACCCTCGACCGCGCCCTCACCATGGTGCCGGAACTGATCGAAAAGGTCAGTGCCCTGCTCAAGAAGGATGAGGAAGCCCCCGCAGACAAAGCCTAAAGGCTTTTGCCTGCTGTAAACCTAGACCGCAGGGCAATTGCTTTTGCGGAACAACAAACTTCGCGCAGTTTGCGAAGAGTAACCCGATCTGCCAAGGCCTCCCACTTTGGGGGAGGTGGCATCGCGAAGCGATGACGGAGAGGGTATTGAGTGCCGGGAGGCACACAAGGAGATTTGATTATGGCAGAAGAACGTATTCAGAAGATCATGAGTGAGCAGGGTCTGTGCAGCCGCCGTGCGGCCGAGCAGATCATCGCGGAAGGCCGGGTCAAGGTCAACGGCCACCCGGTCAAGGTGGGTGACAAGATGGACCCCAACCGCGACATCCTGCACGTCGATGACGAGCGGATCTATATCCAGAAGGATCAGAAGCTCTATTACCTCGCGCTGTACAAGCCCCGCGGCTACGTGACCACCGCCAGCGACGAGCTGGGCCGCAAGACCGTGATGGAGCTGGTGTCGGATATCCCGGCCCGTCTGTATCCGGTGGGTCGCCTCGATAAGGACAGCGAGGGTCTGCTGCTGATGACCAACGACGGTGCCTTTGCGCAGGCCGTCACCCATCCGTCGGGCGGCATCTCGAAGCTCTACCGCGTTACCGTCCAGCCCCGGGCCGACGAGAGCCAGATCCTCAAGCTCAGTTCCGGCGTCGTGCTGGACGACGGTACCAAGACCATGCCCTGTGCCATCAATGTCGTCACCGACGAGCCGGGCCGCACCGTGATGGAGATGACCCTGAAAGAGGGTAAGAACCGCGAGATCCGCCGGATGTGCGAGACGGTCGGCCTTGAGGTCGTCCGCCTGAAGCGGAACGCCGAGGGCGTCGTCAAGCTGGGAATGCTCCAGCCGGGCAAATACCGCGAGCTGACCAAGGCAGAAGTCTCCGGCCTGCGTGCCGCCGCTGCCAAGGGCCGCGCCCAGACCCGTTCCGCTGCGCTCCAGTCCAAGGCGGCCGATCGCCGCCCCCGCGGGCCGGTTGGTCATGCAAACGCCGCCCAGCGCAAGAAAAAGTAAAGACAAAATCGGTCATTATGCCCGAAAGTTCCGCTGATTTGCCGGGGAATCTGTCTTTCTCTGAAAAAAAGGAATGGCAAAGCCCCTTGAGAATTAAGGGAAATTAAGGTATAATATATCTAATTTTGAAAGCTCACACAGACAAGCAGGAGGTCTTA
>CAVKZS010000066.1:0-60817 GCA_963660925.1 Eubacterium sp. CAG:38 | reverse complement strand
TTATCCTACACGGGGAGGCTTTTTGTCTATTGTCTACTTTTTACGGACCTGTTCAGAGTGCCAACGTAGTGGGGCCGCTGTATTGTTCTTTGGTGTCTCCGGGGAGATCAGCCCTTGCCGGCGCAGCCGAACAGTTCGATCTTCTCCTTGCACTTGTCGATGATGGCCTGAGAGCCGGGAGCCAGCAGCTTGCGGGGGTCGAAGCCCTTGCCCTGCTGATCCTTGCCAGCCTCAATGTACTTGCGGGTGGCCTCTGCGAAGACCAGCTGGCACTCGGTGTTGATGTTGATCTTGGAAACGCCGAGGCTGATGGCCTTTGCGATCATCTCGTCGGGGATGCCGGTGCCGCCGTGCAGGACCAGCGGGATGTTGTTGGTGGCCTTGTGGATGCGGTCCAGAGCCTCAAAGTCCAGACCCTTCCAGTTTGCCGGGTAGACGCCGTGGATGTTGCCGATGCCGGCAGCGAGGAAGTCGATGCCCAGAGCGGTGATCTTTGCGCACTCCTCGGGGTCTGCAATCTCGCCTGCGCCCACAACGCCGTCCTCGACGCCGCCGATGGAACCGACCTCAGCCTCGATGCTCAGGCCCTTGGAGTGTGCCAGCTCGACCAGCTCCTTGGTCTTGGCAACATTCTCCTCGATGGAGTAGTGGCTACCGTCGAACATGATGGAGGAGAAGCCGGCCTCTACGCAGGTCTTGCAGCCCTCGTAGGTGCCGTGATCCAGATGCAGGGCCACAGGCACGGTGATGCCCATGGAATCGACCATGGCACTGACCATGGCGGCGACGGTCTTGAAGCCGGTCATGTACTTGCCGGCACCCTCAGAGACGCCCAGAATGACGGGGCTCTTCATTTCCTCACAAGCGGTCAGGACTGCCTTGGTCCACTCTAGATTGTTGATGTTGAACTGAGGCACACCGTAGTGGCCGTCACGAGCCTTCAGAAGCATTTCGGTTGCATTTACCAACATATTCTTATTACCTCCACAATTTATTGGGGTTGTGATCGCTGCTGCCTGCGACTTTGCGCAAGGCTTAACAATCTTACAAGGACAGTATACCCCAAACGCCGCTCAAAATCAATCCAAAGGAAGGGTTTTTGGTGGCAAACGAATATGTATACAAGTTTCCAAAACGGCAGAAGGGCGAAAATGCAACATTTGTTCCGGGTTCGACAACATTGCGGCCGGGTGGACAAAAGGTGCGGAAAAAGGGAAGTTTTCAACAAAAATCCACATTCGTCAAAATGATGTTGGAGGATATGGCAAAACTTTTGGGCGTCGACGTCAAATTCTTGTCATAATTCTGACTTGAAAATTACAAAATGTATGCGGAGAAATGCACCGGTCGAAACAGGAATGTTGAAAACCCGGTGGAAACTGTGGAGTTCCACCCCCAAAATGGGCTTGAGGACTGGAATTTTAAACTTTCTCCACCGAGTTTTCCACTTGTGGAAAAATAAGGGCCGGTTTACAACGGGTATACCGGCCTTTTTGTGGAAAACTTTTGCCTTGTGCAAAACCGACGGATAATCCGGGCACCGGGCGGCAATCCTACTCCATAACGGCGGGCCGGACGAAATTTTGGGTGAAATCCGGAAGAAAAAGCGCGTCCTCTATGGCAAAGAAAGTCGGCTTATGTTATACTTTAAAATGATTTAATGTCTTTTCTCGAAAATGCGAAAATCAAGTCGAACAAAGGATGCCGACGGCATCTTGCCATAGAAACGGAAGGAGAACCCCAAATGGAAGAAAAAAATATGCCGCGCCGCCCGCGCCGGAACGCTGAGGATCAGCCCAAGAACGAAAGTCTCGTGTACGGTAAGAACCCGGTGACGGAGCTGCTCAAGAGCGGTTCCGGTGTGGACACCGTTCTCATCGCGGAGGGCATGGCCCCGGCGGTGGCGGCTTATTATACCGCCATGGCGAAGGAGGCCGGTGCCGCCGTCAAGCGGGTCAACCCCAACAAGCTGCGCCTCATGACCGGCACCGAGAGCCATCAGGGAGTGGCGGCGTTTGCCAGCGAGATCGAGTACGTCAGCGTGGAGGATCTGCTGAACATCGCCAAGGAGAAGGGCGAGCCGCCCTTCATCGTCCTGAGCGACGGCATTGAGGACCCCCACAACCTCGGCGCGGTGATGCGGAGCGCACTGCTCTGCGGCGCACACGGCATCGTCATCCCCAAGCGGGGCGGTGCCTCGGTGACGCCCACCGTCATCAAGTCCAGCGCGGGCGCAGCCGAGCGTCTGCCGGTGGCACGGGTGGCCAACATCGGTGAGACCATCCGCCGCCTCAAGGAGCAGGGCGTGTTCGTCTACTGCGCCGACATGGACGGTGTGTCGCTGCGCCAGAACAACCTGACCGGCCCCATCGCACTGGTCATGGGCAGCGAGGGCAGCGGTGTGTCGCAGTTGGTCAAGAAGCTGTGCGACGGCGTGGTGCGGCTGGATATGGCCGCTGTGGGCACCGGCGTGGACAGCTTCAACGTTTCGGTCGCCGCCGGAATCATCCTGTATGAGATCCAGACCCAGCGTGCTGCCAAAAAATAAAACGAGCAGAGCTCTGCCCAACCAGAACAGGGAGGAACAAGGATGCCGAAGAACAATAAGCGACTGAATGGACAGGAAAACCTGACCCCGGAAGAGATCGCGGCGCGGAAAGATGAAAAATTCCGAACCTTTTTCAGTACCAGTGTGGCGCAGGTCCCCGACGAGATGAACCGCCGGATGGAACAGGAAAACAACAAGGAAGCCCAGCCCAAGGGCTTGTTCGGGAAGCTCTTCCACCGCGAAAAGGCGGAGAAGGATGCCGACCCGGAACCCGAGACCCCGCAGGAGATGCCCACCGGCGAGATCCGGCTGGGCGGCGAGGAGGACGAGCCGCAGTCGGATCTGCAGCTGGCCGTCCCCGAGGAAGAGTGGGATCTCTTCAACGCACCGGAAGAGCCGGCAGCCCCGGCGGATGCCCCCGCAGAGCCGGATGATGCGCCCGAGGACGCGGATTTCTCGATGGAGCTGACGGCAGAACCAGAACCGCCGGAGAAACCGGAAGAAAAGCAGAGCGCGGCCCCGGAAAAACAGCCGGAGCCCGAAAAGCCGGTGCGGTTTGCGCCGCCCCGGGCACCGCTCCCGCAGGAAGAAAAAGAGCATCAGGAGATGCAGGAGCTGAAGGCCATGCTCTATAACATGGGCCGTAAGCCGGAGCCGCCGGAGCCGATCGCACCGGCCCAGCCGACCCCGGCTCCTGAGAAGCCTGCACCTCAGCCGACCCCGGCGGCACCCGCCGAGCCGCAGCCGCCGCTGCCCAAGGCCGTCTTTGCGGAAGATCATACCGCAGAGCAGGCCGCGGTACAGGAAAATACAGACGGCCTGAAAGAGGAACCGGCGTTCAAGTTCTTCGGCGCGGCCGACGATGAAGTACAGGCCCCGGCCCGGGAAACGGCCCCCAGCATGGACGACAGCATGAGCCTGCCGCTCATCGCGCTGGACGAGGACGAACCTGCCGCCCCGGAAACGCCGGAAGCCACAGAACCCAGACCCGAAACGCCTGCGCCCGAGACCCCGGCCCCGCAGGAAGAAGGGAAGAACCCCGGAGAGCCTGCCGAAGCGGAAGCGGATGAGACTCCCAAAACGCCCGAAGAAGTGGGCGAACGGCTGCGTCAGATGGGCGCGGCCCTTACATTACGCTGTGTGCTGAGCGGCATCCTCGCGCTGGTGCTGCTCCACTTCGGCCTTGTGGCCGAGGGCCTGCTGGCACCCATGGCGTCGCTGGACCCGGCGGTGGCACCGGCGGCGTTCTATGCGGCCAACCTGCTCTTCTTGGCGGCGGCCATGGTGGTGGGCTACCCCATCCTGCGGGATGGTCTGACCGGCCTGAAAAAAGAGGGCCGGCCCAGTGCCGAGACCATGCCTGCGCTGGCCGCCTGCGGTGCCGCGCTGGAAGCGGTGATCGCCCTGCTCAATGCGGGCAGCTATCAGCCGTCCAGCTTCACCCTGCTGTCCGGCATCGCTGCGCTGGGCCTCTGCCTTGCGCTGGTGGGCAACCGGGTCATGCTGGCGGCGGTCAAGAATGGCTATGACCTCGCCATGAGCGAGCCGGAGCACCGGGGCGCGTTCCGGGTCAAGGACAAAGACCTGATCCGCACCCTCGCCCGGAGCCTCGATCAGGACGACCCGTGGATCCTGCTCAGCCGTAAGGCCGATTGGAGCGAGAGCTTCATCGAACTGAGCTTCAGCGTCCGTGCCAGCGAACGCCGGGCGAAAAAGACGTCCTATATCCTGCTGGGCGCGGCGGTGCTCAGCGGTCTGGTGTTCCTGCTGTTCGGCGGCGGCGTCAATGGCATGGCGGCTGCGTCTACCGCGATGCTCTGCATGGGTGCGCCCCTCTCTTCGACCCTGATCGCGGGCCTTGCGACTCTGCGGCTCCAGAAGTCGGCGGAGACCGTCGGGGCCGTCGTGCCGGGCTGGGCTTCCATAGAGGAGCTGGGCGGCGTGGATACCGTGCAGGTGGATTCGGACGACCTCTTCACGCCGGACAGCGTGACGCTGGAGGACATCCGGATCTTCAAGGGCGGCCGGATCGACCGCGCCATCCTCTACACGGCCAGTGTCCTGAACCAGAGCTGTGAGACCCTGCGGGGCCTGTTCCGCCAGATCATCGAGGACCGGACAGACATCCTCTACCCGGTCAAGGATCTCGAGATCCATCGCGGCCTTGGCTTTGCGGCGTGGTGCGACAACAACCGCATCCTCATCGGCAACCGTACATACCTCGAGGGCGAGGGCGTGACCCTGCCCGAGATGGACTACGAAAACGAGCACTCCAAGAACGGCAGTCTGCAGATCCTCTATCTGGCGGTGTCGGGCAGCCTGCACGCCATGTTCGTCCTGCGCTATGTGGGCGGACGGAATGCGGCGCGGGGCCTTGAGATCCTGCAGAAAGAGAACATCCGCCTGCTGGTCTCCTGCCTCGACCCCAGCCTGACGGCCAAGCACATCACCGAGGCCTACCACCTGCCCGAGGGGATGATCTCCCTGCTGGATCAGGAGCAGTGCAAGGCTCTGGATGCCGCCGAAGCCCCGGACGATGCCGGGACTGCGGCCAAGGATACCTGCTGCATGATCCACACCAAGGGCTTCGTCAGCATGACCGGCGGCCTGCGGGCGGCAGAGCAGGCCCAGAACGCCGAGACGACGGCCACCACCGTCCAGATGGTGTCGGTCTGGTTCTCAGTGGTCATCGGCGTGCTGCTGACCTACGCGGGCAGCATCGGCTTCCTCTCCGTGGCGGCTGTGCTGATGTATCAGGCAGCATGGAGCGGCCTGAGCATCGCGGTCTGCGCACTCAAGCAGCATAACTAAAGCTTCTTTTATAGAAAAACAGCAAAGCCACCGGTTTCCGCCGGTGGTTTTGTGTTATCCGGAAAATTTTTGAAAAATAAATAGGAATTATTCTTGATTTTTATACCGGATTCTGCTATACTATGGTCAGACGAAACACCGGCGGCAGCCGGTGGATAGAATGGAACAGCCGGGCCGAGAGTATCCCGGATCACGCGATACAAAAGGAGAAGTTATTATGGAACTGAAAGGCACCAAAACCGAGAAGAACCTGTGGGAAGCATTTGCAGGCGAGAGTCAGGCCCGCAACAAGTACACCTACTTTGCCAGCGTCGCCAAGAAGGAAGGCTACGAGCAGCTGGCCGCGATCTTTGAGGAGACCGCCGGCAACGAGAAAGAGCACGCCAAGATCTGGTTCAAGCTGCTTCAGGGCGGGGCAATGCCCGATGCCATGACCTGCCTCGAGATGGCCGCCGGCGGCGAGCACGACGAGTGGACCGAGATGTATCCCCGGATGGCAAAAGAGGCCAAGGAAGAGGGCTTCAACCAGATCGCTGCCCTGTTCACCATGGTGGCCGCCATCGAGAAAGAGCATGAGGAGCGTTACCGCCAGCTGGCTGAGAACCTGAAAAACGGCAAGGTCTTTGCCCGGGAGGAACAGCAGGTCTGGCGTTGCCGGAACTGCGGCTACACCACCATCGGCAAGTCCGCCCCCATGAAGTGCCCGGTCTGCGCCCATCCCCAGAGCTATTTTGAGCTGGTCGCCAAGAATTACTAAGTCTTTTTCCCGGAGCCGCCCTGTTCGCGCAAGAGCAGGGCGGCTCTTTTGTGTGTGCAGAACCGGAAATCTATTGCAATCGGGCGGCAAACCTGTTATCCTGAAATCAGTTTTTGGAACAACGGGGAGGAAGCGGGAAGATGGCTTACCGGGTCGCAATCTGTGATGACAGCGCGGTGGATGCAGCCTATGTGGAAGAACTTCTGCAGGCGTGGGCTGACGAGCGGGGGCTGGATGTCTCCGCCGAGCGGTTTTCGTCGGCAGAACAGTTTCTTTTTCACTACGAAGAGGATAAAAACTTTGACATTCTACTGCTCGATATCGAAATGGGAGTCATGGACGGCGTGGAAATGGCCCGGACCGTCCGGAAAGACAACGAAGCCGTCCAGATCGTCTTCATCACCGGATACTCGGATTACATCGCCGAGGGCTACGACGTGGCGGCTCTGCATTATCTGATGAAGCCGGTCGGCCGCGAAAAGCTCTTTGCCGTCCTCGACCGCGCCCTTGAAAAGTGCCGCAAGAATGCCCGCTGCCTCAACCTTGAGCTTTCGGGCGAGATGGTGCGCATCCCGCTCTATGAGGTGCGGTATCTGGATGTCCGGCAGAACTACGTTACCATCCACGCCAAGCAGGATTACACCGTCAAGCGGACACTGGCCGAGTTCGAGGCCGCGCTGGATGAGACCTTCTGCCGGGTGGGGCGGTCGATGATCGTCAATCTGCGCCAGATCCGCCGTGTGACCAAGAAGGAAGTTTTTCTGGCCGATGGCACCGCCCTCCCGCTTCCCCGCGGCGCGTATGAGCCGCTGAACCGGGCAATCATAGAGAGGACGTAAAGGTTAGCCCTCTCCGTCAACGCTGCGCGTTGCCACCTCTCCCGAAGGGAGAGGCAAGACTTGGCTCCCACTTTGGGGGAGCTGTCTGCGAAGCAGACTGAGAGGGTAAGGATGTGAGGGATATTATGGCACTCAAGTTCTTTTCCAAGCTTCTGGACAAACAAGTCGAAGCCTACCAGCGGGAGCTGATCGAGACACACTACAAAGAAGTGGACAATATGTACCGGCAGATGCGGGGATGGCGGCACGATTACCGAGGCCACATCCAGACGATGAAAGTCCTTGCCGCGCAGGGAGACCTTGCGGGCGTGCAGGAGTACCTCGACAAGCTGGACACCGACCTGAACACCGTCGATCTTGCCATCAAGACCGGAAACGCCATGGCGGATGCCATCATCAACAGCAAGGTTTCCCTCGCCAAGAGCCGGAAGATCCCGGTGCAGATCGACGCGCACATTCCGGTCAAGCTGAAAATGAGCGAGCTGGATCTCTGCTGCATCCTCGGCAACCTCTTCGACAACGCCATGGACGCCAGCGCGGAACTGCCCGAGGAAGAGCGGCTGATCCGGGTGTATATGGATATGAAAGGCACCCAGCTCTACATCTCCTTCACCAATTTCACGGCCAGCAAAAAGCAGACCAAGATCGGCAAACGGTTTGCCACCACCAAGGGCGAGGGCCACGGCTTCGGCCTTGTGCGGATCGACGCCATCGTGGAAAAGCTGGACGGCTACCTCACCCGCAACAGCGAGGATGGTGCGTTCACGACGGAGATCCTGATACCGCAGATTTAACAATTCATCCCCCGAATCCGACCATTCATCCCCAAACTGTGTTGGAGATGATTTTTTGTGGTATCCTTTGGGCCGACGAATGAAAGGGGAAACGACTATGGAAAACAAACCGCAATGGGCGAAAACGCCCAGACCCAAATACAACCTCTGGCAGATCACGGCCTATATGCTGCGCATCGCGTGGACGGGCAAGCACTGGACCGTGTTTACGGTGGGCATCTCGCTGGCACTGGTGACGGCGGGCAGGACCATCACGGAACTGCTGTTCGCCCCGGCGGTCATCGCCTGCCTCGAGCAGGACGCGCCGCTTGGCCGGCTGCTCGTCACCATCGGCGGGTTTGCCGGGCTTTTGCTGGTGCTGTCGTTCCTGTTCAAGTATCTGGACAATCTGAACCTCTTCGGGAAACTGCAGGTCCGGATGGATATTTTGAGGCTTTCCGCCCTCAAGCGGTCCTCGACCTCGTATCCCAATTTGCTGGACAAAAACTTTCTCGACCTGAGTGCCAAGGCCGAACGTGCCGGAAGCACCAACAGCGAATCCATTGAGTCCTTCTGGGCAAGCTGGCTGGACATCCTGACGAATCTCATCGGTTTCACGGCCTACCTGTTTCTGCTCTCCGGGCTGAACATGGGGCTTTGCCTGCTGGTGAGCGTCACCTCGGCCATCAGCTATCTGGCCTCAAAACACATCAACGGGTGGAGCTACCGTCACCGGGAGGAAGCCGCCCGCTATGAAAAACAGCTTCGCTATGTCCAGAGGGTCGCAACCGGCCGCCAATATGGAAAGGACATCCGCATTTTTGGCCTACAGGAATGGGTCGAGGAGATCTGGAAGAATGCCATCCGGCTGTACCGCGGTTTCCTCATCCGGCGGGAGAAGAATTACCTCTGGGCGAATGTCATTGACTTGGTTCTGCTTCTGGTCCGGAACGGCGCGGCCTATGCGTATCTGATTTGGCTGACGCTGGAAAAAGGTCTGCCCGTCTCGCAGTTCCTGCTCTATTTCGGGGCGGCGACTGGCTTTGCACAATGGGTATCGGGCATCCTCGAAAAGTTCTCCACCCTGCACAGACAGTGCCTTGACATCTCGACGGTGCGGGAATTCCTCGAGTACCCCGAACCGTTCCGATTTGAGGACGGTACGCCGCTGGAAAAACGGCTGGATGTTCCCTATGAACTGTGTCTCGAAAATGTCTCCTACCGCTATCCGGGGGCCGAGAAGGACACCATTTCGCACCTTGATCTGACGATTCATCCGGGCGAGAATCTCGCCATCGTGGGTCTGAACGGCGCGGGCAAGACGACACTGGTGAAGCTGCTCTGCGGTTTTCTTGATCCCACCGAGGGGCGCGTATTACTGAACGGCGAGGACATCCGGCAGTACAACCGCCGGGATTACTACCAGCTGTTTGCGGCGGTGTTCCAGAATTTTTCCGTCCTGTGCGCGACCGTGGCCGAAAATGTGGCCCAGAATACGGAGGGCATCGACCTTGGCCGAGTGCGGCACTGCCTTGAGGAAGCCGGCCTGACCGAAAAAGTCGAGAGCCTGCCGAAGGGACTGGACACCCAGATCGGCCGGGCGGTCTATGAGGACGGCATCGAGCTGTCCGGAGGTCAGACTCAGCGGCTGATGCTGGCACGCGCCCTCTACAAAAATGCGCCGATTCTGGTGCTGGACGAGCCGACGGCGGCACTGGACCCCATCGCCGAAAACGACATCTACCTGAAATACAACGAGATGACGCAGGGAAGAACGTCGCTGTTCATCTCCCACCGGCTGGCCTCCACCCGCTTCTGCGACCGCATCCTGTATCTAAAGGACGGCAAAATCGCCGAAGAGGGCACCCACGAAGAACTCCTGAAGCGGGGCGGCGGCTATGCCGGCCTGTTTGAGGTGCAGAGCAAATATTACCGGGAGGGGAAAGCGGTATGAGCGAGCAAAACGAAAAAATCACGATGAAACAGGGCCTGCAGTACGCCCTGCGGGAATGGAAGATTTTCTGGCATCTGTCGCCCCGGTTCTTCTATGCGACCTTTGCCTGTGCCGCACTGACGGCTTTGAGCCCCTATGCAACGGTCTGGCTGTCGGCCCAGCTGGTCGGCGAACTGGCCGGGAACCGGGATCCCAACCGGCTGTTTCCCCTCGTCCTCTGGATCTTGGGCACCACGGCAGTGCTCAGCTTGTGCCGGTCGGCGGCGTACCGCTGGAAAGAAGTCGAGACAGACGATATGTGGCGGCGGCACAACAAGACCTATATGGACAAGCAGATGTCCCTCGACTATGTGGACGAGGACAGCCAGCGGGTCTATGATATGTACAGCCAGATCATGCAGAACGCCAATCTGAGCGGTGCAGGCGGCACGGTCTGTATTTTGCAGGTCGAGCAGGTCGTGACGGCCCTGTTCCAGATCGTGGGCGGCGTGGTGCTGTCATGGGGGCTGTTTGCGTCGGACGTCCCGGACGGGAAGCTGGCGTTCCTGAGCCACCCGCTGTTTGTGGGCGTGTTTTTCGCGGTCATGGTCGGCGCGGCCTGCCTGTCGCCGGTGTTTGCAGGGCAGGCGGCAAACTATATGCCGCTGGTGCAGGAGTCGGGCAAGCTGGGAAACCGGATGTTCCGCGTTCAGCTGGACCTGCCCGAAGACCCGAAAAACGCCCCTGACCTCCGCATTTACAACCAGTATCAGAACGTCGTTGGCCGCCAGATGATGAATGTCTACGGCAGGGACAGCACCTTTTTCAAGCTCCGCCGGGGTGCGATGGGCCTCCTGCGGGCGGCATCGTCGTCGGTGTCGGCCCTTCTGATGGGCTTGGTGTACCTCTTCGTCTGCCTCAAGGCGTGGGGCGGTGCGTTCGGTCTGGGCGAGGCGGCGCAGTACCTCGGCGCGGCCACCAACCTGTTTCAGGGCGTGGTGACGCTGGTGAATATGCTGGCGGATTTTGAGATCAACGGCGTTTACATGAAGAATATCTTCGACTATCTTGACATCCCCAACAAGATGTATCAGGGCAGCCTGACCACCGAAAAGCGGAGCGACCGGCAGTACACCGTGGAGTTCCGGGACGTGTCCTTCCGATACCCGGAAAGCGAGCAGTATGCCCTGCGCCATGTCAACATGAAGTTCAAAGTCGGCGAGCGGCTGGCCGTTGTCGGCATGAACGGCAGCGGCAAAACGACCTTCATCAAGCTGCTCTGCCGTCTCTACGACCCCACCGAGGGCGTCATCCTGCTGAACGGCATCGACATCCGGAAATACCGCTACGACGAGTATATGGATATCTTCTCGGTGGTCTTTCAGGATTTCCAGCTGCTGGCGCAGCCGCTGGGCCAGAATGTCGCGGCCCAGCAGGATTACGACGCCGCCCGTGTGACGGACTGCCTTGAGAAGGCGGGCTTCGGCGAACGGCTGGCCAAGATGCCGCAGGGTCTTGAGACGTACCTTTATAAAGAGCTGGACGAAAACGGCGTGGAAGTCTCGGGCGGCGAAGCGCAGAAGATCGCCATCGCCCGGGCACTCTACAAGGATGCGCCTTTCATCATCCTCGACGAACCCACCGCCGCACTGGACCCGGTGGCCGAGGCGGAGATCTATTCCAAGTTCAATGAGATCGCAGGCGACAAGACGGCCATCTACATCAGCCACCGCCTGTCCAGCTGCAAATTCTGCGATGAGATCGCGGTGTTCGACAACGGCGCGGTGATCCAGCAGGGCACCCACGACGCATTGCTGGCCGACGAGACCGGCAAATACTACGAGCTGTGGACTGCACAGGCGCAGTATTATACGCCGGCGCAATCCGCATAAATGGCTTCCCCTCTGGGGAAGCTGTCGAGCGAATGCGAGACTGATGAGGTGTAACAGCTTTTTGCACAATTTTTCCTTGCTGTTTTTGTATCAGTCCACGAAAACCTTTGCGGATTTGTGAGACTTGGGTCGAAAAACTTGACCCTTCTTTTCCCGGTGTGTAAAATGAATGGAGCAGACCCCCGCTGCGAATTTTGACGCAGCATTATTTTACCACCCCAAAGGAGGGAAATTCAGCTCATGAAACGAACCGGAACACGTCTGGCCGCATTGCTGCTGAGCGGTGTGCTGCTGGCCTGCCCGATGGCGGCGCAGGCGGCCCCTGCCATGCAGATGCTCTCTGCCAAAAGCGGCAGCGGCCTTGAGCTGGAAGTGACGGAACTGGATCTCGAGATCACCGCCGACGACCCCCGGCCCAAAGCCTATCTTTACACCGGCGGGCAGAGCGGCGATTATTATTTCATCGTCTGGATGAGCAGTAACCCGGCGGTAGCCACCGTGGACGGCGATGGCCGGGTCACGGGCCGCAGCGCAGGCACGGCCACCATCACCGCCGTTTCCGACCGGGGCGACCGCGCCGTCTGCAAAGTGACGGTGCACAAGGACACCGACCACAGCGACGAAAAGCCGGCCCTCGATCAGGACAGCCTGAGCCTGACCATCGAGAGCCACAACCTCCACCCCAGCGCGAAACTGAGCCTGACCAACAATGAGCAGGGCTTCCTCTATGTGTACCAGTGGATGAGCAGCGACCCGGCGGTGGCCACCGTGGCCGAGGACGGCACCGTGACCGCCCAGAGCACCGGCAAAGCCACCATCACGGCTCTGGTCTCCAACGGGCAGGCCCTTCGCTGCAGCGTGACCGTCACTTCGGACGTCGGCAAAGTGACTCTGAACAAGAATGACCTCATCCTCCGGGAAGCCGGAGAGCAGGAGACGCTGACCGCGGCGGTTGCTGTGGAGACGAGCCGGAATGTGCCGATCACATGGATCAGCAGCAATCCGGGTGTAGCCACTGTGGACACCAACGGCGTAGTGACAGCGGTCGCCGACGGCGAGGCAAAAATCACCGCTCTCTCGCCGGAGGGCAAGTTCGATACCTGTGTGGTCATGGTCGGCATGGCGGCGGACAAGTACAACACCGAAGAGGACCTCGCGGATGAACTCAAGCTCCCGAATCCCTATATTGCCGTCCGGCTGAACCGCTGGAACTGAAGAACCAAAACAAACGGCTGCTGCACAGGTTGAGTGCAGCAGCCGTTTTTCGGTCAGGATTCAGATCTCGTTGCCGGGGAACTGGGGGATGCCGTCGAAGCCCTTCTGCAGGTCGGCGTCGGTAGGGATATAGTCGGTCATCTTGCCGTCGTGGAACTTTTCGTAGGCCACCATATCGAAGTAGCCGGTGCCGGTCAGACCAAAGACGATGGTCTTTGCCTCGCCGGTCTCCTTGCACTTGAGGGCCTCGTCGATGGCCACCCGGATGGCGTGGCTGCTCTCGGGGGCGGGCAGGATGCCTTCGATCCGGGCAAACTGCTCGGCGGCTTCAAAGACGGAGGTCTGCTCCACGCTGGTGGCCTCCATCAGGCCGTCGTGGTAGAGCTGGCTGAGGATGCTGCTCATGCCGTGGTAACGCAGGCCGCCCGCGTGGTTGGGGCTGGGGATGAAGCCGGAACCAAGGGTGTACATCTTGGCCAGCGGGCAGACCATGCCGGTATCGCAGAAGTCGTAGACGAACTTGCCGCGGGTCAGGCTGGGGCAGCTGGCAGGCTCCACCGCGATGAAGCGGTAATCGGCCTCGCCGCGGAGCTTTTCGCCCATGAAGGGGCTGATGAGGCCGCCGAGGTTGCTGCCGCCGCCCGCGCAGCCGATGATGATATCGGGCTTGATGCCGTATTTGTCGAGGGCGGTCTTGGTCTCAAGGCCGATGACGCTCTGGTGGAGCAGCACTTGGTTCAGCACGCTGCCGAGAACATAGCGGTAGCCCGGCGTGGAGGTGGCAACTTCCACAGCCTCGCTGATGGCGCAGCCCAGACTGCCGGTGGTGTCGGGATGCTCGGCGAGGATCTTGCGGCCCACATTGGTGGTCATGCTGGGGCTGGGGGTCACCGAGGCACCGTAGGTGCGCATGACTTCGCGGCGGAAGGGCTTCTGCTCATAGCTGACCTTGACCATGTACACCTTGCAGTCCAGTCCGAAGTAGCTGCAGGCCATGGAGAGGGCGGTGCCCCACTGCCCGGCTCCGGTCTCGGTGGTCACGCCCTTCAAGCCCTGCTTCTTGGCGTAATAGGCCTGCGCGATGGCACTGTTCAGCTTATGGCTGCCGCTGGTGTTGTTGCCCTCGAACTTGTAGTAAATTTTGGCCGGGGTGCCGAGGGCTTCTTCCAGCCGGTAGGCACGGCAGAGGGGGCTCGGGCGGTACATCCGGTAGTATTCCCGGATCTCGTCGGGGATGGGGATGTAGGCGGTGGTGTCGTCCAGCTCCTGCTGCACCAGCTCGTCGCAGAACACGCCGTCCAGCTCGGCGGCGGTCATGGGCTTGAGGGTGCCGGGGTTGAGCAGGGGCGCGGGCTTGTTCTTCATATCGGCCCGCACGTTGTACCATGCGGTGGGCAGCTCCGCTTCGTCGAGGTAGATCTTGAACGGGATGTTCGATTCGGTTTTCATAAGGCTTGTCCTTTCCGGGCCCGTCGGCCCTTGCTTGCGGGATAAGGACAAAAGAAAAACGCCCTTATCCCAAAACACGTTGCGTGTATTGGGACAAGAGCGGATAAAACTCCTGCGGTGCCACCCAATCTTGGCGGGAACGACCCCGCCCACTCGTGATATGCCAACACATACCGGCTTTGTTAACGAAGACGCTCTCCGTCGCCCCTACTGCGTGCGGTGCACGGTTTGGTTTGCCCTCAAAAGCCCATTCCCACCGACATCTGCCTTGCACCGGTCTCAGCTTGCCCGGCACTCTCTGTAAAAGCAGGGGGATCGCGGTGGTACTTATGCTTTCTCTCTGGTTTGGTCGCATTCTATCACTGCACGAGAGTGAAGTCAAGAGGCGATTTTGAAAAATTTTTGCTTCCCAATTCAAAAGTCGTTCTTTTTCGATTTTACCCCCATGGCGACAGCACCGGGGAGCTGACCATGCTGCTGGCCGGGATGAAAACAACGTAGCCGCGGCTGGAATAGATCTGCGGCTGGGCCGAGCAGCTGTACAGGAATGCCGCAAAGAAGAGCAGCAGGGCCAGAACGACCAGAACACGAAGCAGTGGGGCAGAGATGGGCTGATAGTGGTTGCGCCGCATGAGCAGTTCCTCCCTTTTGGGTGTTTTTCCATCCTATGCGCGGGCGGGGAAGATTGTGTCCGGGCAGCAAGTGTGGTACACTATCTGCAGAAACAACGGAGGATTTGGAATGCTGACAATCACATTGCTGGGCACGGCTGCCACCATGCCGCTGCCGGAACGCGCCTTGACGGTGGCACTGGCCGAGTGCGGGGGGCACAGCCTGCTGTTTGACTGCGGCGAGGGGACCCAGACGGCGGCCCGCCGCGCCGGGGTCAACCTGATGAAACTGGATGCCATCTGCCTGACCCACTACCACGGCGACCATATCTTTGGCCTGCCGGGTCTGCTGCAGACGCTGGGCTGTCAGGGCCGGACCCGGCAGCTGACGCTCTTCGGCCCGGCAGGGCTGGCACCAGTCTGGGATGCGCTCCGGGCTTTGGCCGGGCCGCTGCCCTATCCCATCGAAACACGGGAAGTGGGAATCGAACCCATTGCCCTGAATGCGCTCTGCGAGGGGACTTCCGGCTGGCCGGCAGGCGCAACGCTGCAGCCCTTCAAGACGCGGCACCGGGTGCCCAGCTGCGGCTACCGGATCGACCTGCCCCGGGCGGGTCGTTTCCTGCCCGAACAGGCCAAGGCTCTGGGCGTTCCGGTGGCAGATTGGAAACGCCTGCAGCAGGGCGAAGCGGTGGTGGTGAACGGCACCCGCATCGACCCGGCACAGGTGCTCGGCGCGCCCCGCAAGGGCCTGCGCTTTGTCTTTTCGGGCGATACGGCTCCCTGCCCGAACCTGCGGAAAGCCGCCGAGGGAGCGGATCTGCTGATCTGCGACGCAACCTACCCGGAAGCGGCGCAGGAAGCGCAGGCAAAGCAGTATGGCCACAGCACCTTCGAGCAGGGGGCGAAGATCGCCGCAGATGCAGGCGCGAAACGGTTCTGGCTGGCCCACTACTCGCCCATGATCACCGACCCGGAGGAATTTCTGCCCCGGGCGCAGACGGTTTTCCCGGCGGCGGAGTGCGGCTTTGACGGGAAACAGATCATCCTCCAGTATGAGGAGAAGTGACGATGGAACAGATAAAACTGGAATCCGGTGCGGTGAAACTGCTGGACAAACTCCACGCGGCCGGATACAAAGCTTATGCGGTGGGCGGCTGCGTCCGGGACAGTCTGCTGGGGCAGACGCCCCACGACTGGGATCTCTGCACCAGTGCCCTGCCCGAGCAGGTGATGAAGCTGTTCGGGGAAGAAAACTGTATCCCCACCGGCCTGCAGCACGGTACCGTGACCATCAAGCAGGAGGGAAAGCTGTATGAGACGACGACCTTCCGCACCGAGGGTAGTTACACCGACGGGCGGCATCCGGATCATGTCGCCTTTGTGCCGGACGTCCGGGAGGATCTGGCCCGGCGGGATTTTACCATCAATGCAATGGCCTGCAATGCAGAAGAGGGACTCATTGACCCCTTCGGCGGACAGGAGGATCTGAAACGGGGCGTCGTCCGGGCGGTAGGGGTGCCGAAGCAGCGGTTTGAAGAGGACGCCTTGCGCATCCTGCGGCTTTATCGCTTTGCGGCGCGGTTTGGCTTTGCCATCGACCCGGCCACGGGAGAAGCGGCCAGAGAGTTGTGCCGCCACCTCGACTGCGTGTCGCTGGAGCGGATCGAGGATGAATTGAGCCGCCTGCTGGCGGCACCGAAGCCCGGAAATTGGATGGAGCCGGAGATTTTTGCGGTCGTCCTGCCGGAGCTGGAACCGCTGGAACAGCCGGAGCGGTTTGCGCAGACGCGGCAGATCCTCGACGCACTGCCCGCCGGGGCCGAAAACTTGGTCGTCCGGCTGGCAGCATTGCTGGCCCCGCTGGGCGAAGCCGGAACGCGCAAGGCGTTGAAGCGTCTGCGCTGCTCCAATGAAAAAATCAACGAGACGTCGCTTCTTGTGCGGGAAAGCGGGCTGCAGCCGGAAACGGAAGATCTCCGCCTGCAGGCCCGGCGGCTGCTGGGGAAACTGACCTCGGAACAGCTGCATCGGCTGATTTTGCTTTGCAGTGCAAAACAGCCGAAAATGGCCGGAGCCTTTGCCGCACTCTGGGATGAGGCCGAACGGCTGACCGCCGCACACGCCTGCTGCCGGGTGGCGGATCTGGCCGTGAACGGCCGGGATCTCATCGCGCTGGGCGTCCAGCCCGGGCGGGGGATGAAAGCGATTCTGGACGCATTGCTGGAAGCCGTCGTCACCGAGACGCTTCCCAACGAGAAAGAACCGCTGTTGGACGCAGCAAAGCGATTTTCGGCGTCTTGACAAGTGCGAAAACGTGCGGTAGTATATAACTACTTGTGAAGTGGGAAAATGCTCCTCCCCAGAAGCAGGAGCAGACTGAGGAACAATGATGACAACAACACAGAACCCCAAGGCCTTGATCGCCATGAGCGGCGGCGTGGACAGCTCGGTGGCGGCGTGGCTGATGCAGGATGCGGGCTACGACTGCACCGGCATCACCATGCGTCTGACCCGGAATGAGACGATCGGGCAGTCGGGCTTTCATACCTGCTGCTCCGAAAAGGACATCGAGGATGCCGCGGAGGTGGCCTTTGCGCTGGATATTCCGTATGAAGTGCTGGATTTCACGGTGGACTTCCGGGAGAAGATCATCGACAAATTTGTGCGGGTCTACGAGGCCGGCGGCACGCCGAACCCCTGCATCGACTGCAACAAATACATGAAATTCGATCATCTGCTGCATTGGGCGCAGGAGCACGGCATCGAGTACGTCGTTACCGGCCACTATGCCCGGATCGAGCAGGACGAGCGCACCGGCCGCTGGCTGCTGAAAAAGGGCCTCGACGAGGGCAAGGATCAGAGCTATGTGCTGTACAACCTGACGCAGGAGCAGCTGGCCCACGTCCGTCTGCCGCTGGGCGCGCTCCACAAGACCGAAGTGCGTGCCATCGCGGAAAAGCAGAAGTTCATCAATGCCCGCAAGCACGACAGTCAGGACATCTGCTTTGTGCCGGACGGCGACTATGCCCGCTTCATGGAGGACTTTACCGGCAAGCATTACCCGGAGGGGGACTTCCTCGACACGGCCGGAAAGCCGGTGGGAAAGCACCACGGTGCGGTGCGGTACACCATCGGCCAGCGGAAGGGCTTGGGCCTTGCCATGGGTGCGCCGGTCTACGTCTGTGCCAAGGATATGCAGGCCAACACCGTCACCGTCGGCCCGGAGAGTGAACTGTTTGACCGGATCGTGTATGCGGACGAGGCCAACTGGATCGCCATCCCGGAACTGACCGAACCGCTGCGGGTGACCGCCCGCACCCGGTATCATCAGGTGGAGCAGGCGGCTACCGTCTACCCGGCGGGCGAGAGCTGCTTCCGGCTGGAATTTGACCAGCCCCAGCGGGCACCCACCCCCGGGCAGGCCGTCGTGCTCTATCAGGGCGATGTGGTTCTGGGCGGCGGAACGATTGTAAAAGTGGAATAACCCTCTCAGGCCGCTTCGCGTCCAGCTCTCCCGAAGGGAGAGCCATTGGCAGTCGGATCAAGTTGAATCGTATAGGGGAAGCTTCTTCGCTGCGCGTTTTTGAAAACAGCGAAGAAGCGATGAAAAGGAGAGTATACAAAAAGATGCAAAATCAATATTCCCGTACCCAGCTGCTGCTGGGTGCGGAGGCGATGGAAAAACTACGCAACAGCCGCGTGGCTGTGTTCGGCATCGGCGGCGTGGGCGGCTATACCGTCGAGGCACTGGCCCGCAGCGGCGTCGGTGCGCTGGACCTCATCGACGACGACAAAATCTGCCTGACCAACCTGAACCGGCAGATCATCGCCACCCGCAAGACCGTCGGCCAGTACAAGGTCGATGTGGCCGAGCAGCGGGTCCATGAGATCGACCCGGATATCAAGGTGACCACCTACAAGACCTTCTTCACCCCGGAGACGCAGGATCAGTTCGACTTCACCCAGTTCGACTATGTGGTGGACGCCATCGACACCGTGACCGGCAAGATCGCGCTGGTCATGAAGGCCAAGGAAGCTGGCGTGCCCATCATCTGCGCCATGGGTGCGGGCAACAAGATGGACCCCACCCGCTTTGAAGTCACCGACATCTACAAGACTTCGGTCTGCCCGCTGGCCAAGGTCATGCGCACCGAGTGCCGCAAGCGGAAGATCAAGCACCTGAAGGTCGTCTACTCCAAGGAGCCTGCCATGACTCCCATCGAGGATGATTCCATCAGCTGCAAGTATCACTGTATCTGCCCCCCGGGTACCCAGCGCAAGTGCACCATCCGCCGCTCGGTGCCCGGCTCCAACGCCTTTGTGCCCTCTGTCGCCGGCCTCATCATCGGCGGCGAGGTCGTCAAGGACCTCGTGGGCTTTGTTCCGCTGAAGGGGTAAAATGTTCGGAGTTGCGCTCTTTCTGAAAATGTGATACAATGACAGCAGGGAGGGATGAACGATGCAGCTCCAGTATTTTGTGACCGAGAATGAAACCGGAAAACGGGTGGAAATCGAAATTGAACCGGCTTTGCGGAACGATCTGGAATCCACAAAAGACGGCTGGCAGTCGGACTGGACCAGCGCGTTCATTATGGACCCGCAACTGGAAAAGTATGCGGCGAAAACGGAAACAGGCGAGATCGTTGCACTGGGTGCTTACCGGGAAGATGACCATGGCATCTCGGTGTTCATTGCGGATATCGAGGCACAGCCGGAGAGCAATCCGACGATTTCGGAAAAACGCCGGTATTCCGGTGTGGGCCGGATGATGATCGCTTACGGCATCCAGCTTTCCATCGACAGCGGACATGGCGGCGTCGTGACCTTTGCCGCCAAAACGGATGAGCTGTACGAGCACTATGTTCATGATTTTCATGCCGTGCCGATTTTTCAGCCGTTTTCCGGCGGGCCGAAACTTCTGATGCTTGCCGATGAGGGTGCGCAGAATATTTTCAGCACCTATCTGTTCTGAGACGGAAGGGGAGAGAAAGAATGCCGAATACCGAGAAAGAATTACAGGTCGCGTCGATGGACAAAGAGACGATGGACTATCTGAATGTTTTGTTTGGTGTGTGCAAACGCTTCAAAACAGATTACTATCATGCCAGCCCGAAACAGCGCGAATTTATGGACGCCGTGGCGGTGCATGAATATCAGCTGCAAAAGGCGCACGAACAGGGGCTGCAGCGTTCTTCGGTGCCGCCTTTTTTGGGAATCGTCCGGAGCGAGCGCAGCAACAATATGCCGGCCTGACAATGGAAAAATCAAAGTAAAAAGACCCGCCTCGGCGGGTCTTTTTTGCTGCCCGAAAGGGTTCCAAAAATAAATTTGCAACCTTTTTGCATTTTCCTCTTGCAATTGGGGCATAAAACGTGTATACTCTACTCCGCACGAAAATGCAAATTGATTGCAATTTAAACAACTAAAGCACCCCGCTTTCTGAGGAGAACCCTATGGAACTGTTTCTGGATGTACTGGGCGAGAGCTTGGCGGACACCGCCAAGATGCTGCCCTTCCTGTTTTTGGCTTACCTGTTTATTGAATACGTGGAGCACCGCCACGGCGAGAAGATCGAATCGCTGCTGGCCGGCGGCGGACGCTGGGGCTCGATCCCGGGCGCACTGCTGGGCTGTGTGCCTCAGTGCGGATTTTCCGCCATTGCATCGAACTTTTATGCGTCCCGGGTCATCAGCCTTGGCACCCTGATGGCCGTCTTCCTCGCCACCAGCGACGAGGCCGTGCCTCTGCTGGTCTCGATGCCGGCCTATTGGGACAAGCTCGTTCTGCTGATGGTCATTAAAGTAATCTACGCCATTGCAGTAGGCCTTGTGCTGGACTTTGTGCTGCGGGGCGTCCTGCCGAAGTCCCTGCGGGGCGGCTACACCGGCAGTGCGGACGAGATCGACTGCCACGAGGAACACGACGATGCCGAGGGCAAGCCGCGGCCCATCTGGATGGCAGCTCTTCGCCACACGCTGGAGATCTTCGTGTTCATCTTTGCGTTCAGTCTGGTGTTCGGCCTGATCGTCGAAGGCGTCGGCGAGGATGTCTTTGCCGACGTGCTGGGTCGGATGGGTTTCTTCCAGCCGGTGGTCTCCGCGCTGGTGGGCCTGATCCCCAACTGTGCGGCCAGCGTTCTGCTGACCCAGCTCTACGTCGAAGGCGCCCTCCGCTTCTCGAGCCTTGTGGCCGGTCTCTGCACCGGTGCAGGCGTGGGTCTGGCCGTGCTCTGGCGTGCCAATCCTTCGTGGAAGCAGAACCTCTTCATCACCGGCATGGTCTGGGCCGCCGGTGCTGCAGTGGGCGTCGGGATGCAGCTGATCGTGGCCTTTGTGGGATAAAACAAAAACGAAATTTTGGGAAAGCCGTTCCGGAATTGTCCGGGGCGGCTTTTTGTGATATACTCATTCTGAGCAATGATTTTTGAGAAGAAACAGGAGAAGTTATGAGCTATCAGATTCTGGCAAGCGATTACGATAACACGCTGGTTCCCTTCGGCGAGCAGTGCCCCCGCCCGGAGGTCGTGAAAGAAATCCAAAAAATGCAGGCCGCAGGCGGCAAATTCGTGCTGAGCACGGGCCGCGCCTACCCGTCCATCCGGGAAAAAGGGCAGCTGGGCGGCATCCGGTACGATTACGCCATCACCTGCAATGGAGCCTGTGTGGTGGACAAAAACGGCAGCATCATCGCCGAACACCCGCTGACCAATGAGGAAATGTACGCGCTGGTGGATTTCTGCGAGGACTACAACTACCCGCTCCAATTCGATTTCCGGGATGCCTGCTACGCCTACTGCGAGTACGACTACCTCCACCGCCGCTATTCCCAGATGAACAGCAAGGGCCTGAATTGCTTGGACGGCGAGGATCAGGACCGGCACTTGGTGGATATGCCCCACGCGGCCTTTGCTGCCATGCCGCCGGAAGCCGCCGCGGAATTTGAAAAGAAGTACGGCCACCTGAATCTGCATTTCATGATGGTGGGTTCCTATACGCCGGAGGGCTACCGCTTCTTCGACATCGTCCGGGGCGGCATCGACAAGGGCGTGGGTCTGGCCGACCTGTGTGAGAAGATGGGCCTGACCCTTGCCGACGCGGTAGCCGCAGGCGACTCGGCCAACGACGTCGGGATGCTGAAAGCGGCCGGTCTGGGCTGCTGTATGGCCAATGGCACCGAGGACGCCAAAGCCGCCGCCGACCGGATCATCGGCGACGTGCGGGAAAACGGCCTCGCCGACCTCATCGAAGAACTCTGGTTCGATGGTCCGGAGGCAAAACCGTCCGGCAAGGATCTCGGCTCTGCATGGGGCAAGTTTGAGAAGGAAGCGGTCAACAAATGAGCTTTGCACCGGTCTACAACGCGCAGAGCCGCGCGCTGATCCTTGGCACATGGCCCAGCCCCAAGAGCCGGGAGATGGCCTTCTACTACGGCCACCCGCAGAACCGGTTCTGGCCCATGCTGGCCGCGCTGACCGGCGAACCGGTGCCGGCGCGGGAGAACATCGACGCGAAAAAGCAGATCATCCTCCGGCATGGGCTGGCCCTCTGGGATACGCTGGAAAGCTGCACCATCACCGGCGCGTCGGATGCGTCCATCAAGGACGTTGTGCCCAACGACATCGCGGGCCTGCTGCGGAACGCTCCCATTGAGGCGGTGTTCTGCAACGGGGCCACGGCCTATAAAATTTATACCAAATACCTCGAGCCGGTCAGCGGCATCCCGGCGGTCAAGCTGCCCAGCACCAGCCCGGCCAATGCCGCCTGCCGGCCGGAGATGCTAAAAGAGGTGTGGGGAAAGGCACTTCGTCCTTGGCTCCCCTAACAGGGGAGCTGTCACCGTAGGTGACTGAGAGGTTTTACAGATGCAGCTTGTCCAACCTCTCCGTCATTGCTTCGCAATGCCACCTCTCCTTGTAGGAGAGGCTTTTGTGCCTTTGAAAAGCTCAAATAAAAGACAAACAAACAGTTTCAAACCTGTAAATTATTCGTGAAACGCTTGCGTTTTTCGCAAAAGGCCTTATTATGGAGAGTACAGGGGGAACACACCTCCCCCGGAAAAGGAGAAACAGGATGAGCAAGATCATTCGCACCCAGAAGCCCAGTGTCCTGCCGTGGTATGCGGGGGCATTGGCTTTTGTGGTGCTCTGCGCCCTGCTGCCGGTCTACCGGCTCTGGGCGTTGCTGGTGGCTCTGGGCGGTGCGCTGGTGGCGTTCGGTGCAGCGCAGAAGTTCTGCCCGCCCCGGGTGGTGGAGACCGAAGTGCCCTTCCACACCGGCGTGGACGATGTGGACGCGATGCTGACCGACATTCAGGAAAAGCTGGATACCCTCCATGCCCTGAACGAGGCACTGCCCGACCCGCAGCTCTCGGCGGCGATGACCCGGATGGAAAAGGCTGGCCGCTCCATCGTGGAGACGGTGGAGGCCAACCCCGCCAAGGCCAAGCAGGTGCGGCGGTTTGCCAACTACTACCTGCCCGATGCAGTGAACGTGCTGGAACAGTACGCGAAGCTGGCTAAGCAGGGAGTCCGGGGCGAGAACGCCGCCTCCATCCGCGCCGAAGTGGAACGGAATGCCGGTTCCATCGCAACGGCCTTTGAAAATCAGCTGGACGCCCTGTATGCGGCAGAGAGCATGGACCTCTCGGCAGACCTGACCGTGCTGCAGAATATGCTCAAGGGACAGGGCCTGAGTAAATAAAACGGATATCTGGAAAGGAAGGAATCCCCATGGCGGACAACAATACTCTGAATTTTGATCTCGACGCACCCGTGACCCCGACCCTGACGCTGGACCCCATCGCGGAGGAGCCGAAGGCCGAGGAAAAGAAACCTGAACCGGCCCCCGCCGAGGCCCCGCAGGTCAACCTCAGCCCCGAGGAGCAGGCGATGGTGGATTCCTTCGCCGAGAAGATCGACATCACCAACAGCCAGCAGGTGCTTCAGTATGGCTCCGCCTGCCAGAAGAAGATCGGTGACTTCTCCGAGGCTGCCCTCTCCAAAGTTTCCACCAAGGATCTGGGCGAAGTCGGCGACATGATCACGAACCTGATCGGCGAGCTGAAGAGCTTCGACGCCGCCGAAGAAGAAAAAGGCTTCCTCGGCTTCTTCAAGAAGAAGGGCAATCAGCTGGAACAGCTCAAGACCAAGTACAATAAGGCCGAGACGAATGTAGAGAACATTCAGTCCACGCTGGAAGGTCATCAGGTGCAGCTGCTGAAAGACATCGCCATGCTGGATAAGATGTACGACCTGAACATGGCCTATTTCAAAGAGCTGAGTATGTATATCCTCGCCGGCAAGAAGAAGCTGGAAGAGGTCCGCAATGGCGAGCTGCAGGAGGCCATGGACAAGGCCAAAAAATCCGGCCTGCCCGAGGATGCACAGAAGGCCCGCGACCTCGCCGACCAGTGCGAGCGGTTCGAGAAGAAGCTCTACGACCTCGAGCTGACCCGGAACATCAGCCTGCAGATGGGCCCCCAGATCCGCCTGCTGCAGAACAACAACTCGATGATGGCCGAGAAGATCCAGTCCACCATCGTCAACACCATTCCGCTGTGGAAGAACCAGATGGTGCTGGCCTTGGGTCTGGCTCACAGCCAGCAGGCAATGCAGGCCGAACGTGCCGTCACCGACATGACCAACGAACTGCTCAAGAAGAATGCCGAGACCCTCAAGATGGGCACCATCGAGACGGCCAAGGAGTCCCAGCGCGGCATCGTGGACATCGAGACCCTGCAGCAGACCAACAAGAGCCTCATCGAGACCCTCGACGAGCTGAACAAGATCCAGAACGAGGGCCGCGCAAAGCGGGCTGCCGCCGAGCAGGAGCTGACCCGGATCGAAGACGAGCTGAAACAGAAGATGATGGAGATTCGCAGCTGAAATGGCTAATGCAGATTTTTCGCAGAATCAGAATACCAAAAACACCGTGCTCGGCGGGTTTGACGCAGGCAGTTGCCGGGCCAAAGCCGCACCGGAGCAGGCTGTGCGCCTGACCCCGCTGCAGCAGAAGCTTTCCAGCCTCGAACAGGCGTTGCCTGCCGCGCTGGGGACACAGGGCGTTGCCATTGTCCTGAGCGTGGTGGTGATGCTGGCGGCATTCTTCGGGTTCGGCGGGGCCAAGCTGAACGGCAAGGCCAACGCTGCCGCCCAGTGGTACACCGTGGGCGTCTCGGCCGACGGCGGCTACAACCTCAGCGAGGAGCTGACCACCCGGGAAAACGCCGCGGCCAATATCATTACAACGGCCTCCAACACCCTCGGGGCCGACAATGCCGAAGTGCTGGCGGCGCAGGATGCCCTGACCGTGTTCCAGAACGATCTGGACGGCCTGAACGCCGGAAAGACCCGGATGCACGCGGTGTATGAGGACGACGCAGCCCTCGGCGCGGCCATCGACCAGCTCTATGCCAAGCTGCAGGAGCAGGCCGCCGACCCCATGAAGATGGGAGCCGTGCAGGGCCAGTACGGACAATTCAACAGCGCAGGCACCGTCATCGGGAACCTGAGCTATAACGAGGCCGTGGCTTCTTATCAGAAAGAGACCGGCGGCTTCCCGGCAAGCCTGCTCAAGGGCCTGTTCGGGATCAAGGAGGTGGAACCCTTCGCATGAAAACGATGAACAAATTTTCACACCGCATTTTTGCTCTGCTTCTGGTGCTGGCTGTGGGCGCGGCAGCCCTCTGCCCGGCGGCCTTTGCCGCCAAAGCCCAGCTGCCCGATCTGCCGACCGATCAGCGGGTGGTGGATGATGCCGGGGTACTGAGCAGCAGCACCACCCAGACCATCGAGAACCTGAACCTGCAATTGCAGAACCAGTGCAAGGGTGCGCAGATCGGCGTGCTGACGGTGCAGTACACCGGCAGTCTCTCCACCGAGGACTACGCCACCGAAGCCTTCAACACATGGGGCATCGGCAGTTCCAGCGAAAACAACGGCGTGCTGATCCTGTTGGTGATGGAGTCGCCCGATTATGCTGACGGCGATTACTACCTGACCTACGGCATCGGCTTCCGGAACACCACGCTGGACAAACAGGCCAGTGCCATCGCCCAGACCATGGAGGATGACTTCGCGGCCAAGGATTATGACGGTGCGGTGGTCACTTGCGCCCAGAATGTGGCCCAGACCATCGCAGATATTTACGGGGTAACGCTCTCGGGCAATACGGGCAGCACCGGCACGGTGACCACCCAGCCTGCAGACCCCGGCTATGATACTGCTTACGGTCAGGAGCCGCAGCATTCGTTTATGGACAGTCTCATTAGTCTGATCGCCACCATCATTGTGGTGATGGCTCTGTTCTATATCTTTATCGCGCCCATCGGCCATGGCTTTGGCTGGTACTGGGGTCCCTTCGGCTGGTTCGGTTTCCGCCGCCGCCGTGGTCCCCGGCCTCCGCGCGGTCCGCGCCCGCCCTATGATGATTGGGGCGGCCCCAGAGGTCCCCGCGGGCCTCGCCCGCCCCGTGGCGGCGGTATGGGAGGCCCGCGCCCCCCGCGCGGCGGTGGCGGCTTCGGCGGATTTACCGGCGGTGGTATGGGCGGCGGACGCTCGGGCGGCAGCTTTGGCGGCGGTTCCTTCCGTGGAGGCGGAGGTCTCGGCGGAATGGGTGGCGGCCGCAGTATGGGCGGCGGCGGTGGCCGCGGCCGCTGAGCGGTTCTGAAGAATCATAAAAACGACATACAAAGCAAATGACCGTCTCGGCGTAGAAACCGGACGGTCATTGCTTTTGCTAAAAATCTTGTGCTTTCGACGAAAGTATGATACACTAAAACTGCCGCTGAAAAGCGGCAGGTGCTGCCTGCATTGATAGGTGGTCATGCTCCCGTACCCGCGTGCTGAACCATTCCGTGGAATGAAACCGGCCCCGGGGAAGGACTTTTTTGTAAAAACAATCTCCCCGGAGCCGGTCGGCAAAGGGGGGATGCCCAATGACGATACTGGAAGTGATCGGCCTGCTGACCTTTGTCGGCGTCACGATCTATCAGACCATCGACATTACGTTGAAGGTCTTGCAGTACATCGACAGCAAGCAAAACAAAAAAGATTGATCACCACAGCGTTCCAAACCTGACGATCAATCTTTTTGATTAAAGGGTATGGGAGCTGACCCTTGCAGGCAGCACCTTTTCTATGTCCATTATAGCCGCTCTCCTGATGTTTGTCAAGGGAGCGGTTTTCTTTTTGCGTCAATCGGTGCGATTTGCGATAAAAATCCAGATATGAAAGAAACCTCGAAACAAGTACAGGATGAAACATTTTCATTTTACGAACTTTTTTTCACTGGGGGGGGGGGGAAACAACTAAAACGTTTTATGTGCTATAATGAAACAAAAGTCCGGTTCGACATTTTTCGCAGTTGTTTACGGAACAGGAGGTTGTTTCATGAGGTTAAAACACGCACTCAAGCGCGGCATTGCCGCAGCAGTCATTGCCGGCATCGCCGTATCATCTGGTCTGCCTGTATTGGCAGAGACTTATTACATCAATGATGGCAGTGTGACCATCAACGCAACAGCAGAGGGCAGAAATAACGTCACGCAGGAAAAAGCGGCAACGCAGGATCTGGATACCGAGCTGGCTGCAGACGAGGCCGAAACCACCGTCAAGGGTGGTACCAAAGCCAAGGAAGGCAGCGATTGGGAGACAGCAACAAAGAATACCGTCAAGATTACGAATAACCACGAAGGCACAACGACCAAGGTCACATTGGATAATGTGACGATCGAGACAGAGGGCGATGCAGCGGTCAGCGTCTCTGGTTCGGGCAATGTAAAGCTGGAACTGGACGGTAAAAATACGACGACGGGAGATAATTATCACGCTGGTATTCAGAAAAGCGGAACCGGAAAGCTGACAATTGCAGATGATACCAAAGATGGCGGCAGTGTAACGGCAACCGGTGGCAGCGGGAGTGCGGGCATCGGCAGTAAAAGCGGATCGAACGCAGAGAAGATCGAGATCACCGGCGGCACAGTCAATGCAACTGCGGGTGCAGGAGGCGGCGCAGCAATCGGCGGTGGCAACGGCGGAAAAGGAACTGTTACGATCACCGGCGGCAATGTGACAGCAACCGGCGATGGACAGGATGGAACCCAAAATGCAGGCGGCGGTGGTGCAGGTATCGGTGGCGGCGAAGATGCCAGCGGTACAGTTACCATCACTGGCGGTACCGTATATGCGCAGGGCGGAAACGATAACAGCAACGCGCAGGGCGGTGCAGGCATTGGCGGCGGACGCTATGGCGATGACGATGGCGGCGAGACAAAAGTTACCATCAGCGGCGGCGATGTGACCGCAGTTGGCGGTGCGGGTCGTGGTTCCGGCATCGGCAGTGGATACAGCGGTAGTAATCATGATGATGTCACAGTTACGATCACCGGCGGCAAGGTCAATGCAAGTGCCGGTGAAGGAGGCGTGGGCATCGGAAATGATGATGATGGCAATACAAACGTCGAAATTTCCGGCCAAGGAACAGAAGTAACAGCAAGTGGCGGTCAGACCGGCGGTGGACATGGCATTGGTGGTAATAACCAATGGTACCAGACGGGTAAGGCGACCTTGATCAAGATTTTTGGCGGGAGCAAAGTGACGGCCACGACCGGTGAAAGCGGCTTTACAGCAGTTGGCATCGGTGGAAGTGATCATGTTACAATCAACATTGCCGGTGAAGGAACCGAAGTCAAGGCAACCGGAAACGATGCGGGTATTGGAACACCGGGCTCATCCGATGATTGCACTATTACGATTGAAGGCGGAAAAGTAGAAGCAACGGGTACGGCCGGTGTTGGCATCGGCGGCAAAAACAGCGAGATCAACATCAAGGGCGGTGAAGTGACCGCTACGGGAAAAGGCGATAATCTCGGCATTGGAGGAGATGGCAGCTCTATAACGATTTCCGGTGGTAGTGTAACGGCTGTGAATGATCCCGGACGAGTGGCAATCGGCGGAAAAGGCAGTAACGTTACAATCAATGGTGAAACAGGTGATACAACGGTTACAGTCAAGAGCGGAAAAGGTAAGACCGGAATTAGCACAGATGGCGGTACAACAAGCAAAGAACTTACGATGGATGATTTGGGAGAAAGCTTTGGGCATAAGGTCATCGTAACGTTTATGAATGCGACGGGTGCGTACAAAGCAATCCACAACCGTGCGTATGCTGGAACATCTGCGGACACGGCAAGCGCAGATGCACATCTCTGGAATGAAGGAGAAACTATTACACCTGCTACCTGCACAGAGAGCGGCCTGAAGAAGGTGACTTGTTCTGTGCCGGGGTGCGGTGCAACCGGAACGGTTGTAATTCCTGCCACCGGCCATCTCCATACAGAAATTCGTGATGCAAAAGAAGCAACTTGTACGGAAGACGGTTACACCGGCGACACTTGGTGTACGGACTGCGGAACCAAGATTGCGACGGGTAAGAAGGTTTCTGCCACGGGTCATGATTTCGGCGAGTGGGTCGTGACGAAAGAAGCCGCCTGCACGGAAGCGGGCGAAGAGACCCGCACCTGCACGAAGGGTGATGCGACCGAAAAACGTGAGATCCCTGCCAAGGGTCACACGGCAAAATCGGAGCGTGTGAACGTCAAGGCTGCGACCTGCACCGAGGACGGCTACACGGGTGACGTGGTGTGCGACACCTGCGGCACTGTTTTGGAAGCCGGTAAGAAGATCCCCGCGACCGGCCACAGTTTCGGCGAATGGACTGTAACGAAAGCAGCCACCTGCACGGAAGCAGGCGAAGAGACCCGTACCTGCTCGCAGGGCGATGCGACCGAAAAACGTGAGATCCCTGCCAAGGGCCATACGGCAAAATCGGAGCGTGTGAACGTCAAGGCTGCGATCTGCACCGAGGACGGCTACACGGGCAATGTGGTATGTAACACCTGCGGTGCAGTGCTGGAAGCGGGTGAGAAAATCCCCGCGACCGGTCACGATTTCGGCGAGTGGACGGTGACGAAAGAAGCCACCTGCACGGAAGCGGGCGAAGAGACCCGCACTTGCTCGAAGGGCGATGCGGCCGAAACCCGTGAGACTCCCGCTACGGGCCATGAATTCGGCGAGTGGGTCGTGACGAAAGAAGCGACGGTCAGCGAAGAAGGCGAGGAGACCCGCACCTGTGCGAAGTGCGGTGCCGCCGAAACGCGCGCCATTGAAAAGCTGACCCCGGCTCCCGCACCCGATCCCAAACCGGCTCCGGACCCTGTACCGGACCCCAAGCCGACCCCCGATCCGGAACCGAGTGTGCCGGATGAAACGCCCGCACGGAACGAGAGCGAGGTGACCACGGCTCAGCCGAAGCTCCGACTGCTGGACAGCAACCGGACGGACATCCTCGGCAACACCGAGGAAGTGGAGCAGGTGTTTGATGCAGAAGAGCAGACGCTGACCATCCAGACCGACCGTGCAGTGGCCGACCTGACTGGTACGCTGGAACTGCTTGACCAGATGCGTGCGCAGGGTGTGAAGCAGATCGTGCTGAAGACCCAGAACCGGACGTCGGTCCTTCTGCTGGATGAGATCTGCGCGGTCGGCGGCCCGGATGCAGAGTTCAGCCTGACCCACAATGGCACCGAGGTAACGCTGCTGGTCAATGGCGTTTCCCGCCCGGAGCTGATCCATTGAGCGAGGATGCAGATATGAAACGATTTTTTCGTCGGACGGCTCTGCTGTTCTGTATCCTGACCCTGCTGGTTCTGGCCGGCTGCGGCAAACAGAATACGGACATGACCCAGTACAATGCGGAGATCCTGTCCGCACTGAACAGCTCCCGCGCGGCAAACGGCTGTGCGGCCCTGACCGAAAACAGCGAGCTGGACAAGATCGCGGCTAAGCTTCTGCCGGGATATGAGCAATATGTTGCGACCGGCGACCAGACCGCCTATCAGACGGCTCTGAGACAGTATGTGAACGCTGCTTCGGTCACCATCGACGGCAAATCGGTCCGGATGGTGGCGTGCGCACCGCGTTCCCGCATCCCGACGGATTTTGCATCCGAGACCCGGCTCAGCACCCGGACCGACTGCACCCATATCGGGATCGCTGTACAGGAGATCAAAGGCAAAGCCTACTGCATCCTCCTGCTGGCACGGACGGAAGCATAAAAACAGAATACAGGCAGAGAAAAAGGCTGGCACAGCGATGTGTCAGCCTTTTTTGCGCAATGTTACGGTTTAAAAGTGCGTATCCCACTTGCCGCAGAAGACGTTTTCTTCGTACCGGCCGGTGAAGGGGGAGTCGCCCATCAGCTTCTTGACCACCAGCTCGATGGTCTCGGGGCGGTGGTTGTAGGCGTTGATGAAGATGGGGACGCGGGGTACGTCGATCATGTGATTGGTCAGGTTGAGGGAGATGAACGCCACGGGAACGCCCTCGGCCACATACCACGGCATGATGTTGCACATGGGGCTGGGCCAGACCAGACGCATGGCGTTGGTGGTGGCGAACTGGCTCACATCCGCGAACAGGAGCACGGCGTCGAACCGGTGGGCGGACTCTTTGGTGACGCCCTTGAAGGAGCCGGGGATGGTGCCGTACTTGCGGGTGCCGAACACCTCGTTCGACCAGATGGTGACCTCGAAGCCCTGCTTCTCGAGGATGCCCTTGATGAGCTCGGGCAGGCCGGCCGCGCCGCCGGAAGCCACGCCGGTACCGAACAGGCTCTTGCTGGCGGCACCGCCCAGAACGTGGAGCAGGATCTTCTTGTGGGTCTCGGGGCGGATGGGCAGCTGGTGGCGGGTGTCCTTGACCAGCGTAATGGCCTTATCTGCCGCGCGGATGGCCACCTGCCGGTGCTCTTCGGAGCAGATGCAGGCCAGCTGCTCTTCGGGCGGGGTCAGGGTGCCGAACTCGGCCTTGCGGCGGTGCAGGCCGATCATGGCCTTGGCACCCAGAATGTGATAGATGGCGTCGTTGAGCCGCTCGGCGGTGATGGCACCGCTCTGCACGGCCTCCTTCATGCAGGCAAAGTCCTCGTCCACATCGTTGATGCCGAGGATCATGTCGCAGCCGGCCTCGATGCAGGCGGGCAGGGCCTTGGTGCGGGGTAGGGAGTAGAAGCCCATCATGGTGGTCTGATCGGTCACGACGAGGCCGTGGAAGCCCAGCTGCTCCCGCAGCAGGCCGGTGATGAGTTCTTTCGAGGTGCAGGCCGTGGTCATGTCCTCGTCCCGCAGGGCGGGGTTCAGCTTTTTCTGGTAGGCCGGCAGGGTGAAATGGCCGATCATGATGGTCGGCACGCCCTTGTCGATGCAGTGCTTGTACACCTTGCCGAAGGTGGCGTCCCACTCCTCACAGCTCAGGCCGTTGTTGCCCTCGACGATGTGCTGATCCCGCTCTTCCCAGCCGTCGCCGGGGAAATGCTTGAGGCAGGGCAGGAAGTTGTTGTCCTTGGTGGCCTGAATGAACTGGTCCACGCAGGTGATGACCCGGTCCGGGTCGCTGCTGAACGCGCGGGTGTTGACGAGACAGTTGCGCCAGTTGAGCAGGATGTCGCCCACCGGCTCAAACGCCCAGTTGAAGCCCACCGCACCCAGCTCTTTGCAGGCGAGGTTGCCGATGTCGTATGTGGTCTCGCCGTTGTCGGGCGCAGCACCGGCCTGCGCCGCCGTGCCGACCAGAGTGCCGGTTTTCAGGCGGCCGTCGGCACCGGTGCCGCAGTCGGCGGTGATGAGCATCGGGATCTTCAGCGAGTCCTGCACGGCACCCAGCACCTTGCGGGCGGTGGCGTTGTCGAATTGACCGGCCCGGAAGGGGCAGGCACCCAGCGGGTGCTTTGCCAGAAACTCGATCAGGTTCTCCTGATCCCGGCCCATCAGCGGGTCGGCGAAGAGCTGCCAGATCTTTTCGTCCTCGGTCATGGAGGCAGCGGTCTGCTCGACCCACTGCACGTCTTCATCTGAGAGAAAATACGGATTTGCGCGTAAATCTACCATGTGTATTCTCCTTTTTTATTGGATGACCCGCTGAATAAACGCGGAGTACAGATCCATCATGTTGCTGTGGAAGAAAGCAGGGTCGGCGTGTTCGGCACCGTCCACGCAGTAAAACGCGACGTCCTGTCCGGCCTCCTGAAGGGCATTATAGAGTAATTCGCTCTGCTGATAAGGCACGATGCTGTCCGCATCGCCGTGTGCGATGAAAGTGGGCGGCAGCGGCTTGTCCGGGCGAATGTAGTGCGTTACGATGCTGTCGGCAGCCATTTCGGGATGCTTGCGGAGATCGACCATCCCGAACAGACGGCCCTCGGGGGAGAGGGCCGCTTCCAGCTCCGAAGCAGTTTGGGAGACCATTGCACCCATCTGGGTGACGTCCGTAGGGCCGTAAAGGTCGAGCACGCCGCAAACGGAGGCGGAAACCGACCGGTCGTCGTCCGGGAAGTCAAAGCGTTCGTCGCCGTAAGCGGCCAGCAGTGCGGTGTGCCCGCCTGCCGAGCCGCCCATCAGGACGACCT
Source organism: Eubacterium sp. CAG:38 (assembly GCA_963660925.1). Lineage (GTDB taxonomy): Bacteria > Bacillota > Clostridia > Oscillospirales > Ruminococcaceae > Faecalibacterium. Next base: position 27,525 of record CAVKZS010000066.1, on the reverse strand, counting down.
TTTCCGGGTCGATGCCATACTCCTTGGCGTGGGCACGCAGGAAGCGGATGGCAGTGCGGACATCCTGCACCATGGCCGGGAAAACCGCATCCTCGGAACCCCGGTACTGGGGCATGGCGACCACATAGCCGCGTTCGGCCAGACGTGCCAGCCATGGGACACGGACATACATTTTCGGGTTGTGATAGCCGCCGCCGTTGACAAAGACCACCAGCGGCCGGGGGCCGTCCGGAACAGCGGGGAGAAGGATCTGCATCTTCAAGGGGATGAGATCCACAAGCTGTCTGCCGCGAAACTGGGCGTGGTGTGCAAAGACGACATCGTGCAGATAACGGCAGGCCGGGAAGGAACGGTCGGGCTGGATGTGAACGACCGAAGCCATGGAGAATCGCTCCTTTCGATTGTAGTAAAAACAGGCCCGCTCCCGGTTTTGGGGCGGGCCTGTACGGGTGTCCGGAAAGTTACAGCTTCACCGCTTGCTGGATGCGGGCGGAATTGTAGATGCCCTGCACGATGGCGAGGGTCTTGGAGGCGTCCTCGGGCGTCCACGGCATGGGGCGGCCCTCCCGCAGGGCGGTGTAGCACTCCCGGATCTGCATCTCGTGGAAGGCACCCCAGTAGCCCTCGCCGTTCAGGGCGGGGGCCGAGTCGGGGTGGATCTCTTCGCGGCGGCCGTCGGCCCAAGTGATGACCATTTCATCGTAGGTCAGCAGGGCGGTGCCCTTCTCGCAGGAGATCTCCACCCGGATGGGGCTGTTGGTGGTGTAGTAGTTGCAGGCGAAGAAGGAGTAAACCGCGCCATTAGAGAGGGTGATGGCGGCATCGGCCTCGTCCTCGACCTCGATGGTCTTGAGGATGCGCTGGGCGGTGTGGCCCTGAACCTCTACGGCGTCCAGTCCGGTCATGTACCGCACCAGATCAATGGAGTGAATGGCTTGGTCGATGATGACGCCGCCGCCCTCGGTCTCCCAGCGGCCTTTCCAGTCGCACTGATAGTAGCTGGCGGGGCGGTACCAGTTCAGGGTCGAGAACGCGCCTTTCACTTCGCCCAGTTCGCCGCTCTGGATCAGCTGGCGGACCCGCTGCACGCCGTCGATGTACCGGTTCTGGAAGATGACGCCCAGTTGCTTTCCGCTGGCATCCCGGGCGGCGATCATCCGCTCGGCGTCCGCCGTGGAGATGGCAATGGGCTTCTCGGTCAGGACGTTCACGCCCTCTTCCAGCGCGGCAATGGCGTAGGGGCAGTGGAGGTGATGGGGCAGCAGAATGTGGAGCAGGTCGGGCTTGTACTCCCGCAGCAGGGCGCGGAAAGAGTCGAAGTCCACGGCGTCGCTGGCCGTGCAGCCCGGAAATTTGGCCGCGAAGCTCTGGGCGCGGTCGAGGTGCTTGTCCAGCGCGAGGACGGGTACAGCCAGCTCGTGCAGGTTGGCGAGGGCCGGCCCGTAGGCTGAGGTGATCCGGCCGCAGCCGATGACGGCAACGCGCAAACGATCCATTGTATCACGCCTCCTGTATCACAGCATATCCCGCACGCCGTGCAGATAGCTCAGGGCGCGGAGGTAGCTGTTCTGGTCGAAGTTGCCCAGCTCGTATTCCACGATGGCCCAGTCGTTGGGGCCGAGGACGGTGTTCAGCTTCCGCATCAGGCGGGGATAGTTCATGTCGCCGGTGCCGAGATCGACGAAGCCGCTGTGGACATCCTCGAACTTGAGGGCCATGGGGTCGGCGGAGCGGCGGTAATCCCGCAGGTGGACGTAGTGGAATCGGCCGGGGTATTTGTCCATCAGCTCCACGGGGTCGAAACCGGAAGAGGCGGCCCAGCCGGTGTCCAGTGCAAACATCAGGTCAGGAGCTTCCTCGGCGAGGGTGTACCAGATCAGACCGTTGTCGCAGAACTCCCAGCTGTGGTTGTGGTAGTGGACCTGTACGCCGTACTGCTCTTTAATGTCCTTGACGATGGCGTTCAGGTTGTGGGCGATGGTCTTGACGGCCTCGGGGTCGTGCAGTTCGGGCGCGGCGGCACCTTCGCCCAGCGTCCGGTTCTGTACGCCGCCCATCGCGCCGGGCATACCGGTGGCGATGACGTTCTTATCGGGGAGCGGAGCCACGAACTTGGCCACGTTTTCCAGCGCGGTGCGGCTCTTTTCCGGCTCGTTCAGCAGCTCCATCAGGTTCAGGTGGTTGGCGTGCATACCCGCCAGCGCAAAGTGATGCTTGTTGAGCACTTCGGTCAGTTTGGGACGGTCGTCTACGCCGAAAAAGCGTTCGCCCAGCTCACAGCCCTCGGCACCGGCCCAGACCAGACGGGAGATGACGGCGTCGGTATCGGATGCAATCTCGGGGCCGTACAGAACACAATGTGCACCCAGTTTCATTTTACTCCACCTCCGTCACATTCACGATCTCACCGCTGTCGGCTGCAAACTGCGCTGCGTCGATGAGGCTCTGGATGTAGCGGCCCCGCTCGAAGGTCAGCTTGCTGGGCTTGCCGTCCTGAATGGCATCGAGGAACTGGCGGATTTCATAATAGAAGTTGATGGCAAAGGGAACGTGGGGTGCGTTCGCGTCGCCGCCAAAGCAGTTTTCGGGGACGGGCACCACCTCGGGGCGGCTGGTGTAGCCGCCGTTCTTGTCTTTCAGCTGCAGGGTCAGCTGGAAGGGGTTGGCACCGTCGAAGATCATCTTGCCGCCTTCGCCCACGATCTCGAGCATAAAGGTAGCACCCACGCGGCTGGCGAGGAAGCTGTACAGCACGCCGCCGGTGGTGCGGCAGTTCCAGCAGGCCACGTCGTCGTTGGTCACGGCACCGTACTGGCCGGGCTGGTTGATCCGCTCGCGCTCCGGAATGCAGGTGGACTGCATACACTGGATCTGCTCAATGGGGCCGCAGCTGTCGCGCAGCAGGTAGTCGCAGATGTCCATCATGTGGCTGCCGAAGTCGGCCAGTGCGCCCGGGCCGGAGAGGTACTTCTGCATCCGCCACTCCAGCTTGACGTTGGGGTTGGCGATGCGGTCGCCGCCCTGCTCTTCGCGGACGAAGAAGATCTTGCCCAGCTTGCCCTCGTCGAGGAGCTGCTTCATGTAGACAAAGCCCGGGATGTCGCGGTAGCACAGGCCGATCATGCTGATCTTGCCGGTCAGTTCGGCGTACTTCACAGCCTCGTCGCACTCCTCGGGGGTTGGGGCAAAGGGCTTCTCGCACAGGACGTGCTTGCCGGCCTTGAGTGCCTGCACGGTCAGCTCCACATGGGTGGCGTTGGGGGTGCAGATGCTCACGGCATCGCAGAGGCTGAACAGCTCTTCGAGGCTGGTGCAGGCCTTGGCGTCGTGCAGTTCCATCTGGTCGATGGTCTGCTGTGCCCGCTCGTTCCGGATGTCGTATACCGCGGTGATGACTGCATCCGGGCAGCACTTGTATGCGCCGATGTGGTTCTTGGCAATGCCAATGGTGTTGCCCGTGCCGATGATACCGATCTTGACCATAGAAAATTCCTCCGATGTATGTTAAGACGTGTTTCTTATGCGTTTTCCGGGGCCATACACTTTTCCAGCCATGCCTTGCCGTCCAGCAGGCCGCGCTCCACGGCATCCACGCTGCCCTCGTAGGCGGCGTCCTCGTGCTCGAGGCTGATGGTGCCGTCGTAGCCCTCGGCGATCAGCTGGCCCAGCAGCTGCCGCCAATCCAGCTCGCCGCGGCCGGGGATCCGGTAGCTCCACCAGCTGAAATCGGTCAGGATGCCGGTGCGGGCCAGCTTGACCCGGTCGATGGCGGTATCCTTTGCGTGGACGTGGAAGATCTTATCCTTGAACTCGAGGATCGGGGTATAGGGGTCGATCATTTCCCAGACCAGATGGCTGGGGTCGTAGGCCAGACCAATGTGGTCGCTGGGAAGCCGCTCGAAGATCTTTTTCCACATGACCGGCGAGATGGCGATGTTGCCCATCAGGGGGCAGTTCTCGAAGCAGAGGCGGACATTGTTCTTCTCGGCCAGCTCCACCAGCGGCCCGAAGAGGTCTACCACCCGGTCAAGGCTCTGTGCCGGGATGCGGCGGATCAGGTTGCCGCGGTCGCTCAGGGCGGGGTCGCGGTCGTACAGGCCCTCAACCACCGACTTGTCGATGCCGGTGGAGGTCACCACCTTGTCGATGCCAAGCGCACTGGCAAATTCGATCCGCTCTCTGAGGGCGGCGAGGTGCTGGGCGGCTTCCTCGGGGTCGGTGCTCAGGTAGTTGCGGCAGTAGATCAGGGCCGAAATGCCGATCTTGCCCTCGCCGAGCACTTGCTCGTAAGCGGCGCGGTCCAGCGGCAGCATCGGCCCGCATTCCAGATCGGTGAACCCGTGGGCGGCAGCCCAGTCTGCCACCTGCGGCAGGGTCGAAAATTCATCGCTGCCCGAGCGTCGTGCCTGCTCCACCAGCGCGTTGGTCAGAAATCCAATCTTCATCAAGTCAAGCCTCCTCAATATATTTATTTATTAAATCAATTATCTGTTCCGAGTATAGCGAATCTGTGCAGGAAAGTCAATCGGGGGCGGAATGGGAAAATCGAATTTGTCACTTTGATGAAAAATGATGGACTTTTTTAGCAAAAATGCCGGTGAAAAATTTCAATTCGAGCTGGAAAAATTTTTCGGTACAATTTCTTTTCAGAAGATTTGTATTTTTGGTTGCATTCAATTGGAAGGGTGTGGTATGATGATGTTAATCTGGAAAAATAAGATTTGGATTTTGTAAAATTTGGGGTGTAATCTGGATTTTTCTCCGGAATTTGCTTGAGTTATCGGGCGGGCTATGGTATACTGAGAAAAATAATTTTGAATTTTAATTAATATAAACGCGACTCCAATCTCAAAAAGCCCGCAATACAGGAAAAGAGGACGATGCTATGAACGCCTTACAGGGAAAAAACCTTGCGAAGATCAAACAACAGAATATGGAGAACATCAAAACGATCCTGTACCGCTCGGCACCGCTCTCCCGGGCGCAGATCGCCAACCAACTGGAGCTGACCCCGCCGACCATCACCAACATTGTGGGCGAATTGATCCAGCAGGGCGTGGTGCAGGAATTGGAAAAGACCGAGGGTGAGAGCCGGGGTGCCGGCCGCAAGCCCATCAACATTGACCTTGTGCCCGGGTCCCACCTGTCGCTGGGCGTCTCGCTGGGCCGCGACACCACCCACTACTGCATCACTGACCTGCGCGGCAAGGTGCTGGCGCAGGGCACCGCCGACCTGATGCCCGAGGAATACGAGGCCATGGTGCAGCAGCTGCTGGATCTGCTGGATTCCATCAAACAGCGGTACGCCGACCTGTGGGAACGGCTGCTGGGCGTAGGCATCACCCTGCCCGGCATCGTGGACGCCCACAACGGCGTCATCAAGAACCCCGGCTACAACGAACGCCCCGAGTGGCGCGAAAAGCCGCTGGCCAGCCGGATCAGCCAGACGATCGGGCTTCCGGTCCGGCTCGAGAACAACACCCGGGGCCGTGCCTGTGCGGTGTCGCTCTTCCACTCGGAGCTGCTGGGCGATTACTCGACCTTCGCGTTCTGCTACGTCTACTGGGGCATCGCCTGCCCGCTGGTGCTGGACAACCACTCCTTCCGGGGCGAGGACGCTGCCGCCGGTGAGATCGGCCGGATGGTCATGGACCCCCGCCTGACCACCGACCCCTGCAGCCGCAATATGCCGGCCCTCTGTATGCCGGGCACGCTGGAATCGCTGTCCAGCGTCCGCGCCATCCTGACCTACTGCCGGGAAGCTCTGGAAGCCGGCGAGTGCACCGTGCTGGCCCAGATCTGCAAAAAGCCCGAAAACCTGACCCTCGAGCAGGTGCTCCGCGCACAGGAAAAGGGCGATGAAGCCGTCTGCAAGATCATCGACCGCGGAATGCGGTACCTCGGCATTGCACTGGCCAATGTGGTCAACTTCATCAACCCCCATCTGATCTTCCTCAGCGGCCCGATGTTCCGCAACCGCCGCAACCTCGAGACCGTGGAGAATATGCTCCGCGGCTACCTCTTCCACGCCGAGGACGAGCAGCTCAACCTCGTCTACATCGACCTCGGCGACTTTGGCGGTGCGCTGGGTGCCGCCGCCTGCTGCATCGAGAAATACTTCCTGCGGGCGTAACGCATTATAATAAGTATAATAAAGACAAACAAGACCCCCAGTCTCTGCACAGCACGCAGAAACCGGGGGTCTTGTCTATTATATAATAGGTATGGAATCAGACGGCGGGCTTGGTCAGGCCGAAGCGGGGATAGAGCTCTTCGGGAGCCTCGTTCTCCAGCATGATCCGCGCAATCTGGCGGCAGAACTCTTCTTTGCGTGCCGGGTCGTCGATGGGATGCTGCTGATGCGGGTCGGTGGCTGTATCAAAGAGCAGATCGGTGCCGACCGGCATTTTGGTGCGGCCGAACTGACCGGGATAGGCCAGCAGTGGCAGGCCCTGCGTGAAGGAGAAGCCGGGCACGAGCTTGGCCTGCCGCAGGGCGTCCAGCGGAGCAAAGCCGATCATCTTAGTGGGCATCAGGGTGTACTCGGTGACATCCGGATCGTCTACAACCGGAGCGCGCAGATAGACATACCGCCCATCGGTGATGCCCATAGTACCGCCGTGGTAGCCGAACAGCCCGTAAGGACGGAGCGATTCGTTTTGCTCCACAGCAATGCGGAGCGGACGGCCCTCCATTACATCGGGGATCGGCAGCTCAAAGAAGTCCAGCACTGTTGCGGGAATGTCCATGGTCTGGACCAGACCGCTGCGGTGCTCGTTGCAGATGCCGTTGCGGGGATCCCACAGGAACATGGGAGTGTGCACGATCTCATCGTAATCCGGCATACTGCCCTTGCCCCACCAATCGTGCTCGCCCAGCATGAAGCCGTGGTCGGTGCCGACGATCAGCATGGTGTCTTTCCAGAGATCCAGCTCGTCCATCATGTCCAGCACGCGGCCCATGCTCTTGTCGCAGAACTCAAGGAGGGCAAAATACTTTTTGCGCATCTTTTCCACTTCTTCGGGGCTCTGCTTGACCTTGGCGTAAGGGGGCCAATCCTGCTGGAAGGGATCGGCGGGATCGAAATATTTGGCCTCGAAGTTTTCCGGGGCGTCGAACGGCTCGTGCGGGTCGAAGGTCTCGATCTGGACGAACCAGTTGTCATATTGTGCATTCCGCTTGACGAAATCAAGGCCGTCGTCAAAGGTCAGAGTCTGGGGATACTCGGCTTCGCCGTGGATCGCAGAACGGTTGACGGCGTTGCGCGCGGCACCTCTGCCCCGCATCTTCTGCATGGCCGGAGGCATATCCTCAAAGCCCATGATGTGGCTGATGTCCTGCTCGGGTGCGGCACTGCCGATCCAAGCGTCGCTCTCCTGCCCGCGGTAGCAGGCCCAGCTGGAAAAGCGGCCCTGATAGGTAGCACCGCCGTCCTGCACATAGTGGTAATGGTCGGTAGCCAGATGGGAGTGGATGCCGTTGCGGTCAAGGATCTCCGGCATGGAAATGTCATACGGCTCCATGGGCCCCCAGCTGCGGTGGAGGAAGTTCAGGCGGCCGGTCTGCAGTTCCCGGCGTGCCGGCATACAGGGCAGACTGCCTACATAGCTGTTATCGAAGGTGACGGTGTGCTCGGCCAGCCGCTTGAAATTAGGCAGGTCGGCCACGGCACCGCCGTAGCAGGGCAGCATATCCCGGCGGAGAGAATCGTACATGACAAAAATTGCTTTCATAAGAACCTCCGTGCGTTTATTTCTGATCTAGGCAAATTATAAGAACTGGTACGGCTCTGCATTTTCCGGCGAGTAGGCCTCCCACCGGGGCAGAAAAGCGGTATTGGGGTCGCCGTCTTTCATGAAGGCGGTCCAGCGGTCGAGCATTTCTTCGCTCAGGCGGTAATCTTCCGGGGTCTTGGGCCGCCAGCTGCGGTCGAGGACGCCGAAGGTGTACCACAGTTCGCAGGAGTGGAAGGCACCGGTCTTGTCGCCCAGCGGCTTATGGGAGAAGTAATAGGTATAAGAGGGCAGGCCCAGCTGGGCGCACTTGGCGGCCCAGTTCTTGCTGCCAACCACCATATCGGCGGCCATCAGGTCCTCGGAGTTGCTGCCGATCACGCTGGCCACCGGCTGGATCTGGCCGGCCTCGATCCGGTGATGGGGGAAATCCGGCACGAAATTGCCGTCCACGACCGGGGCGAGGTAGGGCAGGAAGCCGAGCCCCGGTTTGCTCTGCCGGGCACGCTGCTCGGCCTGCTCCCGCAGGATGGCAGAGCGCAGCGTTTCGGGCGGCAGGGCACGCAGTTCGGCCACCGTGGAGATCCCCAGCTGCCGTTTGGCCCAGTCTGCACCGGCAAGGGCGGCGTCCGCCATGGTGGAGCCGACCGTGTGCTCTTGGAACGCCGAGGCGTGGCCGCCGCCGCTCTGCAGGATGACCCGGCGGAACAGCCCGGTGGTCATAGGCGAGCAGCAGTGGAGCATGGTGCTGATGGCACCGGCCGACTGGCCGAAGAGGGTCACGTTGTCCGGGTCGCCGCCAAAGGCCGCGATGTTTTCCCGCACCCAGCGCAGTGCGGCCAACTGGTCCAGCAGGCCGTAGTTGCCGCAGGTGCCGGCCTCGGCGATAAGGTCCGGGTGGCAGAAGAAGCCCAGCAGCCCCAGCCGGTAGTTGAGGGTGACGAGGATCACGCCCCGCTTGGCGTAGGCTTCGCCGGTGAAGTGGATCTCCTGCCCGCTGCCGTTGCAGAACGCGCCGCCGTGGATCCAGACGGCCACCGGCAGCTTTTCGGTGCCGGTCTGGGCCGGGGTCCAGACGTTGAGCACCAGCGAATCCTCGCTCTCGGGCCGGTCCGGGAAATCCGGGTTGGAGTGGAACTCCTGCCGGTAGTCGATCTCAGTCCGCTCTGCGACGGCGGCCGGGTCGGGCGGGGCACTGAGCGGCGGCAGGGGCGCAGCCTGCCAGCACCGGGTGCCGAAGTCGGTGGCATCCCGGGTGCCCTGCCACGGCTGCGGCGGCTGCGGGGCACGCCAGCGCAGATCGCCCACCGGGGGAGCCGCATAAGGGATGTTCAAAAATGCCGTGCATCCGTCCAGAACCCGCCCGCGCAGCCGGCCGGTGGAAATCGTTGCAAATTCCATAGAACCTCCTTATAGTTTGTTTATTAAATTTATTATTGTGAAAAGTATAGCATGATTGGACACAAGATGCAAGAAAAAAGAGTAAAGAACGTCTTTTTGCGGACAGAAGCGCGGAAACAGAACTTCCGGAACCGCTTGACAGAACCGGGCGGGACTTGCTATAATTAAACAAACTAACAAATTGATTTTCCGTAAAAACAACCGAAACGGAAAATCGGAAGGAGTCCTTGGAATGGCGAAAAAAGGGTACCATGCAGATTCACTCAAATACGGGGTGGCGTTGGCGACCTGTGCGGTGTCGCTCTTCATCGGGCTGCTGGCGTTGCAGATCGGCTCGTGGATCACAGCCGTCCTTTTTCTGGCCTGTGCCGTGGTGTTCGGGTACATCACCTTCCGGTACGGCACAGTGGTCCATATCGACCTCAACGGCCTGCGCTGCACCTTCTGGGGCCGGGAGTACAAAAAGGTCGATTGGAGCGAGATCGCCGAGGTGGGCGTGGTCGGCCTGAAGGTGTTCAACAACAACGACCCCAAGCACACCGGCACCCGGTACTTCTACTTCTCGCCCGAACCCATGGACAAGGACAGCCGCTTCAAGCTTGCATTGGAGTGGCCCCCGAAAAAGATGGTCTTTATGCACTTTTCGCCCGATCGTCTCCACACCGTGCAGATGACGTGGGGCGGAAAGATCGAGACCTTCAACGCAGGCGAGATCTTCTTTTAAACGTTATAACAAAAAAAGAATCCCGACAGCTGCTTAGAACGTGCAGCTGCCGGGATCTTTTTATACACACGAGCAAAAGGAGGAGAATGTCAATTCAGGAGAGCTTGTCCGAGCATGGGGGATGCCCTTTTGAAATTTAGCCGCGGACGGCAGCGAAGCCGTTCTCGAGGTCGGCGATGATGTCGTCGATGTGCTCGGTACCGATGGACAGACGGATGGTGTTCTGATAAATGCCCTGATCGGCCAGCTCTGCATCGTTCAGCTGGCTGTGGGTGGTGGAAGCCGGGTGAATGACGAGGCTCTTCACATCGGCGACGTTGGCCAGCAGAGAGAAGATCTTCAGGTTGTCGATGAACTTGAAGGCTTCCTCACGGCCGCCCTTGATCTGGAAGGTGAAGATGGAAGCACCGCCATTGGGGAAGTACTTCTCGTACAGGGCATGATCCGGATGGTCGGGCAGGGAAGGATGGTTGACCTTCTCGACCTGCGGATGGTTGGCCAGATACTCGACCACCTTCTTGGTGTTCTCGACATGACGCTCAAGGCGCAGGCTCAGGGTCTCGGTGCCCTGCAGCAGCAGGAAGGCGTTGAACGGAGAGATGCAGGCACCGGTGTCGCGCAGCAGGATGGCGCGGATGTAGGTGACGAAAGCGGCGGGGCCGGCTGCATCGGCGAAGGAAACGCCGTGATAGCTCGGGTTGGGATCGGCGATGTTGCCGTACTTGCCGCTGGCCTTCCAGTCAAACTTGCCGCTGTCCACGATCACGCCGCCTAGAGAGGTTCCGTGGCCGCCGATGAACTTGGTGGCGGAGTGCACCACGATGTCGGCACCGTGCTCGATGGGACGGATCAGGTACGGGGTGCCGAAGGTGTTGTCGATGACCAGCGGCAGGCCGTGTTTGTGGGCGATGGCAGCGACGGCATCAATGTCGGGGATGTCGCTGTTGGGGTTGCCCAGCGTCTCGAGGTAGACAGCCTTGGTGTTGGGCTGGATGGCAGCCTCGACTTCGGCCAGATCGTGGACGTTGACGAAGGTGGTCTGGACGCCGAACTGGGTCAGGGTGTGCTCCAGCAGGTTGTAACTGCCGCCGTAGATGGTCTTCTGGGCCACGATGTGGTCACCGGCCTGTGCCAGTGCCTCGATGGTGTAGGTGATGGCAGCGGCACCGGAAGCCACGGCCAGAGCAGCGGTGCCGCCCTCGAGAGCAGCGATGCGCTTCTCAAAGACGTCTTGCGTGGAGTTGGTCAGACGGCCGTAGATGTTGCCGGCGTCGGCCAGACCGAAACGGTCGGCGGCGTGCTGGCTGTTGCGGAACACATAAGAAGTGGTCTGGTAAATGGGTACCGCGCGGGAATCGGTGGCGGGATCCGCCTGCTCCTGACCAACGTGCAGCTGAAGGGTCTCAAATTTATAGTTTGCCATTGTAATCTACCTCTCTGATTTTACACTTTGTATAATTTTTGCGTACAAAAATACCCGATGCTCCACAACATTTGAGCACCGGGCAAACAATTCGATCCTAGGATCCGGGGGCTGTCCTCGGGTATCAGCGGCACATTCGTGCAGCGGAGGGCAACGCACAGGTCTCGGCCAAAATATCTGCCCGGGTACCGCACATTCGCCCACAACGGAAATTCGCGTGCAGCAGCGTGTTCCAAATCAGCGACATCTTGAGCCCTCCTTTCCAATACTTCCTACCAACCTTGTGGTTTGGTTTGTGATTGCATTATATCCGTAGTTACCCGCTTTGTCAATAGGTTTATAGAAAAATTTTGAAAAACCCTCTCAGTCTCGCTATCGCTCGCCAGCTCCCCCAAAGTGGGAGCCCTTGGCAGGCCGGAAAAGTGTGTCTATTTCGCCTTCGGCTCCTTGGTATTCCGGGCCTTGCTGTACAGTGGCAGCGTCAGCGTAGACAAGGCCCCACTTGGCGTATTCTGCACGAAGGCGGCATGGCCCCCGTGGGCCTGCAGGATCTGCTCGACGACGTGCAGGCCCAGAATGTGGGGCGGGTCAGGCGTCTCGGGGTCCTGCAGGGCAGCGAGGACGGCCAGCGGGTAGCCGCTGCCGTTGTCGGTGACGGTCAGCCGGAACTGCCCGTCCGCAAGCGCGGTCTCCATCCGGATGAAAACGGGGCCGGGATTGTGCCGGACGCTGTTGCCGAGCAGGTTCTCTACGGCCCGGGTCAGCAGGGCTTTGTCGAGATTCAGAGTGACGCGCTCGGCTTCGGGGGTCTGGTGCAGCTCCAATTCGGCAGAACCGGCCGGCGGGCTTTCGCAGAACTGCGCCGCCAGTTCCCGCAGGAAGGGCCCGGCGGTGACCGGCTGGCAGCGGAGGGGCTGGGCACCGTATTGCAGTTTGCTGGTCAGGTTCAGGTCCTCGATGAGGGAGCGGATCTTCTCGCTCTGGGCGCGGATGCCGTCGGCCTTTTTCCGGGCGGGCGCGGGCAGGGCGGCGTCCTGTTCCAGCTGTTCCGCCCAGCCGAGGATCAGGGCCAGCGGCGTGCGGATGTCGTGGCTGACGCCGGCGATCCAGTTGGTGCGGGCGGTGTCCCGGCGGGCGATGATCTCATTCCGGGTCTGGAGCTGGCGGCTGGTCTGGTTGAGCGTTTCGGCCAGCTCGCCGGTGAAGCCCCGGGTGGAGAGGGTCACGGTCTGGCCTTTGGCCAGTGCATCCAGCCCATCCGAAACGGTTTTCAGCTGCCGGGTGGTCCACCAGCTGAAGAACAGGCAGACCCCGAGGATGAGGAGGAACAAAAACAGGAGGACGGGCGGGATGCTCACGAACACGCCGCGGATCAGCTCGGCGGAAGTCCATGCGTTGTATTTCCACAGCGAGCCGGGGGGCAGTGCAATGACGAAAAGGCCATAATCCTGCGCCCAGCAGAATACCGGGTAATCGTCGAGGAACCAGCGGGAAAAGCGGGCGATCTGGCTGGCCGTGTAGCGATGGTTGAGAGCTTCGGGCAGCTGGTACGACCAGATGACGTTTCCGTCGTCATCCAGAACCATGGCCCACTCGTAGCCGTGCATCCACTCGGCCGGAGTGTGGGCCGGATCGAATACCAGCTGTCCGTTCTGCTCGGTCAGGGCGTCCGCGACGGCACCGCTGGTGTAAAGCCCCTGCGGATAGGTCGCGTTGTAGCGGTAGCCGGTGTAGACAAAGAGGGACAGAAACAGCACGAGCAGGGCGGTCACGGCGAGGATGTACCGCCGGATGATGCGGGTGAAAGTCTTCATGGCACGGCCTCCTCGGTGAGCTTGTAGCCGATGCCCCGGATGGTCAGCAGATACTGCGGTTTGCCGGGGGTGTCCTCCAATTTTTCCCGCAGGTGGCGGATGTGGACATTCAGGCTGTTTTCGTAGCCGTAATAGTCCGCGCCCCAGACGGCTTCACAAAGGGCATCGTAGGTGACGATGTGGCCCCGGTTGTCGGCCAGCTTTTGGAGCAGGGCGCGTTCGGTGGCGGTCAGGGAGAGGATACGGCCGTCGGGCAGGGTCACCTGTGCGACCTTCCGGCTCCCGATTTTCAACATTCCGCTGCCTGCACGGTGGAGTTCGGCCCGGTATGCGCGCTGCAGAATGTGCTGCACCCGCAGCAGAAGCTCCTGCATCAGGAAGGGCTTGGTCAGATAGTCGTCGGCTCCCAGCCCCAGCCCGAACAGCCGGTCGGCATCCGCATCCCGGGCCGAGAGGAAGAGGGCCGGGATGTCGGCCTTGGCCCGCAGCTCCCGGAACAGGCCGAAACCGTCGCCGTCGGGCAGGTTGATGTCGAGGATTATCAGGTCGGGCACCTGCCGGGCAAACGCGGCCCGCGCCTCAGCGCAGCTGGACGCCGTGGTGAGATTCTGGTATCCGGCCCCGTGCAGCTGGTCGCAGAGCAGCCGGATGAGGTCGGGGTTGTCGTCCACAAGAAAAAGACGGGCATCGGTCACAGCGTGCATAAGTTCGCTCCCTTTTAAGTGGATTGCCAAAGGCTCTCCTACAAGGAGAGCTGTCTGCGCAGCAGACTGAGAGGTTGGACAAGATGCTGTTTTCTGCAACCACTATACCACGCGACCCGGAAAAGAACCATCGTTCCCCGCAAAATTTAAGCGCAAATTAAGCTGGGCTTTGCGAGGCGTTAAGCTGCGGGGTGTATCCTGAAGATGTTCCAAAACACAGATTGCACGCAAAGGAGCATCACGACATGAAAGATATCATCGAGACGAGGCAGCTGAGCAAGACCTATGGAAACCGCCGGGTGGTGGACGAACTGAACCTCCATGTGCCGGAGGGCTGCGTCTACGGCTTTCTGGGGCCGAACGGCGCGGGCAAATCCACCACTATGAAGATGCTGCTGGGCCTGATCCATCCCACTGGGGGCAGCGTCCGGCTGCTGGGCCAAACCCTCACCGAAGCAAACCGTATCGCCCTGCTGCGGCAGACCGGCAGCCTGATCGAATCCCCGGCGGGCTACCTCCACCTGACCGCCGAAGAAAACCTGAAGATCGTCGCCGACCTGAAAGAAGTAGACCATAAGGACATCGACCGGGTGCTGGAGATCGTCCGCCTGACGCAGGACAAAAAACGGAAGGTCGGGCAGTATTCTCTCGGCATGAAGCAGCGGCTCGGCATCGCCATGGCCCTGCTGGGTGAGCCGAAGCTGCTGATCCTCGACGAACCCACCAACGGCCTCGACCCGGCGGGCATTCAGGAGATGCGGCAGCTCATCGCCGGGATGCCGGAGAGCACCGGCGCGACCGTCCTGATCTCAAGCCACCTGCTGGGCGAGATGGAGCAGATGGTGACGCAGGTGGGCATCCTCGACCACGGCCGGATGCTCTTTGAGGGAGCACTGACCGAACTGCAGAAGCACAGCCTCGGCGGGTATGACCTGCGGCTGCTGGACCCCGAAAAGGGCATCCCGGTGCTCCGGAAACAGGGCTTCTCGGCCCAGCCGGACGAAAAGGGGCTGATCCCGCTGCCCGCCCTGCCCGATGCAGAACTGGCCCGGCTGAGCGGCCTGCTGGCGGCCGGCGGCGCGGGCGTGGTGGGCCTGACTCCGAAGAGCCGCAGCCTTGAGGAGATCTTCCTCAGCCTGACCCAGCACCCGCAGACCCAAAGTGCAAAGGACGGTGAGCAATGATGTGGAAACGTGCATTCCGTGTCGAAGTGCAGAAAGCCAAGCGGCGGCACGACCTGCTGCTCTGCCTGCTGGTTCCGCTGGTCGTCTTTGTCTGGCTCGGCGGGCTGCGACCGGGCAGTGCAGAGGAACTGGGCAACGGATACAGTGCCCTCTTTTACAGCCTTCCGGTGCTCCACAGCATCCTTTACCCGGTCATGATGGCCGTCCTCGCCAGCCGGTTGTGGGATATGGAAGTCAAAGGCAGCACCACAAAGCTGCTCTACACCCTCGAGAGCCGCCGGAGCCTTTTTGCAGGGAAGGTCAGCTTCGGCCTGCTGGAAGTGCTGCTGATGACCGGGTTGGAAATGCTCTCTGTCCGGCTGCTGGGCCGTGTGCAGGGCTACACCGAAGCGTTCCCGGCGGGGCAGTTCTGCTATCTGGCCCTCTGCACGCTGGTGGTGAACGTCATGCTGTTTTTGTCGGAGTGGCTGCTGATGCTGCGGTTTGAAAACCCGCTTCCGGCGATCTGTGCCGGCATCGTCGGCGCGCTGGTGGGGCTGTTTTCGGCTTTCATGCCTGCGGCCGTCAGCTATTTTGTGCCGTGGGGCTATTACGTCCCGCTGAGCAGCTACGAGGTGCGTGTCTGGGAAAAAGAGACCCATACCGTCCTCTACGGCACCCGGGCACAGAACTGGGGCCTGCTGTGTGTTGCGGTTCTGCTGGCGGCGGTCTGCTTTGTCGCCGCGTGGCGCGTGATGAAAACCAAGGAGGTGTGACCGATGCTGAAACGCTGTATTATCGCGGAAAACCGCAAGCTCCATGCGTCCCCCATCTGGGCGATGTTCTTCCTTCTGCCGATCCTCTCGGCAGGGTATGGGACCTTCAATTACCTGCAAAATCTCGAGATCCTGACCGACGGCTGGTATAGTCTCTGGACCCAGCACACCTTATTTTACTCGATGCTTTTCTTCCCGGCCATGGTCGCCGTTTATGCCGCCTACCTGTGGCGGCTGGAACATCTGGGCCACAACTGGAACCTCATCATGGCGGCTCCCGTTGCGCCCCTCGACCTCTATGCCGCGAAGTTCGTCGTGGTGGCAAAGCTGGCCCTGCTGACCCATGGCTTTGTCTTTCTTTTGTATGTACTCTGCGGCAAGGTCTTTGCGCATCTCCCGGGGCGGCCCCCGGTGATCCTGCTGGTTTTTCTGCTGCGGGGTGCCGTGGGCGCACTGGCCGTCATCGCCGCACAGCTGGTGCTCTCGATGCTGATCCGGAGCTTCGCCGTGCCGGTGTTCCTCGCTCTGATGGGCGGCATCGTCGGGATGCTGGCCGGGAGCAAGGGGCTTTCGCTGCTCTGGCCCTACTGCCTGATGCAGGCGGGGATGAACGCGAACCGCGCCGAAGATGTGCTGTCGGGCAGTTACGCCGCCTTTTTCCTCTCCTGCGCGGTCTGGTTGGCGGCGATGTTTGCGGTGGCAAGGGGGCTGTTGGAGAAGCGGGATGTGAAAGCGTAACCTCTCCGTCATCCCTTCGGGATGCCACCTCTCCTACTGAGGAGAGGCCTTGGCAGTCGATGAAAGCTTCATCTATTTGCCAAAGGCTCCCCTATTAGGGGAGCTGGCGAGCGATAGCGAGACTGAGAGGTTGACAAAACTGCGCCCAATCGGGTAAGATAAGCGGGAAAGGAGCGGATGAACCATGCGAAGCCTGCTGCATTTTTTCAAGCAGCTGCTTTTGACCCTGCTGCTGGTCGTGCTGGCCGGGCTGCTGCTGGCCGGTGTTTATTTTGGCTGGCAGGGGCACAAGCTGTATCAGGAAGCCGTCGCAAACTATCCCATCGCAGCGATGTACGATTCCATCCGCAGCCGGACGGAATTTGTCTCGTATGACGAAATGCCCCAGACCTACATCAATGCGGTCATCGCGGTGGAGGACCGGAGGTTTGCGTCTCACCACGGCATCGACCCCATCTCCATCGGCCGCGCCCTGCTCACCGACCTCAAGACCCACTCGCTGGCCGAGGGCGGCAGCACCCTGACCCAGCAGCTGGCGAAAAATGAGCTGTTCACACAGGAAAAGCGGCTGGCCCGGAAAGCCGCCGAGATGTTCGCGGCACTGGACATTGAGAAACAGTACAGCAAACAGCAGATCTTCGAGATGTACGCCAACACGATCTATTTTGGCAACGGCTATTACGGCATCGCGCAGGCTGCTGCCGGGTATTTCGGCAAAACACCTGCCGAGCTGACCGATGCCGAAGCGGTGCTGCTGGCCGGTCTGCCGAACGCGCCGTCCCTCTATTCGCCCACCGCAAATCCGGAACTGGCCCTCAAGCGTACCCGCGTGGTGCTGGACCGGATGGTGGAGGCCCGTGTCCTGACCCGGGAGCAGGCCGATGCGCTCCAAACGGAAGTTGCTGCGCTGGAAGTCCTTGCACACTGAATAAACCAAAAGTCGGAAGCCTTGTCTGGCTGCAAAACAGGCGGGCTTCCGGCTTTTTTGCTTTATAAACAGTAAAATTTTTGCAAAATGGGTTGAAAAAACGTCCCCGATGTAGTATGATAACCGGGCTAAAACAGAGCGGATAGGAGGCTGAAAATCATGCAGAAGAAAAACTATCTGGAAGAAATACTCCGTATCATCCACAGCGGTCTGCCCGAAGCGGAGATCGCCGAAAAGCTGTCGGACTACCACGAAAACGATCTGGCCGACGCGCTGGAACAGCTGACGCCGGACGAACGGCAGAAGCTCTATACGATCTTGGGTGTGGACCGTGTGGCGGAGATCTTCTCCTATCTGGACGATGCCGAGCCGTATCTGAAAGAACTGCCGGCGGACAAAGCGGCAAAGGTCGTTTCGAGCATGGACTCGGACGACGCGGTGGACGCGCTGGAAGATCTGGAAGAGGACGACAAGCAGGAGCTGGTCAAACACCTCGATAAGGACGCGGCGGAAGACGTCAAACTGCTGATGTCCTACGATGAGGACGAGATCGGCAGCTGCATGACCACCAACTACATCTGCATCCGCAAAGACCTGACCATCCGGCAGGCTATGAGCGAGCTGGTCAAACAGGCGGGCGAGAACGACAACATCTCGACCCTGTATGTGGTGGATGAAAACGAGAAATACTACGGTGCCATCGACCTGAAAGATCTCATCGTGGCCCGGGCGGGCGACGAGCTGGAGGACATCATCAGCCGCTCCTATCCCTATGTGACCGACCACGAAAAGATCAGCGAATGTCTGGACCGGATCACCGAATACGCCGAAAAATCGCTCCCCGTCCTGAACGAAAGCGGCGCACTGCTGGGCATCATCACCTCGGCGGACGTCGTGGAGATCGTGGACGACGAGATGGGCGACGATTACGCAAAACTCGGCGGTTTGACCAGCGAAGAGGACCTGAACGAGACGGTGTTCGAGAGTGTCAAGAAGCGTCTGCCGTGGCTGATCGCGCTGCTTTTCCTCGGCATGGTGGTGTCCTCGGTGGTCGGTATGTTCGAGTCGGTGGTGGCAGTGCTCCCCATCGTCATCTGCTTCCAGTCGATGGTGCTGGACATGGCCGGCAACGTCGGCACCCAGTCGCTGGCGGTCACCATCCGCGTCCTGATGGACGAGCAGCTGACCACCGGCAAGAAGCTGAAGCTCCTGTTCAAGGAAGTCCGGATCGGCCTGTTCAACGGCATCATTCTGGCCGTTCTGTCACTGGCTTTCCTCGGAGGATATATCCATCTGTTCAAGGGCTATCTCTGGGGCGAAGCCTTCCTCATTGCGGGCTGCGTCGGCATTTCCCTGATCGTGGCCATGGCGGTTTCCAGCTTGGTCGGCACGGTCATCCCGATGCTCTTCCATAAGATCCATGTGGACCCCGCCGTGGCGTCTGGCCCGCTGATCACCACCGTCAACGACCTCGTTGCCGTGGTGACCTACTATGGCCTTGCCATGATCTTCCTCATTGATATGCTCCATCTTGGATAAAAACATAACAAAATAACGATCTGCATAAAATGACCCCGCTTTGCGTTCCGGTTTTCTCCGGTGCAGAGCGGGGTTTTGTTATGGGTTCTCGATCCAGTACCGTTGGATAATGGAGCCGTCCTGCGGGTCATAGCGTTCCCCGTCGAGGATGCCGCCGTTGGCCTGAATGGTCTTGGCCGAGGCAATGTTGTACCGGTCGCAGGCGATGCGCACCCGGCCGATGCCGAGAGTCTTGGCTTCTTCCAGTGCAAGGCCCAGCAGCTGGATCGCATACCCGTTTTTGCGGTCGGAGGGCCGGATGCTGTACCCGATGTGCCCGCCGAATTCCAACAGGTAGTCGTTCAGGCGGTGGCGCAGGTTCACCATGCCAACCAGATGCTCGTTTTCGTCCAGAGCGAGATATTGTGTGGAAGAAACTTTCCCGACGGGGGCCGTCTCCGGAGCCGAATACCTGCGGACATTTGCCAGCCATGCGTTGAAGTCGTCGTATTGGTCGAGGGCACAGGTGCCGATCAGCCGGGACTCGAGGGCAAGAAACTCGTCCCGATAGGCCATGACCTGCTCCCGGTCGGATTCGGCCGGTTTGCGGAGATAGAGCTTCTGGGGCGGGGTTTTCCGGCTGGGGGTAAAGAAATCTGTCTGCTTCATCAGGCCGTGGCGGTTGCAGTAGAAGTAGAGTACGCCCTTGCCGCGGAGCGGGAACCGGCAGCTGGCGTTGCCCTCCGGGTAGAGCTTGACGAGCTGGAATTTGTCGCCGGTCAGATAGGCGATGAAGGAGATGAAATGCTCTTTCGTCATGGGGTGATGGATGGTGACGAACAGCTCGTCCTCGACCCGCTCCACGGTGAGCTGGTGGTGCTCGTCTGCATTCTCGGCCTCGGCGATGCTCTGGGCGGGCAGGGCCACGCCGCAGCAGCTGACCACGGCCTGTCCGGTGGAGTGCAGGACATTGCCGCAGACCGGGCAGACGTAGAGTTGGAGCGCAGGAGGTTCGAGGCCCGGTTCCGGTTGATGACCGGCTCGCCCTGCATCAGCTCCAAGACCGACACGCCCAGCGCGGCGGCCAGCGGCTCGAGAAGGGAGATGTCGGGCAGGCCTTTGGCCGTCTCCCACTTGGAGATGGTCTTGGCACTGACGGCCAGTGTGTGCGCAAGCTCGGCTTGCGTCATGTTTTTGGATTCGCGCAGCAGCCGGATGGTGCTGCCGGTGACGTAGGTGTTCATAGGATGCGCCTCTCTTTCGGAATTGCCCTCTCAGTCTCGCGTTGCATTGCCAGAATCCTCCCTCTGTCGCTTACGCGACATCTCCCTCCGGCCGGAGGGAGTCTTTCCTCAGAGTGGGAGCCCTTGGCAGGCCGGGAAAGTCTGAGCAGGACAAGAAAATCGTTGGTTACGGAAACGTGATGGCCTTGCTGCCTAGGCAAAGTATACTATAACAAAAAACTCCACACAACCTACGCTGCGTGGAGTTGAAAATGCGATGAAACTTGCGGTTTATGCTTCGGCCTCGCTGTCCTCTTCCTCGTCCGGATCGAGGGCGATGGAGAACACGGCTTTTTTCAGTTTGCCGCAGCCCTGTGCCTTGAGGCCGGATTTGTACGGCTCGCCGGCGAGGTAGAGGGCAAACCGGCCCTCGCAGAGCATTCCGGCGATGCTGGTGCCGGCGTTGCCGACGGTGGTATCCGCGGCTTCGTCGGCGGGTTTTGTGGGGGAGAACTCGCCCAGCGACACCTCAAACAGCTCACTGCCCTCAAGGTCGGTCTCGAGGGTCAGGTGGGCGTCGTGCCGGACAAAAGATGCTTTCTCGCTGGCCTGCGGGGTGACGGTGCTGACCGTGACCACTGCATTGTCGCCGTCGATCTTGGTCTTGCCGGCGGGCAGGGTGTTGATGTCCCGGGCCATGACATATTCGATGACCGTGTCAAGGTTGTCGGTCAGGCCGAGGTAGTTTGGGAGATTGTTCAGGGTATCGTAGATCATGGGAGTTCCTCCGAATTTCAGTCGTCTGTGAGTACAACGTCCTCGCTGAGCACCTGCCCGATGGGTTTGGCGATGCAGAGGTCAGCCTGTTCGTCGGCGTTTGTGGGCTGCATATTGATGACCACCAGATGCCGGCCCCGGAAGTACCGGATCAGCCCGGCGGCAGGGTAGACCACAAGGCTGGTGCCGCCGATGATGAGGGTATCGGCCCGGCGGATGGCGGACACGGCCCCGGACAGCACGCCTTCGTCCAGCCCTTCTTCATAGAGCACGACGTCGGGCTTGACGATTCCGCCGCACTTGGGGCAGCGGGGCACGCCGGTGGAGTTGGCGATGAAGTCCACATCATAGAACGCGCCGCAGCCCTCGCAGTAGTTGCGCAGAGTGCTGCCGTGCAGCTCGTAGACATTCTTGGAGCCGGCCGCCTGATGCAGGCCATCGATGTTCTGGGTGACGATGGCTTTCAGCTTGCCTTCCCGTTCCAGCTTTGCCAGCCGCAGATGGGCGGCGTTGGGCTTTGCCCCTTTGACGATCAGCTTATCCCGGTAGAATTTGTAAAATTCCTCGGGATGCTCTTCCCAGAAGGTGTGGCTCAGGATCGTCTCGGGCGGGTAGGCGTATTTCTGGTGGTATAAGCCATCTACGCTCCGGAAATCCGGGATGCCGCTCTCGGTGGAGACACCCGCCCCGCCGAAAAACACGATGTTGTCGCTCTCCGCGATGATCTTTTCCAGTGCCGGTACCATAAGGATGCACCCCTTTCAAACTATGCTATATCAAAAGTATAGCATAGTTTGAGGGGAAATCAACCTCTCAGTCAATCGTCGTCTTGGTCCGTCCCACCCCAATGACGGCGGTGGTGATCTTTTTCCATGTGTTGCAGCCGCAGACGCCGTCCACGGTCAGGCTGGTGCGCCGCTGGTAGCCCCGCAGGGCTTCTTCGGTGCGGACGCCGAACAGCCCGTCAATCCGGGTGCCGGTCTGGTAGCCGAGGGTGGACAGCGCGTCCTGCAGGATCATAACATAGCACCCGCGGCTCCCGCGCCGGAGGGTCGGGTAGCCTGCCGTGGTGCCGCTGCAGGCGGGCGTCCCGTACCGGCGGTCGAAATGCACCCATGTCGGGGTCTGGCTCAGCGGCTCCACATAGCCCCACGCGCCGGTGGCGCGGGCGGCGTTGTAGATGGCCGTCCGCTGGGTGCTGGAAAGGCTTTGCCCCACGTCGAACGCCACGCCTGCATAATGCTGGCTGCGTGTGCCGTGGCCGCCCTCCCAGATCCGGCGGAAGGCATACCCCACCGGGATGCCCTTGCCGTACTTGCGGCGGGTCAGATTCCATGCCTCCATGGCCGCGATGGTGGTCCAGAGCACCGGACTGCCGGATTTTCCCCGGAACTCCCGCAGGGTCAGGGTGGTGCCGGTGCTGTAGGGCATGGGGTCGTTTTCGTTGATGCTGGAATAGGTGAACACCTTATTCTCGTAGGCGTCGTAGACAAGCAGCCGTGCCATGGATCATTCCTCCTTTGTGCTTGTGCCGCCGCAGTTGCAGCTCTGGGCCTGCAGCGCAGCCCATGTTTCCCGGTTGACGGTGCCGGTCACTTCCAGCCCGGCCCGCTGCTGGGCAGCCCGGACACCGACGGTCTCTGCTTCGCCGAAAGAGGAATTCTCTGAGACGTAGTCCTCGCCGCAGTAGAGGCTGGCCCGGCCGTTGAGCCACTGCTCGATGAGGGCTACATCCGGCCCGACGCTGCCCTCGCGCATGGCCCGGCCCGGGTAGGCCGTCTCTTGCCCGCTGTCCCGGTCGGGGTTGGGGGTGTAGGCGGCCAATTGCAGGCTCAACGCTTCCACGGCCGTCCACGTTTCGGCATCGACCACGCCGGTGGCGGGCAGATTGAGCAGCTCCTGCACGCTCCGGGTCGCAGCGGCGGTGTCCTCGGCGTAGAGGTCGGAGAGGGGCGGGTTCTCGACCGAATCGAAGTAGTAGGCGATCCGCTGGAGCAGAACATTATAATAGAGCACCGCGCTGCTCTGGCTGCCGACGGTCAGGGGCGTGCCGGGGTAGGGCAGGCGTTCCAGCGTGACCACCGGCCCGGAGGTGCGGAGGGCGGCCGCTTTGCCGTAGAGGGAATCCCATGTGGTCCGGCCCACGATGCCGTCCACAGTCAGCCCGGCGAACCGTTGGTAGGCGCGGACGGCGGCCTCGGTGGACGAGCCGAACTGCCCGTCGATGGAGACAGACGGGATGCTGCTCTCGTAGGCACTCAGGAGATAGAGGTAGAACTGCAGCTCCCGGACGGCGGTGCCGCTGGAACCGTTCCGCAGCACGCCCGGGTACTCGCCGGGGCGCAGGCTGGCCGAAAGCAGCTTGTTGGCGATGTCGTTGTAGACCTCGTAGAGCTTGTTCCACGTCGTCCGGCCCACTACGCCGTCGCTGGTCAGGCCGAAATAGCTCTGGAACTTCCTGACGGCGGCTTCGGTGGAAGAACCGAACTTGCTGTCCACCGTGACGTTGTTGAGGGACGAATAGACTGTGCGGGCAATTTTCAGCCAGAACTGCACCAGCCGGACGTTCTGCCCGCTGGAACCGTTCCGCAGGGCGGTGCCCGGGTAGGCGTTGGGGGTGCCGTTGTCGGACTGGATGCTCCGGAATTCGTCGTAGAGCTGGGTCCAAGTGGTCTGGCCCACCACGCCGTCCACGGTCAGGCCGTATTTGCGCTGGAACGCCCGGACCGCTGCCGCGGTGCCGGAGCCGAAAATGCCGTCCACCGTCACCGACGGGATGGCGGAATCGTACTGGGCGAGGGTGTTCAGCCAGAACTGCAGCTGCTCGACTGCCGACCCGGTGGAGCCTTGGCGGAGGGCTGTGCCGTTCCATGTGCCGTCCGAGAGGGTTCCGCTGGCGGTCTCGCCCTCACTGGTCAGCTCGGCAAGATCCTTGACCGAGACGTAGATGTAGCTGATCTTATACCAAGTGCTGCGCCCCACCACGCCGTCGGCGGTCAGGTTGAACTGCTTCTGGAACGCTTTGACCGTGGCGGTCATCTTGGAGCCGAACACGCCGTCCACCGTGAGCAGGCCGAGGAAGGGATAATCTTTCGTGATGCGGTTCAATTGACGCTGGAGCGTGAACACCGCCGACCCGGTGGAACCCTGCCGGAGCGGGGAGCCGGGATAGCTCTGGGGAATGGATTGGATGCTGTTGGTGCGGACGATCTCGATGTCGTTGCCGTAGTAATATTTCAGAATTTGCAGTGCGTTCCGGCCCTGATTTGCCAGCGTGACGGTGCCCCACTGTTTCAGGCCCGGGCAGGTGACCGACTTTCCGTCGCAGTATTCGGAATAGTAGGGGTTGACGGTGCCGGTCTTGCGGATATAGGTGTTGAAGATGTCGTCGGTCAGCTTGGTCATGACCTCGAACACCGTCCGTCCGTGGACGTAATACTGGTCGTAGCTGGTGGAGTTGGTGATGTTGAAGCTGTACCCCTTGCTGGGATACCACTCGGTGTAGATGCGGTTCAATGCCAGCGAGATCTGGCAGTGGATGTTGGCTCTAAGAGCCTGTTCGGGCCAAGTCGGATAGATTTCACTGGACGCGACGTTGGCGATGTAGTTCCGGAAGGAGACGGTGACGTTCTGGGCGGAAGCGGCGGGCTTTCCGAGGTGGACGGTGATGTTTTTCGGGATGATGACCCGGTCGAGGACGCGGGCGCAGTTTTCGGTCGGCTCGGGGCCGCTGCCGCCCTCGCCCGAGAAGAGGGAATGGGGCGGGATGACGATGGGCGCATTGGAAATGTCCCGGCCCTCTTCGGTGGCGGGGATCATCTCGGGCTGGGCCAGCGTGACCTGCCCCGGGAAGATCTGGACCCCTTGGATCCGCACTGTCCGGTAGCCGGATTTTGCAGCGGTCAGGGAGCAGACGGCATAGGGGCGGGTGGTGTTGTCCTCATCGAGGGAAAGGGAACAATCGGGGGTGGAAATGGTGTAATCGCCGGCGTTGCCCTCGGCGTCGGTGACGAGGTGGGCGGTGAAGCCGTCGCCGGTCAGGGTGATGGCCACCCCTTCCACCGGGGACGACTGGCGGGCGGCGAACGCTTGGATGCGGAGGATTCCGGTTGCCATGGCAAAATCTCCTTTATAATAGTGTCAGTGTCAGTCTATTCGGGGAGAGGGCGGAGTGTGCGGACGCTTCCTTTTATAAGAAGGAGAGCATCGGGCACCGTCTTGACAAAAAGCACCGAAGGGCGTATCCTTTGGAACAGAAGGGTTAGAAAACACTAACGATGAAAAAGGCAGGAGGAAACCGGGATGGAGATCAAACGATTCGGCAAGGCAGACGGCAAGCGGATCATGCTGCTGCACGGGAACCTGATGTGCTGGCAGCAGTTCGAGGACGTGATCCCGCTGCTGGCAGAGGAATACTGCGTCTATGCGGTCAGCTTTGACGGCTTCGACGGCACGGGCACGACCACCTACACCACGGCTCAGAAACAGGCCGACAAGCTGGCGGACTACATCGCCCAGAACTGCGGCGGCAAGCTGGATATCCTGTTTGCCGAGTCGCTGGGCTGCGGGCCGGCGGTATTCCTGAAAGCGTCGCCCAAGGTGGAGATCGGCTGCATGGTCCTCAGCGGGGCGGAATACCTCGATTTCGGTGCGCTCAACGGGCTGATCCTGAAGATCATGCCGCAGAAGCAGTACCAGACGGCCCGCACCAAATCGATGCCGGCGTGGGCGTTGCGGTTCATGGGCCAGACCGAAGAGGGGATGCACACCATGATGAGCCGCATCCCGGACGGCGTCAGCCTCGAGTCTGTCCGCAACACATGGCGGGTCGGCCTGTACCTGTACCGGTACGCGGAAAAACTGCCCGTGCAGCCGGAAGCCAAGGTCGCCTGCTGGTACGGCGAAAAGGAGGGCCACATGGAAAAAGCCCTCGAAAAACTGCGCCATACCTACCCGAATCTGACCACCCGCTGCTTTGCGGGCTACGGCCACGGCGAGATCATCAACCACCCGGAACAACTGCGGGATGAACTGAAACGATTCGCGGAATAAGATTGTGGTTCGATGAAACTAATCACAAGAAAAACAGCTCTGTGCGCGAGGCACGAACAGGATTTGCGTTTTTGTTTTTTGCGTTTTCCTTTCATTTTCGTCATTCTTCACCACAGTAAAGCGAATGTTTTTCATCTTTTTTGACCGCAGTTCTTCACTTTTGAAGAAAAAGGGATTCTTCTTCCATTGACATCTTTCTATTTCAATGGTACAATATATCGCGTGTTAAGGATTTTGCGGGAGGAGCACAGACACAGACAGAGGGGTCTGTTTCTGCGCTCTTTTGTATTCTCAGGCAATACAGTGAGGGGAACCTTCCGCAAAAGAGTGGGAATCTTGCAGGGGAAAGGGCCCTGCACCATGTGCCGAGGCACAGAAAAAATATTTGGGAGGATAACACAATGAACATCAACTATGAGTCTCATGCGATCAGCCGCCGCAGCTTCCTGAAGGCTTCCGGCGTCGTCGGTGCTGCTGGCATTCTGGCAGCCTGCGGTGGTAGTTCCAACTCCACCAGCACCAGCACCGCCGCTTCCTCTGGCGCAACCTCCGCCCCCAACACCACCGGTGCCACCCCGCTGAAGGAGTACATCAGCTGGGAGAGCTCCAACCGTGAGCTGGAAAGCTGGAATATGCTGTACAGCCAGCTGGCTTCCGACTCCAACGTCGTCTGCAACCTGTGGGAAGGCCTGATCACCTTCGACTGCTACGGCAAGTCTCAGCCCTCCATTGCCAAGAGCTGGGAGCACAACGACGACTCCTCCGTCTGGACCTTCCACCTGCGCGACGATGTCGATTGGGTCGATGTCAACGGTGAGGTCAAGGGCCACATCACCAGCAAGGATTTCCTCGTTGGTCTGGAGTGGGTCCTGAACGCAAAGAAGAACGAGGCCAACAACACCTCCATGCCGTCTGAGACTCTGGTCGGTGCTGCGGACTACTACGAGCTGACCGACGGCAAGGATGATGCCGCAGACCTGACCTATCAGGATATGCTGGATGCCGGCGTCGGCGTTGAGGCTCCGGATGACTACACCTTGATCTTCACCTGCAAGGATCCCTGCCCGTACTTCGATACCGTTGCTGCATACACCAGTTTCTATCCCGCTTCTGAGGATCTGATCAACGAGCTGGGCGTTGAGGGCTTCCGTGCCTGCGACTACACCAATATGTGGTACAATGGCCCGTACCTCATCGAGGAGTTCATCAGCCAGAACACCAAGAGCTACATCCCCAACCCGAACTACTGGGGCGCAGACGACTATGCTCGTTTCGAGCATTTCACCGTCACCATGATCTCCGATGGTACCGTTACCTTCCAGCTGTACCAGAACCGTGAGCTGGACGAGATGGACTGCGGCGAAAGCACCCTGACCACCATCCAGTCTGATCCCAGCAACGAGTACAACGATCAGCTCTGCGAGAAGCGTCCTAAGAAGTACAGCTATCAGATGCACTTCAACTATCAGAAGAACAACGAGGACGGTACTGCAGACGAGAACTGGAACAAGGCTGTTGCCAACACCGCATTCCGTCAGTGCTTCTACAAGG
>CAVKZS010000065.1:0-8577 GCA_963660925.1 Eubacterium sp. CAG:38 | reverse complement strand
AAAGATGCGTTAGTACGTTCTCTCTGGTGATTATACACAAAAACTAATGGAGAGGTCTGAACATGAAATTGAAACAACAGCTCGTATCGGCACTCCTCGCAGGAGTGGTTCTGATGTCCGGAATGCCGGCACTGGCAGCGGGTGCGCCTGCCGGTGCAGCCTCGCAGAATCCTGCAGCCGTGCAGATGGTCGACGAGGAAGTCCCACTGAACCTTGTGGATGAGGAAGTTCCACTGGCAGGCGATGAAGAAGTGCCTTTGGCCGGGGACGAAGAAGTGCCGCTGAGCAGCCTGCCCGACACGCCGTTCTTCAACGCACTGAGCCAGCTGCTGAAGCTGCTGGGCTGGAAATTCTGAGAGCAGGCAAAAGTTTGCAAAAAGCTCTTGAAAAATGACCGGGACCCGATTATAGTACCGTTCATGAAACAAAAACGTCCTGCCCCTTTCGGCAGGGCGTTTTTGTCGGGAAAAATGAGAACATTCCTGTTGGGCAGATACGCTATACGAAAACTGTCAACGAAAAAATAATGCAGGAAACGCTTCCACTCGTTCGTTTTAGTAAGTAGAAACGAAAGGGAAGTGGAAACGATGAAAAACAGACGGCGCAGAAGAAACCGACGTCAGAGTCGACTGATTTTGCTTATTCTGCTGTTGCTGGCGATGCTGATTTTGTGGCCGAAGAAAGTGCATCTGGACGGCCTGATCAGCCCGGAGGCGATTCTGCTGGAAACGGACAGCGGTGAGGTTTTGGCCGAGAAAAATGCCGACCGGCAAATTTACCCGGCCTCCATGACGAAGATGATGACCGTTCTGCTCGCCATCGAAGCGGAACCCGATCTCGACCGACAGGTTACCGTGCCTGAAGATATCTTCCCGGCATTAGAGCAGGAAGGGGCGTCAATGGCCGGGTTCAGGCCCGGCGAGGTCGTCACGGTACGGGATTTGCTGTACGGTGCGCTCCTGCCGTCCGGTGCGGAGTGCTGTGAAACGCTGGCCCGGCTGGTGTCAGGGAACGAAGCCGATTTTGTTGCCCTGATGAACCAGAAAGCGGCGGAGTTGGGAATGACTTCCACCCATTTCTGCAACCCGACCGGACTGCACGATCCGGAACACGTCTCGACCGTACGGGATATCTCCACGCTTCTCCGGGAAGCTGTCCGGAACAAGACCTTCCGGAAAATCCTGACGACCGAACACTATACCATCCAGCCGACCAACCTGCACCCGGAGGGTTTTACCGTGACAAGCAACCCTGCTCAAGGAGCTGAACGGAAATAAGATCCGCAGCGGGAAGATTCTGGGCGGCAAGACCGGCTACACCAGCGAGGCCGGGCTGTGCCTTGCCAGCGTCGCCGAGGTGAAGGGAAAGGAATATCTCCTCGTCACGGCCGGCGCGCAGGGAAACCACGAGACGGAGCCATATCACATTGAGGATGCGGTAAAGGCGTACCGCCAGCTGGCACGCTGAACCCTTTGCGCAGAATTACTAATTTTTGCGGTAAAATACTGGATATCCTTATAAAAAGAACTATCTTGAAAAATGACTGTAAGGCGATTATAATACCACTCATGAAACAAAAACGTCCTGCCCCCTTCCGGCAGGGCGTTTTTGTCGGGAAAAATGAGAACATTTTGAGGGGAAATCACCCACAACCACCCTTAGGAGGGGGTTCCGGTATGACAAAAGATATGACGCAAGGCAGCCCGCTGAAGCTGCTGCTGGCGTTTGCGGTGCCGCTGATGCTGGGAAGCCTGTTCCAGCAGTTCTACAATCTGGCGGATACCATCATCGTGGGCCGGTTCGTCGGCGTCGAGGCACTGGCAGCGGTCGGCAGCGTCGGCGGCCTGAACTATCTGGTGCTGGGCTTCGTCAACGGCATTGCTTGCGGCTTCTCCATCCCCATTTCGTGGACCTTCGGCGCGAAGGATTACCGCGAGATGCGCCGCTACACGGCCAATGCGGTCTGGTTGTCCATCTTCTTTGCGGTGGTGCTGACCATCGTGACGGTGGCCCTGACCCGCTCGATCCTTGTCTGGACCAACACCCCGGACAACATCATTGATCTGGCCGACATCTACATCCGCACCATCTTCTGGGGCATCCCGTTCACCCTGCTGTACAACATGACCAGTGCGCTGATGCGGGCACTGGGCGACAGCAAACGGCCCCTCTACTTCCTGCTGGTGGCCAGCGTGCTGAATATCGGCCTTGACCTTGTCTGCATCATCGTCTTTAAGATGGGTGCCTTTGGCGCAGCCTTTGCCACCGTGTTCAGTCAGGCCGTGGCCGGCATCGGCAGCCTGATCTACATTCTCCGCCATTACAAAGAGCTGCGCTGGTCGAAGGAAGAGGGCCGGCTCAGCACCACCCACTGCCTCAAGCTCTGCAACATGGGCATCCCGATGGGCCTGCAGTGCAGCATCACCGCCATTGGTTCGGTGGTCCTGCAGGGTGCAGTCAACGGCTTAGGAAGTGACATCGTGGCGGCTCAGACCGCTGGCAGCAAGGCCGCACAGTTCCTTTCCGTTCCGCTGGAGAGCATCGGCACGGCCATGACCACTTATGCCAGCCAGAACATCGGCGCACACGACCTCAAGCGGGTGGACCGCGGCGTGCATACCGCCCTCGGCATCGGCTGCATGTATAGTGTGGCATCCTTCCTGATCCTGCGTGTGCTGGATAAGGCTCTGATCAGCCTCTTCCTTGATGGCAGCGAGGTCGAGATCATGGCCAACGCCCAGAGCTTCATCTTCTGGAACAGCGTGTTCTATATCCCGCTGGCCGTCCTGATCGTCTACCGGTACACCATTCAGGGCCTCGGGTACTCGGGTCTGGCCATGTTTGCCGGTGTCGCTGAAATGGTCGCCCGTGCGCTGGTCGGCTTCCTGTTCGTGCCGCTGTGGGGTTACTTTGCGGCCTGCATCGCAAACCCGGTGGCATGGTTCTTTGCCTGCTTCTTCCTGATCCCGGCTTATCTGGAGGTGCATCGCCGCCTGATGAAGGAAAAGGACATGGGACACGCAACTATATAAGCAATGAGAAAAACAACCCTTCGCTACTGCGAAGGGTTGTTTTTCTCATTGCAAACGATTATACTATAACTGATTCTGTCAGGAAAAGGCGGTGAGAAAATGGAGCAGGAGCTGGAACAGATCGAGGGCACGGTGGAGGACATCATCTACGAGAACCCAGACAACGGCTATGTGGTGTTCGAGGTGTCAGGCGGCGGTGTCATCACCGTGGTCTGCGGCATCGTGGGTGAGCTGCACGCGGGCGTCAGCGTGGTCTGCCGCGGGAAGTTCGAGAACCACGCCACCTATGGCCGGCAGTTCCACGCACAGGAGTGCGAGACCGATATGCCGAAGGATCTCGAGGCCGTTTACGCCTTCCTCGCCAGCAAATCGCTGCCCTACATCGGGGCCAAGACCGCCGAGAAGATCATCGGCAAATTCGGCGCACAGTCGCTGGAGATCATCGCCAACGACCCCGCCCAGCTGACTACCATCCCGGGCATCTCGGCAGATAAAGCCGACCGCATTCAGCAGGAGTTCAAGCGGATGTTCGGGATGCGGGAGCTGATCGCATATCTGGCCCAGTTCGAGATCAGCCCGCGCCGGGCCATGGAGGTGTTCCGCACCTTCGGCCCCGGGGCGATGCAGGCCATTTCGAACAACCCCTATCTGCTCTGCGGCGAACCGCTGCAGCTGGATTTCCGCCACGCGGATAGCATCGCCCAGTATTACCATATGGAGGGTGACTGTGCCCAGCGGCTGGAAGCGGCTCTGCTGCGCACCCTGCGGCACAACGCCAACAACGGCCACACCTGCCTGCCTCGGAACCAGTTGATCGACACGGCGTCGAATTTCATCCACCAGCCGCCCGAAAAGCTGGGCGAGGCCCTGAACCGCTGTCTGGACGAGGAAGAGCTGGGGGTGAAAGCTTTTGATGATACCCAGTACATCTACCTGCCCGACCTGTTGTCGGCGGAGCAGGACATTGCGCACCGGCTGGCGATCTTGGCCCGGCGGGGGAAGCAGACCGCCCGGGATCTCGACAAAAACATCCAGATCCTCGAGCTGACGCAGGGTTTTGCCTACGCGCCGCTCCAGCGGGAGGCCATCCGGAAGGCCATGACGGAAAACTGCTTGGTCCTTACCGGCGGGCCGGGCACTGGTAAAACGACGACCGTGAATGCGATCCTGCAATTGCTGGAACAGCAGGCCGAGCGGGTGGCCCTCTGCGCCCCGACCGGCCGTGCGGCCAAGCGGCTGAGCGAGCTGACCGGACGGAAAGCCAGCACCATCCACCGCCTGCTCGAAGTGGACTACACCGGCGGCGTGGTCAGCTTCATCCACAACGACAAGAACCTGCTCAAGTGCGATGTGGTCATCCTCGACGAGATGAGTATGGTGGATGTCCGGCTGTTTCAGGCCCTTATCACCGCGCTGCGGTACAGCTGCCGTATTATTATGGTAGGCGACGCCGACCAGCTGCCCAGCGTGGGGCCGGGCAACATCCTCGGGGAGGTCATCCGCTCCGGGCTGGTGCCGACCGTCTGCCTGAATGAGATCTTCCGGCAGGCGAAGCGAAGTCTCATCGTGGAGAACGCCCACCACATCATCTCCAACGAGCCGCTGCAGAAGGGGACCCGGACGGACGACTTCTTCTTTCTGGAAGCGGATGGCGACGCGGCGCAGAAATTGGTCTGTGATCTGGTCACCACCCGCCTGCCCCGCAGCTATGGCTTTGACCCCATCAAGGACATTCAGGTACTCTGCCCGACCAAGCTCGGCCCCACCGGAACGCAGGCGTTGAATGTCGAGCTGCAAAATCTGCTCAACCCGCCCCAGAAGGGCAAACCCCAGCTGCAAAGTGCGTCCCGGGTGTTCCGGGTAGGCGATAAGGTGATGCAGGTGCGGAACAACTACGAGATCCTCTGGCAGCGGATCGGCGGGGAACAGGGGGTAGGAGCCTACAACGGCGACATCGGTATCGTGGAGTCCATCAACGTCCGGGACCGTTCAATGGTGGTCCGGATGGACGACCGGCGGCTGCTCTACCCGGCAGAAAACCTGAACGAACTGGAGATTGCCTACGCCATCACCGTCCACAAAAGTCAGGGCAGCGAGTTCCCGGCGGTGATCCTGCCGGTGGCGCAGGTCCCGCCCCGGCTCTGCTACCGCAACCTGTTCTACACCGGCGTCACCCGCGCCCGGAAGCTCTGCATCGTGGCGGGCCGGCGGGATGTGGTGAACCGGATGATGTCCAACATCCGCCAGAACCTCCGGTACAGCGGCCTCTGTGAGCTGCTGAAAGAGGAGCTGCCTCCAGAACAGCAGGCACTCTCGGAGTAAGCGAGGCCCGGCTGTCTGCGTTTGACACAGAAACTTTCCCGATCTGCCAAGGGCTCTCCCTTCGGGAGAGCTGGCAATGCCGTCAGGCATTGACTGAGAGGGGTTGCTTGTCAGAGACAGTAAAATATGCTATACTGTAAAATTGAACTGATATGTTCTTCTCGCCCGGGCAGAAAAATTCTGCCGGGGCTGTCATGATAGAAAACAGGAAAAATTGGGTTGGAGAGAAAGGAACAGGAGATTATGGCACAGAACGACATCGGCATTGATCTGGGCACGACCACCATCATCATCGCGCAGGAGGGGCAGGGCGTTGTCCTGAACCAGCCCAGCGTTGTGGCTGTGGACACCCGCAAGAATTCGGTCTTGGAGGTGGGCGACAAGGCACTGGCCATGGTGGGCCGCACCCCGAACTATATTTCGGCCATCTTCCCGCTGAAGGATGGCGTCATCAGCGACCACACCATGACCCGCGAGCTGATCTGCCGCTTCGTCAATCAGGTGTACAGCTCTCACATGGTCAAGCCCCGGGTGGCCGTCTGCGTGCCCGCCGCCATCACCGGCATTGAGAGCGACGCCGTGGTGGAAGCAGTCATGGCAGCGGGTGCCCGTCAGGTCTACCTGATCGACGAACCCATTGCTGCGGCCCTCGGCTCCGGCATCGACATCACCGTGCCGGACGGCCGGATGATCATCGACATCGGCGGCGGCACCACCGATATCGCTGTGCTGTCGCTGGGCGGCAAGGTCAAGGCCACCAGCGTCCGGGTCGCCGGCAACCACTACGACGACGAGATCCTCAAGCACGTCCGCACCAAGTTCAGCATCGCCATCGGCCAGCGCACCGCCGAGGAACTGAAAAAGAACGTGGCCTGCTGCCCGCAGAAGGCCGATTTCAACGAGACGATGGAAGTCAAGGGCCGCAGCCTGCTGACCGGCCTGCCCGTCCGTGTCAACGTCTCTACCAGTGACCTGTACGAGCCGGTCATGATGCTGAGCGAGCAGATCGGCACGGCCGCCCATCAGGTGTTGGAAAAGACCCCGCCGGAGCTGGCGGGCGATATCTACCGCAACGGCGTGGTCCTGACCGGCGGCGGTGCACAGCTCCACGGCCTGACCGATTACCTCAGTCAGGAACTCAAGGTGGAAGTCACCGTCTCGCCCGATCCCGTCAATTGCGTGGCTCTGGGCACGGCCATGAGCCTCGGCCTCGGCGACAAGCTGGAGACCGGCTTTACCGACGCGACCCCCCGGATCGGCCGCCGGTAAGAGCTGCTTCACCTTAACTTTTCTTTAATAATTCGGCATGATTTTTGTTCATACTTGTTGAATCGTGCCGGAAAATAATGTATAATGTTTTCAAATCGCTTTTTGCTTTCCGGGCCGTCCGGAGGCGAAAAATAAAGTTATAGGAGGAAGACCATGAATTTAGGTTATGATGTGATCGTCACCCTTTCCGGTACGGTTCTGGTGTTTATGATCCTCGTACTGCTGATGGCGATCATCACGCTGGAGGGCAAGATTTTCGACAGCATGAACGCAAAGAAGGCCGCTGCAAAGGCTGCCCCGAAAGCGGCTGCAAAGCCCGCTGCACCGGCAAAGCCTGCTGCCGCCGCTGCGCCTGCCGCACAGCAGGTCGAAGCTGGCATCCCGGGAGACGTTGTGGCTGCGATCATGGCCGCCATCACCGCCATGGGCAACGGCAAGTACGTCCTCAAGGCTGTGCGCCGTGGCAACAACAACTGGGGCAAGGCTGGCGTCAACGACACCACCGCACCTTTTTAACACGGGAGGAAGAATATGTCACAGTTTATTGAGACCTTAGTCGGTATTTTTACCAGCTCCGGTTTTGCGCGGTTCGGCGAGCCGGGCGGCTGGCTGTACGCGGTGATGATCTGCGTCGGCTGCTTCCTGCTCTACCTTGCCATCGTCAAGGAGTTTGAGCCGCTGATCCTGCTGCCCATGGCATTCGGCATGATCCTTGCCAACCTGCCCGGCAGCGGCATCATCCATATGCAGTATTTCGTCGGCGACGGCCTTGAGCACCCGATGTGGATCGAGATCCTGAACAACGGCGGTCTGGCGGATATGCTTTACATGGGCGTCAAGCTCGGCATCTATCCTCCGCTGATCTTCCTCGGCATCGGCACCATGACCGATTTTGCGCCGCTGATCTCCAACCCCAAGAGCCTGCTGCTGGGTGCTGCGGCACAGTTCGGCATCTTTGGCACTTACATGGGTGCCCGTCTGCTGGCCGCTACCGGTCTGGTGGACTTTACCCAGAAGCAGTCTGCTGCAATCGCCATCATCGGCGGTGCAGACGGCCCGACCGCCATCTTCGTTACGACCCGTCTGGCTCCGGAGCTGCTGGGCAGTATCGCGGTCGCCGCGTACAGCTACATGGCACTGGTGCCCGTCATCCAGCCGCCCATCATGAAGGCTCTGACCTCCAAGAAAGAGCGTACCGTCGTGATGAAACAGCTGCGCACCGTTTCCAAGACCGAGAGGATCATCTTCCCGATTGTGGTCACTATCATTGTTTCCCTGATCGTCCCGGATGCAGCTGTTCTGGTCGGTATGCTGATGCTCGGCAACCTGATGAAGGAATCTGGCGTCGTCGATCGTATCCAGAAGACTGCTGGCAATGAGCTGATGAACATCATCACCATCTTCCTTGCTCTGTCGGTCGGCTGCACCACTTCAGCCAATACCTTCCTGAATACCCGCACCTTGTTCATCATTGTGCTGGGTCTGATCGCATTCTCCTTCGGTACCGCTGCCGGTGTCCTGTGCGGCAAGGTCATGTATCTCGTGACCGGCGGTCAGGTCAACCCGCTGATCGGTTCGGCAGGCGTTTCCGCTGTTCCTATGGCTGCCCGTGTTTCTCAGAAGGTTGGCCAGAGCGAGAACCCCCAGAACTTCCTGCTGATGCACGCTATGGGCCCCAACGTCGCTGGCGTTATCGGTTCCGCCGTTGCTGCTGGTATCCTGATCAACATCTTCGGTTAAAGCAATCTTAAAAATTGGATTTTCCGCCCATTCTGCTGGCAGTGCTGCCGCGAATGGGCGGTTTTTTGTGGGAGAAGTCTGTGCAAGGTCCGGGAAATGTGATATACTATACCCGAGTGAATTTTGCAGCAAAAAGAATCGAGTGAATAGGTGAAACAATGGCAACAAATCTCCAACAGGAATTTTGCGCTCTGCGCGATACCTATATTGAAAA
>CAVKZS010000064.1:0-21614 GCA_963660925.1 Eubacterium sp. CAG:38 | reverse complement strand
ATCATGTTGATGGTGTTGGTCTCGGCGTTCACAGAGGGGTCAAAGTTCAGCATGGCGGTAATGCCCATGGGCACGGTACGGGTGGGCAGCACGATCACCTGGCGGTCAGCCAGCTTTTCGGCCTGCTCAGCGGCCATGATGATGTTCTTGTTGTTGGGCAGCACAAACACGGTCTTGGCGGGTACGCTCTGGATGGCTGCCAGAATGTCCTCGGTGGCGGGGTTCATGGTCTGGCCGCCGGAAACCACGGCGTCGGCTGCCAGATCGGTGAAGACGGCCTTCAGGCCCTCGCCGGCAGCGACGGCCACAAAGCCGTACTCACGCTCGGGATCGACCGCCGCATAGATGAACTCAGCGGTGGGGTCGGGCTTCTTCTCGGCGGAAGCCTGCTTTTCCAGGCTCTTGCCCTGACGCTGGCGGGCCAGGAACTGCTCGTGCATATTCTCGATCTTGAAGTTGGTGAGGTAGCCGTACTTGATGGCCTCGCTCAAAATCTTGCCGGGGTCGGCGGTATGGACGTGCAGGTTGATGACGTCGTCATCCTCGATGCAGACCACGCTGTCGCCGTTGGACTCAGCAAAAGCGCGCATCTTGGCGGCACTGGCACCCTCGTTCTTGTTGATGAGGAACTGGGTGCAGTAGCCATTCTTGATGTCCTCGACCTTCATCAGGTCGTCGGTGAAGACGCCCTTGCCGGCATTCTCGGTGGAGAGCTTGGCCTTGTTGGGAGCGGCCTCGCCGCCCTCAACGATGGGCTCGCCGTGGAAGACCTTCCCCATGCCCTCGAAGATGATCAGGATGCCCTGACCGCCTGCATCGACGACGCCGGCCTTCTTCAGGACGGGCAGCAGATTCGGGGTGTCGTCCAGTGCCTTCTGTGCGGCAGTCAGCACGATGTCCCACAGCTCAGCCTCGTCCTCGGTGGTGGCGGCGGCAGCCTCTTCGCTGGCAACGCGGGCGACGGTCAGGATGGTGCCCTCGGTGGGCTTCATGACGGCCTTGTATGCGCCCTCGACGCCCTTCTTCAGAGCCTCGACCAGATCGGCGGTGCCGGCTTCCTTCTTGCCCTCCAGAGCCTTGGAGAAGCCGCGGAACAGCAGGCTGGTGATGACGCCGGAGTTGCCGCGTGCGCCGCGCAGCATGGCGGAAGCAGCGGTCTTGGCGGCTTCGCCGACGGTGCAGCTGTCGTCCAGAGCCTGCAGCTCACGGACGGAAGCACCCACGGTCATACCCATGTTGGTGCCGGTATCGCCGTCGGGAACCGGGAAAACGTTCAGCTCGTCCACGCGGGAACGCTGGTTGTTGATGTTGTTTGCGCCGGAAATAATCGCGTCGCGCAGGATCTTACCAGAAATCATTGTCTTTTACTCCTTAAATCTTTTCCCGGAACCCCGGGCAGGCTGTGCCATCAGGCGATAACGTCATCGACCGAGACGACCACGCGGGCAACTTTCAGGCCGGTGGCCTGCTCGACCTCGTCCTTGACGCGGTGCGAGATGCTGCGGGCGGCGGTCGAAATGTTCAGTCCGTAGCTGACGGCAATGTGCAGCTCGATCACGAGACGGCCCTCTTCCTGCGTGACGCGGACACCCTTATCGGAATAGTCGGTGCCCCGCCGTACCATGCTTTTGACGGCGTCGGTCAGGTCACGGGGTGCCATGGCAGCCACACCGTAGCATTGTTTAGTCGCCTCGCCCACAAGGGTAGAGAAATATTCAGCCGAAAAGCTGACATCTCCCAGCGGGAAACGGGAAGTGATCATAGTCGCTTTGCTCCTTTATCGTGATTTTTGTGTTCATCCGCAGGGCGGGAGAACGCTTCCGGGATGCCGGAGACCGGCAGAACCGGATCTTATACCGCTTATATTATACAACTTCTCCGCCTTGCTGTACAGTTCAATTTGCTGGGATGTGCAGAAAATCCCCCGAAACCGCAGCCGGTTTGCCCCGGTTTTCGACTCCGCAGTCCGGTATACTGGAAAGGAACGCCGGCTGCAGGCAAATCTCCCTGAGCATAGTATAGCACAAAACCACGTTCTGTGCATGGATTTGACCGATATTTTAAAAATTGCTGAAAAATGACTGTGAATAAATTATAAAAAAATCCGGGATCGTCTTTATCTCGCTGTGAAAAAGTGCTAAAATTAAGGTGACGAAAGCAGTCGCTGCGCTGTCCTTAAAAAGAAAAGTAATTCTTTTGCGGAAGGGGCGGCTGCCGAATCGGGTGTAACGGACAGGAATCCAAGACGAACGCCGGGCAGACGCGGCCAAGGGAAATCGGGCCTGCACGACAGAAATTGACAGGTAGGAGCTGTTTTCATGAACATTTTGTTTTTCCTTTCGCCCAAACAGGATCTGATGTATGTCTACGAGGATTTTACCCTCCGGCAAACGTTGGAAAAATGGGAGAATAACCGCTACGCATCCATTCCGGTGCTCAACCGGAAGGGGGAATATGTGGGGACCCTGACCGAAGGGGATATTCTCTGGGGGCTGAAAAAATTCCATGGGCTGGATCTGGAAGGGGCCGAGGATGTGCCTATTTCGGCTTTCCCCCACAAGCGGGACTACAAGGCCGTGACCGTGACGACCAGCATGGACCAGCTGATCGAGGCGGCTATGAACCAGAACTTTGTGCCGGTGGTGGATGACCGGGGAATGTTCATCGGCATCGTCCGCCGGCAGGCCATCATCCGCTACTGCTACGACAAGGCCCGGGCGGAAAAG
Source organism: Eubacterium sp. CAG:38 (assembly GCA_963660925.1). GTDB lineage: Bacteria > Bacillota > Clostridia > Oscillospirales > Ruminococcaceae > Faecalibacterium. The sequence continues at coordinate 18,888 of CAVKZS010000064.1, read as the reverse complement.
GCCGACCATACTACGCACCGGGAGCATACTGAGCATCATCGGGAAACGGTCGTGGCCGGGTAAGGATGCGGTTTGCAGATGCTAATGTAAAACCTATGTAAAATTTCCGAAAAGGTTCGGCAAACAAACCGATGGAAAGGCGAAAAAAGAGTCAAAAAAGTAAGTTTCCGGTAAAATAATGCTTGTTGAACGGGGTCCATCAATGCTATAATAAAAAGGACGGCGTTCGGAGATGCGTCTCCGCCATGCCGTGCTGTTGTGCAAGATCAAAAGGAAGATCATATATTAGGAGCATTGATATGGATATCACACACATCACCTCTCTGTTGGGCGGTATTGCGCTGTTTCTGTACGGAATGTCGATCATGGGTGCCGGCCTCGAAAAGCTGGCAGGCGGCAAAATGCAGGGCGTGCTGCAAAAGCTGACCTCTTCGACCCTCAAGGGCGTTATTTTCGGCACCCTCATCACCGCCGTCATCCAGTCGTCGGCGGGTACGGTCGTCATTTGTGTCGGCCTTGTCAACTCTGGCATCATGACCCTTACGCAGTCGGTAGGCGTGATCATGGGCGCGAACATTGGTACCACTGTCACCGGTCAGTTGATCCGCATGGCGGACATCTCCGGCGACAGCCTTTGGCTGACCTTAATGCAGCCGAAGACCTTTGCGCCTGTGGTTGCGTTTATTGGCTGTATTTTTTATGTCTTTATCCGGAACGCGAAAAAGAAGAACATCGGCCAGATCATGCTGGGCTTCGGCATCCTGTTCACCGGCATGAGCCTGATGGACACCGGCGTGGCTCCCCTGAAGGAGAGTGCCATGTTCCAGAATCTCTTCGTCTCGATGTCCAACCCCATCCTCGGCGTGCTGGTCGGCTTGGTGGCCACCGTCGTCATCCAGTCCTCCTCGGCTTCGGTGGGTATCCTGCAGGCATTGTCCAGCACCGGCCTTGTCACCTTTGGTTCGGCAATCCCCATCATTCTGGGTGCGCACATCGGTACGGCGTTCACTCCGTTGCTGACCATCGGCGGTTCGTCCAAGGACGGTAAGCGCGCGGCCTTCATCCACCTGTATTTCAACATCATCGGCAGCATTGTCGTGATGGCCTTGATCTATGCCGTCCAGTACACCATCGGCATCCCGATGTGGTATGATGTGATGAACAAGAGCTCCATCGCAAACATCCATACCCTGTCCAGCGTGGCGGCGATGATCCTGCTGCTGCCCTTCAACGGCCTGCTGGTCAAACTTTCCTCCATGACCGTCCGCGACAGCGCGGAAGAGGCGCAGGAACTGAGTATGCCGGTGCTGGATGAGCGTCTGTACAAGAGCCCGGCCGTGGCTCTGCAGCAGGCCAAGAGCGCGGTGGTCAAGATGTCCCGCCGTGCCGCCCGCAACGTCAGCCTTGCTACCCCGCTGCTGCTCAAGATGGACGAAGAGGTGGTCAGTGCCATCAACGTCCGGGAGCATCTGATCGACCGGATGGAGGTCGAGATCTCCAATTACCTTATTAAGATGACCGATCAGGAGCTGGGCGACGACGAGAGCCACGCCGTGACCGAGCTGCTGAACTTCGTTACCGAGTACGAGCGCATCGGCGACTACGCTGTGAACATCATGGAAAAGGCGCAGGAGCTGGCTGACAAAGAGGCCGCATTCAGCGACCACGCCAAGAGCGAACTGAAGATCCTCGACTCGGCCCTTGAGAAGATCCTGCAGTTGACCGACGACGCCTTTGAATCCGGTGATCTGCGTGCCGCCCGGCAGGTGGAACCCATCGAGGAAGTCATCGACATTCTGGTGGAGCGTCTGCGTGACCAGCACATCAAGCGTCTGAAAGAGGGCGTCTGCTCCATCGACACTGGCGTGGTCTTCCTCGATGTGCTGAACAACGCCGAGCGTATCTCCGACCACTGCTCCAACATCGCCGCCCGTCTGGTCGGCATGGAGGCCGGTGAGGATTACGACTCTCATACCCTCAAGAGCATGATGCATCACAACCCCAGCAAGGAATATCTCCTGACCTACGAGGAATGCCGCAAGGAATACCTCGTCCCGCTGGAAGCGTTGGAAGCGTAACTTCATAAGAAAATAAGAGACAGAAAGCCGTCGGCGTATTGCCGGCGGCTTTCGTTATGCGCCTAAATCTTCCAGCAGCTGCCTTAGCTCCCGCTCACTGGGGACGGTGAGGCCATGCTTGATCCGGAGGGCGTCGCCCTCGGGCAGGAGGTTGACGTAGATGCCGGTCTGCTCGAGCCGCTTGCCCGGGGTGCCGTCGGGCAGGCATTGGTAGACCGTGACCCGGCCGCCCTCGTCGCAGAGGTAGTAGGCCGTATAGGTCAGCGAGGGGGCCGCCTGCGCCGAGAGACTCAGCTCCGGGTCATCGGGCGTTTCATCGCCGGAGAAAGCGGGGGAGGGCAGGGTGAGCTTGGGGAGAGACATCCAGAACAGGCTGAACACGATGGCAAAGGCGCACAGGGCGTAAAACAGGCAGAGAAAGAGTTTCCGCATGGGGCAAAACACTCCCTTCAAATGAGGCTTTCCGGCGATAGTATGCGCGATTTGCGGCGAGCTCAGACAGAAAAGCAGAATTTTCACCTCCGGGTGCTGTACTTTCCGGGGCAAGATGTGCTATACTACCATTATCCGGGAAAAAATTTAGTCCTTGCGCCGGTTTGCCGGCAGGATTATAATGATGTATTATGGCTCCGGTTCGGTCCGGAACCGATACGGCCCCTGTACAAAGGGGCCGCAGTCAGGAGGCGATCCCTATCTCATACGAAGGAAAACGAAAACTCAGCACGGACGGCGCGGTTCGGGATTCCCGCGCTGCGGCTGGACGTAGCCTGAACACCAGCCAGAGCCGCACCGAAGGCGACTCCGGCACGGGCAAAAAGCCTTCCCGCAAGGGCAAGGAGCCGAAGGAAAAGCGGGGCCATCCGATCCTGCGCTTCCTCGGCCGTCTCATTGCGACCGTGATCTGCCTTGGCATCATGGCCGGCAGTCTGGTGGCCGTGGGTGCCGTCTATTATGTGGTGGAGGCCACGGCCAACGACGGCGACCTGCTGGACCTCGACAACATCGAGTTGAGCCAATCCAGTGTGGTCATGGCCACCGACCCCGACACCGGCGCACAGGTGGAGTATGCAACGCTGCGCTCCTCCAACAGCCACCGCGTCTGGGCCAACCTTGAGCAGATCCCAACCTATTTACAATATGCGTTCATCTGCACCGAGGACAAGGATTTCTACAACGAGCCGGGCGTCAACTTCAAGCGCACCATCGGCGCGATGGTCAACGAGTATCTGCTGCCGATCTACAGCTCGAAGCAGGGGGCCTCGACGCTGGAACAGCAGCTCATCAAGAACCTGACCGATGACGACAGCTCCAGCGGCATCGAGGGCGCACTGCGCAAGCTGCGCGAGATCTACCGCGCCCTCTGCCTGAGCCGCAGCTACTCGAAGGAGACGATCCTCGAGGCGTACCTGAACACCATCAGCTTCACCGGTACGATCCAAGGCGTGCAGACGGCGGCGAACGAGTACTTCAACAAGGATGTCAGCGAGCTGACCCTGTGGGAGTGCGCCACCATCGCATCCATCACCAAGAATCCCACCAACTACAATCCCTACACCAATCCGGAAAATCTGATCCACCGCCGGAACTTCCTGCTCTACAATATGTGGCAGCAGGGCGTCATCTCGGAGGAGGATTACCGCAACGCAGCGGCCCAGCCGCTGGTTCTGGCCGAGGAGGACACCAACAAGCAGTCGTCCTCCACGACTTCCTACTTCACCGACGCGCTCTTCAACGAGGTGGTCAAGGCCATCATGGAGAAGGAGGGCATCAGTGAGTCGGAGGCACAGAACAAGCTTTATACCGGCGGCTATACCATCGAGGCGACCGTTAACCCCAAGATGCAGACCGCGATGGAAAACCTGATGCTCAACACCGACGACGCGTACTTCCCGGCGGGCTGGCATGAGGAAGAAGTGACCAGCATTTCGGACGACGATGTGCAGGTCATGAACGAGGACGGCACCCCCAAGACCCGCACCGGCGACGACGGTACGGTGTACTATTACCGCAATGTCCGGACGCAGGCCGCTATGGTGACGCTGGACTACGACGGCAATGTGCTGGCCATGGTGGGCGGTCTGGGCCAGAAGACCAAGAGCCTCGCCCTGAACCGCGCATACAGCGTGACCCGGCAGACCGGTTCGACCATCAAGCCCATCGGCGCGTATGCGCTGGGCATCGAGTACGGTCTGGTCAACTGGTCCACCATGCTCAACAACTCGCCCCTCTACCTCAAACAGGATATGGTCATCCGCGATGAGGATTACTGCCGCAAGAACGGCCTGATGGGGCTGTCGGACACCCAGCTGAAAGCTTACCCCAACGCATGGCGCAGCTGGCCCCGCAACTACGGCGGCAACTACGGCGACAACACCGATATCCCGCTGTGGAACGGCTTGGCCCGCTCTCTGAACACCATCGCCATCCGCGTGGGCGATCTGGTGGGCGCAAGCAACATCTTCAACTTTGTGTACAACACCCTGCAGCTGAACACCCTTGACCCGGCCAACGATGTGGGCCTCGCCCAGATGGTCATGGGCAGCCAGACCCACGGCGTCACGCCCATGGCACTGGCCGCTGCGTTCCAGATCTTCTACGACGGCGAGTACACCACCCCGCACCTGTACACCCGTGTGCTGGACCGGGACGGCAACATCTACCTCGAGAGCAACAACACCAGCTATCAGGCGTTGACGCCCCAGACGGCTTACGTCATGAACCGCCTGCTGAAGAACGTCCTGTTCTCCGATGTGGGTACCGCCCGCGGCAACTACCCCAACTCCAACGGGATGGAAGCCTTTGGTAAGACCGGTACCGCCAGCGACGAGCGGGATCTGTGGTTCGTGGGCGGTACGCCCTATTATGTCACCGCGGTCTGGTGGGGCTACGATGCACCTTACGATATGACCAAGACCCTGACCAAGAATCAGGCCAAGACCCGCACCTGCGTGCAGGCATGGAAGGCCTATATGGAACAGGTTCAGGCGGAGCTGCCCTACAAGGCGTTCCCGACCTCGGACGGCGTGGTGGAGCGCAGATACTGCACCCAGAGCGGTCTGCTGGCCGGCGGCTCCTGCCCGAGCACGGCGGTGGGCTACTACCGTGCCGATGACCTGCCCGACACCTGCAACTACTCCCACGGGGCCGCACCTGTAGCCAGTGCACCGCTGATCTCCGAGCCGGACACCACCGGCGTGGACACCGACTGAGCACAGCCTTGACCGCGGCAGCGAAACAGCTGTTCTTCTCAAGTGTGCAGAAATGTGGGGAACGGAAAAATCATACTTTTCCGGCAAAGCCTTGCAATTCCGGTGAGCGGAACTGCCGCTTCACAGCCTAAAACTGGATAATCTGCCAAAATAGCATCCGACCTCTTGCATTGCCGGGGGTCGGATGCTATTATATTCTCTGCAAGAACACTTGTGTTTGTGAGGTGAACAAGTTGGAACGCCGCTTTTATCTGGTAGACGCACAGGTCCTGCCGGAAGTTTTCCTCAAGGTGGTACGCGCCAAGGAGCTTCTGGCCAGCGGAGAAGCACGGAGCATTTCGGCTGCGACCCGCAGCGTGGATCTGTCGCGCAGTGCCTTCTATAAATATAAGGACTGCATTTTTGATTCGGAGAACGGCCGCGAGGTCATCACGGTGATGGCGACCCTGCGGGACGAGACCGGCGCGCTGCAAAGCCTGCTGGCCGGCATCAGTGCGGCCGGTGCAAGCATCGTGACCATCAACCAGTCTACCCCCGAGAACGGGGCCGCGCTGGTGGCCGTTACCATCCGGACCGACACCATGCAGATGAGCCCCGAGGAGCTGACCGAGAAACTTTCCCGGCAGCGGATGGTGGTGGGTGTCCACTGCGGGTATAACCTGTAACGACAGCCGTAGGGCAGAGAAATAGGAACGAGGGTTTTAATCATGGCAAAGATCGCAATCTTAGGTTTTGGCACGGTGGGCAGCGGCGTCTACGAGGTGCTGCAGCGCAATGCCGCCGGTGTTTCCCGCCGGGCCGGTGAGCCGGTGGAAGTGAAGTATGTTCTGGACCCGAAGGATTTTTCCAGCCGTCCGGACGCACACCTCTTCATCAAGAATTTCGATACCATTCTGGAGGACCCCGAGATCAAGGTCGTCGTCGAGACCATCGGCGGCACCCGGTTCGCCTACCCGTATGTCAAGGCCTGCCTTGAGAGCGGCCGGAGCGTCTGCACCTCCAACAAGGAGATGGTCGCTACTTACGGTGCCGAGCTGCTGGGCCTCGCCAAGGAGCACGGCTGCGCCTTCCTGTTCGAGGCTTCGGTGGGCGGCGGCACTCCCATCATCACCCCGATGCACCAGTGCCTCGCGGCCAACGTCATCACCGAGGTGGAGGGCATCGTCAACGGCACCACCAACTTCATGCTGACCAAGATGGTCCGGGAGAATCTGGGCTTCGACGAAGCGTTGAAGATCGCGCAGGAATTGGGTTACGCCGAGACGAAGGATCCCGGCGACGATGTGGACGGCCGCGACGCCTGCCGCAAGATCGCCATCCTGTCCTCGCTGGTCTGCGGCCATCAGATCTACCCCCAGAATATTCCGACCCGCGGCATCCGTGACATCACGGTGGCCGATGTGGAAGCTGCCGAGAAGCTGAACTGCGTCATCAAGCTGATCGCTTGGATGAAACGGAAGCCGGACGGCGGCGTGGCAGCGGGCGTCGAGCCCTGCCTTGTCCCCAAGGCGAACCAGCTGGCCGGTGTCGATGACGTGTTCAACGCCGTGCTGGTCAAGGGCGATATGCTGGGCGATGTCGTCTTCTACGGCAAGGGCGCGGGCAAGCTGCCCACCGCCAGTGCCGTTGTCGCCGATGTGGTGGATGCCCTCAAGAACGGCTCCAAGGTCCACGACAGCCTGTTCTGGCAGCCGGCGGAACCTGTGGAAGGAATGCTCACTGACCCGGCCCCTGCCGCATATTATGTGCGTGTAGCGGGCATTGCGCCGGCGGTGGTGGAAGCCATCTACGGCTACGGCAAGGTAGTCGAGGAGCGGTACGACGGCTGCGCCTACTTTGTGGAGCGCGCCGACGAAAAGGCCCTTACCGAGGCGGCACGGAAGGTGGAAGCCGTGGGCGGCAGCGTCAAGCTGGTGCTCAAGCGTCTGCCTGAGGAAGGTTAAACGGAAGGGGAAACGGCCATGAAGATCAAGGTTTCGGTCCCTGCCACCAGCGCGAACGTCGGTTCCGGCTTCGATGCGCTGGGCCTTGCAGTGACGCTGTACAATACCGTGACGTTCGAGGACAGCGACAAGCTGGACATCTCGTCCGCCGACGGCACCCGCATCCCCCGTAACGAGTCGAATCTGGTCTATCGCTCGGCGAAGGGCCTGTTCGACAAGGTGGGCAAGAAAATCCCGCCCCTCAAGATCATCCAGACCAATCCCATCCCTATGGCGCGCGGCCTTGGCTCGTCCTCGGCCTGCATCATTGCGGGTCTGCTGGGCGCGAACCGGATGCTGGGCGATGTGCTGAACACGCAGGAGCTGCTGACGCTGGCGACCTCCATCGAGGGGCATCCGGACAATGTAGCCCCGGCCCTGCTGGGCGGCCTGACCAGCAGCGTCTTTGAGGACGGCGTGGTGTATTCGGTCAAGCGGGATGTGGATCAGAGCCTCTGCTTTGCGGCCATCGTGCCGGATTACAAGCTGCTGACCGAGGCGGCGCGCGCTGCCCTGCCCAAGGAAATCCCCCACAAGGATGCGGTGTATAATCTGTCCCGCGCCGCGCTGGTCCCGGCGGCATTCTGCGAGGGCCGGCACGACCTGCTGGCCATTGCGACGGAGGACCGCCTGCATCAGCCCTACCGGATGCCCCTGATGCCCGGCTCGAAGGAAGTGTTCGAGCTGGCCAAGAGCTGCGGGGCCAAGGCTGTTTACGTTTCGGGCGCAGGCAGCACCGTCATGGCGGTGGCCGAGCGTGCCGATGTCGGAAGCTTCTATGCAGGGCTGGAAAAAGGACTCGAGAACCTTGAAGGTCTCGACGGATGTGAAGCATTTACATTGCTGCGTCTGGATGCCGATAATACCGGCGCGACAGTGGAATGATACAAAGGCGTAACCCTCCGCATGGTGAGGGAGAAAAAGAGGAGAGTGACAAGATATGGCGTTGATCGTACAGAAGTTCGGCGGTTCTTCGGTGAAGGACCGTGACCGTATCTTCAACGTGGCGCGCATTGTGGCCAACACCCACAACGCGGGAAATGATGTTGTCGTGGTCGTGTCCGCACAGGGCGATACCACCGATGACCTGATCACAAAAGCGGGTGAGATCACCCACAACCCGTCTGCCCGTGAGATGGATATGTTGCTGGCTACCGGCGAGCAGATCAGCATCTCGCTGCTGGCTATGGCCCTGAACGAGATCGGCTGCCATGCCATCAGTCTGACCGGCTGGCAGGCAGGCTTCCAGACCGACCGTGCCTACACCAAGGCCCGCATCACCAAGCTGAACACCGAGCGCATCTCGTCTGAGCTGGAGCGCAACCGCGTGGTCGTCGTGGCAGGCTTCCAAGGCCTGAACAAGATGGACGACATCACCACCCTCGGACGCGGCGGCAGCGACACCAGTGCCGTGGCGATCGCGGCGGCTCTCCATGCCGACCGCTGCCAGATCTTCACCGATGTGGAGGGCGTTTACACCGCCGATCCCCGCAAGGTGCGCAACACCCGCAAGCTCAAGGAGATCACCTTCGACGAAATGCTCGAGCTGGCCTCCCTCGGCGCACAGGTGCTGAACAACCGCAGCGTTGAGCTGGCAAAGAAGTATAACGTGGAGCTGGAAGTGCTTTCCAGCCTGAATCCCGTTCCCGGTACCATCGTCAAGGAGGTTGCAAACGACATGGAAGGTATGCTGATCAAGGGCGTCGCAAAGGACACCGACGTTGCTGTTATTTCGATTCTGAACGTTCCCGACGAGCCGGGCATGAGCTTCAAGATCTTCGGCCTGCTGGCCCAGAAGAACATCAACGTGGACATCATCCTGCAGTCCACCGGCCGTGAGGGAAAGAAGGATGTCATCTTCACCTGCGCCGAGGGCGAGGCCGAGACCGCGATGCGCACCTTGAAGGAGAGCGCAAAGTTCAAGGACGTAACCTGCGACGAGACCTGCGCCAAGGTCTCCATCGTTGGTGCCGGTATGCAGAGCCACAGCGGTGTGGCCTCCAAGATGTTCGAGGCCCTGTCCAACAACAACATTAACATCAAGATGATCTCCACCAGCGAGATCAAGATCTCCTGCATCATCGACCGCGAGGATGCCGACCGTGCCGTGAGCGCGATCCACGATATGCTGTTCGAGTAAGAATTGCAAAAAAAAATTACGGGTTTACGCCCTGCTTGGCCGCTCTGGCCCGGCAGGGCGTTTTTGCGTCACAATTTTTTTACACCCTGCGGCGTTTACACCCAAACGAAAGGGGTGTATAATAAATATTGTGTGTATCCGCAGAAAGAAGCGTTCTGCATATCGGTGTGAAAAGGGGAAACAGATGATGGAACAAAAGCGTCCCGAACAGAAGCGGCGGATGACCCGCCGGGAGTGGAAGATCCGCCGCCGGCTGCGGCTGGTGCGGAACTGGGTGATCTTCCTGTCGGCCTGTGCCGCGGCCATGGCCCTGATGACCAGCGGCATCCTCTGGCTTCTGCCCAAGGCCCACGCGCTGGTGGCGGGGCCAAAGACCTTTGAGGCCCAGCAGTACGACGGCTCGGCCTATGTGTATGACCCGGCGGACGCCCGGCTGGTGCTGGTGAACGCCAACTTGCCCCTTGCCGGGGAACCGGCCCCTGCACTGGCCGTGGCCGACGATGCCACCGGCCAGCAGTTGGAACAGGAGGCCGCCGACGCATACCGTCAGATGGCCGAGGCTGCGCAGGCGGACGGCATCAGCCTGACCCTTGTGACCGGCTGGCAGGATCAAGCCGCCCGAGAAGCCGCCTTTGACGCCCAGAAGCAGAGCTATCTGGACAAGGGCTGCGCCGAGAAAGAGGCCGCAGAAAAGGCCGCGACCCTCTGCCCGAGGGCTGATGCCAGCGAGCAGGCCACCGGCTACGGGGTTGATATCCTCGCCGCCGACTCCACCGAGAAGAACACCTCCTTCGCCAAGAGCCGCGCCTACGAGTGGCTGACGGCCTATGCGTCGGAGTATGGCTTCATCCTGCGCTGGCCGGAGGACCGGCAGGCGGCCACTGGCATGGTCTACGAGCCGTGGCACTGGCGGTATGTGGGCGTGGAGAACGCCCGCGCCATCGCCGCCAGCGGCCTGTCGCTGGAAGAATTCGTGGCCCTTGCGCAGGCGAACCAATAAAACAGAAACAACAAAGAGGAACAAGAAGATTGAAACGAACTGAGATCGCGCCCGGCGTCCATCTTTCCTACGACCCGGCGCAGAAATTCAACCGCTGCCGGATCAGCATCCACTTTGCATTCCCGGCCAAGCGCGAGACGGCCACGGCCCACGCGCTGCTGCCGCTGGTGATGGAGCGGGGCTATGCCGACTGCCCGGATATGACCCAGATGACCAAGAAGCTGGCCCGGCTGTACGGGGCCGACCTGACCGTGGACGCCCGGCCTTTGGGCTGCAACCACAACCTCTGTGTCAGCGTGACCGGCATCAAGGATGCCTTCGCGCTGGAAGAGGAGCGGCTGACCGATGAATACACCGCCCTCGTGCTGGGAACGGCGTTCCACCCCTCTTTTGTGGGCGGCGTGTTCGACCCGGAGGCCGTTGGCATCGAAAAGCAGATGCTGAAAAAGGCCCTCGAGGACGAGATCAACGAAAAGCGGCTCTACTGCCAGCGGCAGGCCAACCGGGAGTTCTTCGGGGACAGTCCGGCGGGCATCCGGCAGGAGGGCTATCTCGAAGAGGTGGACGGCCTGACGTCGGAGGCTTTGACCGCTGCCTACCGCGAAATGCTGGAAACGGCGCAGATCGAGTTGATCGTGCTGGGCTGCGACGAAGAAAAGACCGCGGCCGTCCAGAGTGCACTGCTGACCGAACTGGCTGCGGTGGATCGTCATCCGCTGCCGCTGGCTGCGAATATGGCGATGCCCCATCAGGAGCCGGTGCAGAAGACCGAATGCTTCGACACCGTGCAGGCGAAACTCTGTATGCTCTTCACCCTCGGCGAGCCGATGCGCCCGGAGCAGATGGCCGCGGTGCGGCTGGCCATGTCGCTCTACGGCGGCAGCGTCACCAGCCGCCTGTTCCTGAATGTCCGGGAGCGGGATCACCTGTGCTATTACTGTTCGTCCTCGTTCCAGAGCTTTACGGGCAGTATGGCGGTCAACAGCGGTGTGGAGCACGCCGACGCTGACCGCGCGGAACAGGCCATTCGGAAAGAGCTGGACGACCTGCGCACCGGCCCCATCACTGACGAAGAGCTGGACGACTGCCGCAGGTCGCTGCTCAGCGGGATGACCGGGCTGGAAGATACGCTGGGCGGCATCGAGACGTGGTATTACATGGAGATCCTGCGGGGCGGGCCGGTCCAGACGCCGGACGACGCCCGGGCCGCCCTCTGCCGGGTGACGAAGGACGATGTCCGCGCCATCCTGCGCCAGCTTACCCTTTCGGTGAGCTGCCGGTTGACCCGAGAGGAGGAAAACGCCCATGTCTGAACAAAAGACGCTGCTGGAGCAGACCGCCGCCGATGAATGGCGGGTCCTGCCCTCGGGCCTGACGGTGATCGTCCGGCCCATGCCCGGCTACTCGGGCACCCATGTCATCTACGCCACCCGCTTCGGCTCCATCGACCGGGATTTCCGGCTGGACGAGAAGGAAGTGCATCTCCCGGCGGGCGTGGCGCATTTCCTCGAGCACAAGATGTTCGAGGATGAGGACGGCGATGCCTTTGCCAAATTTGCCAAGACCGGCGCGAATGCCAACGCATTCACGGCCTTTGACCGCACCTGCTATCTCTTCACCGCCACCGAACAGCTGGACGAGAGTCTGGATGTGCTGCTGGGGATGGTGGGCCACCCCTATTTTACCCAGCAGACCATTGACAAGGAGCAGGGCATCATCGGGCAGGAGATCAAGATGTACGACGACAGTGCGGACTGGCGGCTCATCACCGGCCTGTGCGAGTGTTTGTACCACAGCCACCCCATCCGCAGCGACATCGCCGGCACCTGCGAGAGCATTGCCGAGATCACGCCCGAAATGCTCTACGACTGCTGCAAGGCGTTTTACGCGCCCAACAACATGGTGCTGGCCGCAGCCGGCAACACCAGCATGGAGCAGATCCTTGCCGCCTGTGCGCGGCACGGCCTGATGGAACCCCGCCCGGTGGAGCGGGTGCATCGGCTCTGGGCCGACGAGCCGATGACCCTCGTTGCGCGGGAAAAGACCATCACCATGCCCGTCGCCAAGCCCTGCTTCGGCTTGGGCTTCAAGGAAGAGCCGCTGCCGCCGGACGACCTGCGCAGCGAGATGCTGTACGATCTGGTGCTCTGCTGCATCTGCGGCGGGATGTCGCCCCTCTACCGCAAGCTCTACGACGAGGGCCTGACCAATCCGGGGTTCGGCGGCGAGGTGCTGCGGGTGGACGGCTGCTGCTGCATCCTCTTCACCGGGGAGAGCGACCAGCCTGACACCGTGAAGCGGCTGCTTCTGGACGAGATCGCCCGCATCCGGGCTGAGGGCGTGGACCGGGAGATCTTCACCCTCTGCAAGAACGAAAAATACGGCCAGCTGATCGAAAATCTCGAAAACGTCGAGGATTCGGCCAGCCAGATGGCCGATTTCGCCCTCTCGGGCCAGACGGTGGCCCAGCAGATCACCACGCTGGCCAACCTGACCGCCAAGGATGCGGACAACGCGCTCCGGCACATCCTGCAGGAAGAGCGGATGGCAACCATGTACATCCAGCCCGACGGCACGGCGTGCGACGAGGAAGCACAGGAGGAAGAAGAATGACAAATCTGGTACAGTTCCCGGGCTTGGGCCTGCAGTTTGAGATCAACCGGGTCGCCTTTTCCATCGGGAACATCAACATTTACTGGTACGGCGTCTGCATCGCGGTGGGCCTCTGCCTTGCGCTGGTGTTCGCGTTCCGCCGGTGTCAGGAGTTCGGCGTGGACCCGGACTCGATGGTGGACGTGATTTTGATTGGCGTGGTGCTGGGCATCGCCAGTGCCCGCGCCTATTACGTCGCCATGGCCCCCTTTGAATATGAGAGCATCTGGGAGATGCTGGCCATCCGGGACGGCGGACTTGCCATCTACGGCGGCATCATCGGCGGCTTTTTGTTCGGCGGTCTGGCCTGCAAGTGGCGGGGCGTGCCGGTGCTGCCGATGTTCGACCTGACGGCCATGGGCTTCCTCGTCGGACAGGGCCTTGGCCGCTGGGGAAACTTCTTCAATCAGGAGGCGTTCGGCTGCAACACCACCCTGCCGTGGGGAATGTACAGTGAGGCCACCCGCAATTACCTGATGGGAAGCACCGTTACGGCCCCCAAGGGCACCATCATCGACCCGAATCTGCCGGTGCACCCGACCTTCTTGTATGAGAGCATCTGGTGCTTGGTGGGCTTTTTCCTGCTGTGGCGGTACATCAAAAAACGGAAGTTCAACGGCGACATCACCCTGCGGTACCTCATCTGGTACGGCGCGGGCCGCTTCTGGATCGAGGGCCTGCGCACCGACAGTCTGATGCTGGTGCCCTCCATCGGCCTGCGGGTGTCCCAGCTGATCGCAGGGCTGGCCGTAATCCTCGGTGTGGCGGCAGAAATTTACCTGACCCGTAAATATCAGAGCAAGCCCCTGATGACCCCGCTGGCCCTGACCGCCGAAAACCGCGCCCTGCTGAAAAAGGCGGGCAAGACCGCCGAAGAAGTGGTCCCGGAGGGCACCGACACCGAGCTGCTGGCGGCCATGCCCCGGCAGATGTTCCTCGACAAGACCGCGGCCCTGAATGCCGCCGTCAAAGCGGCTTTGGCCGACAAAGCGTAAATCGGGCCGAAAAATCTGCGGAAAAGGGAAAAATTCCTCTTGAAATCCAGACCGTTTTCTGCTATACTATTCTAGCCGCATGGTGTGGGCTCCGGAAACAGCCCGGTGAGGGCTTGCCTTTACGACCAGCGAGTACAACGAAAAGGAATGAACAAAATGTACGCAATCATTGTTACCGGCGGTAAGCAGTACCGCGTGGAGCAGGGCGACATCGTCTACATCGAAAAGCTGGACGTTGAGGCCGACTCCGAAGTGAAGTTTGATCAGGTTCTCGCTATCGGCGAGGAGGGTTCTGTGAAGGTTGGCGCTCCCGTTGTTGAGGGTGCTACCGTTACTGCCAAGGTCATCAAGAATGGCAAGGGCAAGAAGCTGAACATCATCACCTATCGCGCAAAGAAGCACAGTGCTCGCCGTATGGGTCATCGTCAGCCCTATACCAAGGTTGAAATCACTGCGATCAACGGCTAAGGAGGTAAATTACAATGGCACATAAAAAGGGCGTAGGCAGCACCAAGAACGGCCGTGATTCTGCGGCTCAGCGTCTGGGCACGAAGCGTGCAGATGGTCAGTTTGTTCTGGCCGGCAACATCCTTGTCCGTCAGCGTGGCACCCACATTCAGCCGGGTGAGAACGTTGGCAAGGGCAGCGATGATACCCTGTTTGCTCTGGTCGATGGCACCGTTCGTTTCGAGCGCGTGGGCAAGAGCGGCAAGAAGTGCAGCGTCAAGCAGTAACTTCTTTCTAAAATCTGCAACCCATAGAGCCGGACCGTTGTGGCCCGGCTCTTTTTGATGAAAACAGGAGGGGCTGTATGGCAGCACAGACCAACTTTATTGACATCGCCACCATCTGGCTCCATGCGGGCAAGGGCGGCGACGGTGCGGTGAGCTTTCACCGCGAAAAATTCGTGGCCGCCGGCGGTCCGGACGGCGGTGACGGCGGCAGAGGCGGCGACATCATCTTTGTCGTCGATGACCACCTGACCACCCTGATGGATTTCCGCTACAAGCGCAAGTATGTCGCCCCCGAGGGCGGCAAGGGCGGAGCAAGCCTCTGCCACGGCAAGAATGCCGAAGATCTGGTCATCAAGGTGCCGCTGGGCACCGTCATCAAGGACGCCGAGAGCGGCCTTGTCATTGCCGATCTGTCCAACCACGAGCCGGTCACCATTGCAAAGGGCGGCCGCGGCGGTTACGGCAACGCACACTTCAAGACCCCCACCCGCCAGATCCCCAAGTTTGCCAAGCCCGGTATGCCCGGCGAAGACATTCAGGTGACCTTGGAGCTGAAGCTGATCGCGGATGTGGGCCTGATCGGTTTCCCGAACGTCGGCAAATCGACCCTGATCTCCACCATCAGCGCGGCCAAGCCCAAGATCGCAAACTACCACTTCACCACGCTGGTGCCGACGCTGGGCGTCGTCTCGGTGGGTGAGGGTGCCAGCTTTGTCTGTGCCGATATCCCGGGCCTGATCGAGGGTGCCAGCGAGGGCGTCGGCCTCGGCCACGACTTCCTGCGCCATGTCGAACGCTGCCGCCTGCTGCTCCACGTCGTGGATGTCTCGGGCAGCGAGTGCCGCGACCCCATTGCAGATTTTGAGCAGATCAACGAGGAGCTGGCCAAGTTCAGCCCCGCGCTGGCCGAGCGTCCGCAGATCGTGGTGGGCAACAAGTGCGACCTCGCCACCGAGGAGCAGATCGCCGATTTCCGCAAGTATATCGAGGACAAGGGCCTGACCTTTGTGCCCATCTCCGCCGCCACCATGCAGGGCGTCAAGGAGCTGCCGGGTCTGGTGTACAGCCGCCTGAAGGACATCCCGGCGGTGCCCGTCTTTGCGGCTGAGTACAAGAAGCCCGAGGTCAAGGCCGGCAGCCGCGACTTCAGCATCCGCCGGATGGAAGCACACGTCTGGTCGGTGGAGGCCCCGTGGCTGGAACGCATCCTCGAGGGCAGCAACGTCGATGACTACGAGAGCCTGCAGTACTTCCAGCGTCAGCTGGGCGAGAGCGGCATCCTCGACGCATTGGTGGACAAGGGCGTTCAGGAGAACGACACCATCCTCATCGGCGAGTATCAGTTCGATTATATCTTCTAACGAAGCAGGCTTGCCCTCTCAGGCGTCGCGCTGCTCCGCCAGCTCTCCCAAAGGGAGAGCCAAGACTTGCCTCCCACTTTGGGGGAGGTGGCATCGCGCAGCGATGACGGAGAGGGCCCGTACGGTGAATCTATGACAGAACCTGAAAAAATCGACCCCCGCGAGCTCAGCCCACTGGCACTGGCCTTTGTGGGCGACAGCGTGCTGGAACTGCTGGTGCGCCAGCGGTTGGCCGAGCACCACCGGTTGTCAGCCGGCAAGTTGAACTCTGAGAAGGTCAAATATGTTTCGGCCAAAGCACAGTTCCGGGAAGAGCAGCTGCTCGAGCCGCTCTTCACCGAGGACGAGCTGGCCGTGTTCAAGCGGGGCCGCAACGCCAGCAAAGCCAGCGTTGCCAAACACGCTTCGCCCGAGGAATACCGCGCCTCCACCGGCTTCGAGTGCCTGCTGGGGTGGCTATACCTCAATGGGCAGATGGACCGGGTGAAGGAGCTGTTCGAGACGCTCTGGCAGAACTTTGACCCCAACGAAAAATAACCCCAAAACGCCGGAAGCCCGCTGCTTTCCGCACTGGAAAACAGTGCCGGGAAAGCAGCGGGCTTTTTGAATGTGCTCAGCCGCCGTTGGTCCGTCGGGCAGGCTCAGCGTTGCTCAGAAACGGTCAGCGGCTGTTGCGGGCGGAATTGCGGGCAGCGTTTTTGCCGCCCTCGTCGTCGGCACCCTTGGTGTACTGGTTGGGGTGCTTGTGCTCGTTGGAGGCCGTGGTGCTCTGGGTGGAGTTGGAAGAGCGGTTCTCGGTCTTGTTCTGGGTCTGATTCTTGCAGTTATTGCTGCGGTTTTCGGTGCGATTTTCCATCGTTGCATTGCTCCTTTCGGTTCTGTGTGAGGGGTTCGCCTCACAGCCTTAGTTTGGCCGCAGGACGCGGCTTTATACATCGAGATTCCACAGGGGAGGTAGACTGGAATGCCTACGGAATATTTTGAACAACGGGAGCGCGCCTTACTGGGCGACCGGTACGATACGCTCTATGCTGCCCCGCAGGAGACGGCGGCGCGGGGCGTCACCGTTTCGGCTCTCCGGGCCGCGCCGGAACAGTTTGCGGCCAAGGCGGATTTTCCGCTGAAGGCATCGCCCTTCTGCAAGGCGGCGTTCGTGGTCGAGCAGCCGGAGTTCAAACCCGGGCGGCATCCGTACCATCACGCGGGCGTGTTTTACTCGCAGGAGCCGTCGGCGTCCTCGGCGGCCCCGCTGCTGGGTGTCCGGCCCGGAATGCGGGTGCTGGATCTGTGTGCCGCGCCCGGTGGAAAAAGCAGCCAGCTGGCCGCGGCACTGGGCGGATACGGCCTGCTGGTGAGCAACGAGTATGTGGCAAACCGTGCCGACATCCTGAAAAGCAATCTCGAGCGGATGGGCGTGCCGAATGCGGTCGTCCTCAACGAGACGCCGGCCCGGATCGCCGAGGCCCTGCCGGAATTTTTCGACCGGGTGTTGGTGGATGCGCCCTGCTCCGGCGAGGGAATGTTCCGCAAGGAGCCGGCGGCGTTGGCCCAGCACTGCGAAGCCTTGGTCAAACAGTGCGCCGAACTGGGTGCGCAGATCCTCGACTGCGCGGCGGCGGTGCTGGCCCCGGGCGGGCAGCTGGTCTATTCTACCTGTACCTTTGCACCCGAAGAGGACGAAGGACAGGTGGCGGCGTTCCTTGCCCGGCACCCGGAATTTGAACTGGCGGATGCCCTCGGCAATGTGGATTACACCTTCGGCAGCGAGGGCGAAGCCAACCGCACCGGCGGTCTGCCGCTGGATGTGAGCAAGGTGCGGCGCATCTGGCCCTGTCAGGGCGGCGAGGGCCACTTTATGGCCCGGCTGGTGAAAACGGGCACGCCCCGCACCCTGCCCCCGCTGGGCGAGTATACCCCCGAGGAAAAACTCTGGCTGGCGGCGGCTCTGGATGCCGGGAAAAAGGCCGGCAAGAAGGGCGCAAAGCCCGGCAAAACCCGGGAAGATCCCCGTGCGGCCCGGCGGGAGAACAGCCGCGCCTGCCGGGAAGCCGTGCAGGGCCGGAACACCCGCAGCCGGGATACCGGCAGTGAGGCGACCCCGGCACAGAGCTTGGAGGAGTGGCACGCCTTTGCGGAGGAATCCTTCCCGGCACTGGCCGGCCGGCCTGCCGTGGTCCACGGCGGCGGGGTACTGCTGCCCGCGCCCTTTCCGCAGACGACGCTCCATGTCCTGCGGGCAGGCGTTTTCGTCGGCAGCGTGCAGAAGGGCCGCTTCGTGCCGGAGCATCACCTGTTCACGGCGTTCGGTGCGCTCTGCAAAAACCGCGAGGAACTGACCCTCGCCGACCCCCGCACGGTGGAATACCTCTCGGGCCGGGAGATCGCCGCAGAGACGGCGGCGGACGGCTGGTGCTGCGTGACCGTGGACGGCTGGCCGCTGGGCGGCGGCAAAGTGTCGGCAAACCGGGTCAAGAACCATTACCCCAAAGCTCTGCGCCTGCTGTAAAACCGGCATAAAAGCGAATTTTTGGCCCATTTCAGCCGAAAACAGGCGGGATAAGGCTTGAACGCGCAGAGCGGTTGTGCTAAAATAATAGAGTTAGATTTTGTGTGCTGCCACAAGCGGGCGACCACAGCCCGTCTGCCCGCAGGCGGAGATTTCGATAAAATGTAGGAGGCTCATTCCCATGTCTGGACATAGCAAATGGAACAATATTAAGCGCAAGAAGGAAAAGAC
>CAVKZS010000063.1:0-6499 GCA_963660925.1 Eubacterium sp. CAG:38 | reverse complement strand
GTCACCATCAACTACGTCATCACCGATGTGGAGAAGAAGCGCAAGTTCGTCTGCGTCGATACCAACGACATCCCCGAGATCGCCGTGGTCGATCCCGACATGATGGCTTCCATGCCCAAGGGCCTGACCGCCGCCACCGGCATGGATGCTCTGACCCACGCCATCGAGGGCTACATCACCAAGGGCCACTGCACCATCTCCGATATGTTCCACCTCGAAGCCATCAAGCTCATCAGCGAGAACCTGCGCGGTGCTGTCCAGAACACCCCGGAAGGCCGCGAAGGTATGGCTCTGGGCCAGTACATCGCCGGCATGGGCTTCTCCAACGTCGGTCTGGGCATCGTCCACTCCATGGCACACGGCCTGTCCGCCCTGTACGACACCCCGCACGGTGTGGCCTGCGCCATCCTGCTGCCGGTCGGTCTGGAGTACAACAAGTCCGTCGCCGGTGAGCGTTACCGTGCCGTCGGCAAGGCCATGGGCGTCAAGGGCATCGACGAGATGAACGACGCACAGGCCGCCGATGCCACCATCGCCGCCGTCAAACAGCTGTCTGCTGACGTCGGCATCCCCACCAACCTGCATGGCATCCTGAAGGAAGAGGACATCCAGTTCCTCGCCGAGTCCGCATATGCCGACGCCTGCCGCCCCGGTAACCCCCGTGATACCAGCGTGGAGGAGATCGTCGAGCTGTATAAGAGCCAGCTGTAAGCCCTCTGCTTCTTGGCTCTCCCTTTGGGAGAGCTGGCGCGAATGCGCCTGAGAGGGCGAGGACGCTGACAAAATGACCAGAACACCGCGATACGCTGCCGCTCGGAAAGAGCGATCGTATCGCGGTGTTTGTTTTCTCCCTCTGCCGGGCTCGCCCTCTCCGTCATCGCTGCGCGATGCCACCTCTCCCGAAGTGAGAGGCCTTGGCAGAACGGAAAAGTTCTTGTAAACAAATTTTAATGTTTCGGGCAAAAACCTTGTACAGCGGGGCAAAATCGAATATACTGGATACAGTTTCTCGGAAATGAGAACCCCATGGAGCTGAATTTTTACACGCTGAGCGTCCTTTATCTGGTCTATTCTTTTCTGGGCTGGGTGGGCGAGACGGTGGTCGCCACCATCAAGGGCAGGCATTTTGCCAACCGCGGTGCGGCCTCCGGCCCCTTCTGCTTTGTCTACGGCACAGCGGGCGTGCTGATGGCGGTCGGTCTGGCCGACCTGCGCACCAACCCGGCCGCCTTGTTTTTCGGCAGCTTCCTGATCGCCACCGTCGTCGAGTGGCTGACCGCCAAGCTGCTGGAGCGGGTCCACCACCGCCGCTGGTGGGATTACTCGGGCAAAAAGTTCAACATCGACGGCTATATCTGCCCGCAGTACTCGGTGCTGTGGGGTGTGCTGGGTGCG
Organism: Eubacterium sp. CAG:38; assembly: GCA_963660925.1. Classification (GTDB taxonomy): domain Bacteria; phylum Bacillota; class Clostridia; order Oscillospirales; family Ruminococcaceae; genus Faecalibacterium. The sequence goes on along the minus strand of CAVKZS010000063.1, from coordinate 5,104 downwards.
GTGGCCGTCCGCTGGGGCAACGACCTGCTCCTCCGGCTCTGCGCACTTCTGCCGCCGCTGCTGCTGCACATCGCGGTCTGGGTCGGCATAATCCTTGCCGTGCTGGACCAGATTGGTTCCGGCATCGTGGTGGGGCGGTATGCCGCCAAGCATCCCCATCTGGAACAGCTCAATGTCGAGCTGAGCAAACGCTCCGACCGCCTGCGACAGAAGATCACGGCCAGCGTCGAGAAGCGCATCCAGAAAGCTTATCCGGAAGCGGCCCGGCCCGAGCCGACCACCGCCGCCGAAACCAACATCAGCCTTGCCGACCTGCTCTGGCTCTTCGTCATCGGCGCATTCCTCGGCGATGTAGTGGAGACGATCTTCTGCCGGATCACCGCCGGGGTCTGGATGAGCCGTTCCAGCTTGGTCTGGGGGCCGTTCAGCGTGGTGTGGGGTCTTGCACTGGTGCTGTCCACCATCCTGCTGCGGAACAGTGCGCACAAGAGCGACCGCACCATCTTCTGCTTCGGCGTCGTCATGGGCGGTGCATATGAATATGTGTGCAGTGCCGTGGGCGAGCTGCTGTTCGGCGTGGTGTTCTGGGATTACAGCAAGTTCATGTTCAACCTCGGCGGACGGATCAATCTGCTCTACTGCTTTTTCTGGGGCATCGCGGCGGTGGTCTGGCTGCGGCACGGCTATCCGCTGATCGCAAAGCTCATGGCCAAAGTGCGCAGCCGCATCAAGCCGTGGATGACGATCCTTCTGGCGGTGTTCATGGCGGTCAACATGACTCTCTCGGCCTTTGCGCTGGCCCGGTACGATGCCCGCACCAGCGGAAACGCCCCTGCCAACAGCTTCGAGGTTTATCTGGACGCACATTTTGACAACGCCCGGATGGAGCGGATCTACCCGAACGCAAAAAAAGTGGCTACGGCGGAGTAATTTTTTCGTTTTCGCTTGCTTTTTCGCCCCAAAATTAGTATACTACTCTTCGGATAAAAGGGAGTAAAGGGCGCAGTCTCCTCGTTGGCAGAGGTCTGCGCTGCATCTGTGCGACATACCCGGCAGAAATGCCCGCAAGATGCCGAATGCTTGAGACTTTTATTACAGGACATTTCGTTACGAGTGCCTGTAATAAAAGTCTCTTTTTTGTCCTCCGGAAATTCACCCGCCAAATAAAAGGAGAAAGAACTATGCTCATCCCCGTTTTGTTGTTCATCGTCGGTCTGCTCTGCCTCATCAAGGGCGGCGACTGGTTCGTGGACGGTTCCACCGGCATTGCCCGCCGTTTCCATGTGCCGGAACTGCTGATCGGTGCCACAGTTGTTTCCATCGGCACCACCCTGCCCGAGGTCATGGTCTCCACCACGTCGGCCCTGTCCGGCCACGGTGAGATCGCCTACGGCAACGCCATCGGCTCGGTCATCTGCAACGCCGCCCTCATCGCGGCCATCACGGTTGCCGTCCGCCCGGGCAAGGTGGACCCCAAGAGCCTGCGCGTGCCGGTGCTCTTCTTCTTCGCCGCCGCTGCCATCTATGCAGGCGTGGCCTACTCCACCGGCTACTTCAGCCGCCCCATCGGTTTTGTGCTGCTGGCCATGTTCGTGGCCTACATCGTCTGCAATGTTCTGGCCATGAAGAACGCCCCGGCCCCCGAGGAAGAAGAGGACGAGGGCGGCGAGAACTCCTTTGCCAAGGACATCGGCCTGCTGGTGGTCGGTGCCGTCCTGATCGCCGTGGGTGCCAACCTGCTGGTCGATAACGGCACTCTGATTGCGCAGGCCCTCGGCGTGCCCGAGTCGGTCATCGCACTGACCTTCGTGGCCCTCGGCACTTCCCTGCCCGAGCTGGTCACCGCCATCACCTCGCTGGCCAAGGGCCACGGTGCGCTGTCTCTGGGCAATGTCATCGGTGCAAACGTCTTCAACCTCGTGCTGGTCAGCGGCGTGTCCGTCTCGCTGGCTCCCTTCAGCATCCCGCAGGAATCCACCCTCTTTGGCATCAACGCTTCCCTCGTCATGGACATCCCTGTGATGTGGGCGGTCATGCTGATCCTGACCGTGCCCGCCCTGCTCAAGGGCAAGCTCTCCCGCTGGCAGGGCATCCTGCTGCTCTGCATCTATGCAGCCTTCTGCACCATCCAGTTCACGATGTAACTTCTATTGAACATAAAAAATCTCCGCCGGGTTTTCACGCCCAGCGGAGATTTTTTCGTTTATAGGATTTTTAGAAGATCTTCACTTCGTCCTTATCCATGAAAGCGGCACCGGCAAAACCAGCGGCTTCCAGCTGGCCCAGCTGCTTGCCGAGCTTCTTGCCCTGCTGCAGGACAGTGACGTTGTAGGTATTGCGGAGAGATGCGGCCTTTGCCAGCACTGCGGGGAAATCCGCGTCCTTATTGTAGAGCAGCGCGATCTTCTGCTTGGCACCGGGGATCTGATAGCCCTGCTCCAGCAGGATGCCGCAAACGCGCTCGAAACCGATGGAGAAACCAACGGCCGGAACCTGCGTGCCGAGGAACTTGCCGATCATGTTATCGTAACGGCCGCCGCCGGCCACGGCCCCGCTGAACTGCGGGCAGGTGATCTCAAAGACCATGCCGGTATAGTAGCCCTGACCGCGGACGAGACTGGGGCAGTAGGCCACCTGATAGCGGCCGCCGGCCATCGCGGAAGCGGTGGAGAGCACATATTTCAGGTCGTCGGCAATGGCCGGGTCTGCACAGCGGGAAGCCACAGCGTCGAGGGTGACTTCACCGGCCGCGATGAAGTCGGCCAGTGCGTTGATGGCGTTTTCAGGCAGCTGCTTTTCGGTCAGCTCAGCCTTGACGCCCTCGGCACCGATCTTATCCATCTTATCGAAGGTGATGCAGACGGAATCCAGCGTATCGGCCGCAAAGCCCATGCTCTCCAGCATTCCGCGCAGGATGCGGCGGTCGTTGATGTTGACGGTGAAGCCGTTGAAGCCGATGTTTAGCAGGGCGCGGGTGGTCACGTCGATCAGCTCCACCTCGGCGTTGGGGCTTTCGTCGCCCAGAATGTCGATGTCGCACTGGACGAACTCGCGCAGACGGCCCTTCTGGGGACGCTCGGCGCGGAACACCCGGTCGGTCTGGATGACCTTGAAGGGGTTCGGCAGCTTATCCTTGTTGGCCGCATAGTAGCGGGAGAGCGGCAGGGTCAGGTCGTAGCGCAGACCCATATCGGACAGCTGCTTGGGGTCGCCGGTGTTGAGAGCGGCGGTCAGCTTCTCGCCGCGCTTGAGCACCTTGAAGATCAGGTTCAGGTTGTCGCCGCCGTCGGACTTGTCGAGGTTTTCCATATCCTCGAGCATGGGGGTGGAGATCCGCTCAAAGCCGGATTCCCGGTACGTCTCGAGGATCTTGCCCTGAATGTAATCGCGGAGGCTCTGCTCAGCGGGCAGCAGGTCGCGCATACCTTTCAATGCCTGTGTTTTCATATCTATAATTCCTCTCTGAAAATCTCAAATATATAACTTATTATAAAGAAACCTGCTGATTTGTCAATCAAAAAGGGCACACTATCCGCTGAGGTGAAACAAAATGGAGCAAATTTCCGCAAAACACCCGTGGACGATCCTGCTCGCAGGCGCGGCCATCCAGATTTTGACCGGGCTTCCCGCTGCGTGGGGCGTGTTCCAGCAGCCGGTCATGGAGGAATACGGCCTCTCCGAGTCCGGCGCGGGCTACGCCTTCGGCATCCTGATCGCGGCCTTCGGCGTCGGGTGCGTCATCGGCGGGTTTCTGCAGGATCAGCGGGGACCGAAAGCGGCCGCACTCTGGGGCACAGCCCTGCTCTGCGGGGGATTTTTCGCCGCCGCCCTCCTGCCCGGCGGGGCCGGCTGGGTGTTCTATGGAGCGTTCAGCATCCCCGCCGGGCTAGGCACGGCCTTTCTCTACCCGTCCATCCAGTCCTGCGCCCAGAAATGGTACAAAGGCCGCAAGGGGCTGGCTACCGGCGTCATCGGCGGGGCGGTGGGCTTGTCGGGTGCTTTCCTGACCGTATTCGTCCGGCTGGCGTTGCGGGGCTTCGGGCCGGTGCAGGGCATCCGGGGCGCGTTCTGGGCCTTGGGCCTGCTGACGCTGCCGGTCTGCTTAATTGGCAGTTTTCTGCTGAACGACCCGCCGCCCGAAAAGCCAAAGCCCGACGAGCAGGGCCGGCAAAAAGCCGCGCCGCCGCTGGATCTTTCCCCGTGGCAGATGCTCAAAACCCGGCAGTACTGGCTCTGCGCCGGGGCGGTCTGCTTCTCGACCCCGGCGGTGCTGCTGTTCAGCCCCATCATCCTGAAACTCGGGATGGAGCGCGGCCTCGATGAAACAGCGGCCCTCTGGTCCGTTGTGCTGGGCAGCGTCGGCAGTGCCGCCGGGCGGCTGCTGATGCCGATGTTGAGCGACAAGATCGGCCGCCGCCCCACCGACATGATCCTGTTCGGCGCGTCGCTGGCCCTCTCGGTGGTGTTCTGGTTCGCGCAGGGCTGGGCGGTGGTAGCGGTATACGCCGGGCTGACCTTTTGCTACTCGGCGTTGGCGGCGGTGCTGCCCGCCCTTTCCACCGACCTGTTCGGCTTCCCCCACGCGGGCGTCAATTACGGCTTTCTCGCCTTGGGGCAGAGCGTCGGCAGCCTGCTGTTCCCGTTTTTGGCCAATCTGCTGAGCCTCGAGCAGGGGCGGCATCTGCTCGCCATCGCCGGAGCCATCGCGGGCTTTCTGTCCATCTGGGCTCTCCGGCCGACGGAACCGGAGCGCACGCCCCGCCCCAATTGAGCGGGCATGGAACGCCCCTTGCAAAACCGACAAAAAGTTGGCGGGCGGTGGTATGTTTGCCGTGATTCCGACAGTTAGTTGCGTCTTACCGTCAAAAAGATTGCGAAATTTTTATCAGAAAAGCTTGCAAATTGCGGCGCGGTTCTCTATAATAAAATCATGCGTGGTAGTACCGGAGAGGCACCGGAAGAGAGCGGTGCGGCCGGTCAGACAAAGCGGCGGAGCAGGGCGCGTTCCCTTGGCAGGGAGGGTGTCTGTCCGCCGTCAGGCAACAAATCGTCAAAAGGAGAGTATGATTATGACCTATTCGCAGCAAGTACAGAATATGTGCCC
>CAVKZS010000062.1:0-3545 GCA_963660925.1 Eubacterium sp. CAG:38 | reverse complement strand
TTATCCTACACGGGGAGGCTTTTTGTCTATTGTCTACTTTTTACGGACCTGTTCAGAGAACGGGGCGCAGATGCTTTTTTCTTTGCGGAGGAGTTACCCGATATGCCAAGGGCTCCCACTTCGGGGGAGCTGGACGCGAAGCGGCCTGAGAGGGTTACGTTAGGTCATTCAGTATCCCCGGCCAGAGGGCTTCTTCCTGCCGGGAGGCGGCGAAGAAGCAGTCGAGGTACATCTTATTGGCGGCCGAGAGGATGGTGCTGCGGAGCAGAAGCCGCTCGTCGTCAGCATCGGCGTCGAGGCCGCTCACTTCAGCCGAAAGGCCGAACACATAGCCGACGCAGCTTTCCAGCTCCGAGCAGAAGGTGTTGTACGCCTGCGCCGAAGAGCAGTGTTCCCGCTGCATTTTGAACAGTGTTTCAATATTTTCCAGAGAGAGGACGGTTTTGGAAACCGCAATATACATGAGACTGGCCAGCTGGTCGCGGGTATACTTCTTTTTGATGGGGTGGGCGATCACGCCTTTCTTCACATAATTGCTCACCATGGAGGGCGTCAGCTCGACGCCCGGGAAAGAGCGGAAGTATCCGTTGACGAACTGGACTGTCTGGTCCAGATAAAGCCCGACCGAGGGGAGATCGTTGTACCGGGGCAGGGCAAACCCGGCGGCACAGGCCGCAACGCGGCGTTTCAATTCCTGTTTCATGGTACAGAGTATACCGTATTTTGAATCTGCGGTCAAGTAAGAAGTGAAATCTTGATAAAGATTTTCGAAAAACGCTTGACAGGTTTTTGAAAAACTGATATAGTGATTCTGCAAACATGAACAACACGCGGCCCGTTCCAACTTCAGAGGGCCGCTGGAATGGAGATAGACTATGATGAAAACCCGTATCGTTGTGGACTCGTCCGCCAACCTCTATGCACTGGATGGCGTGGATTTTGCCTGTGTACCGCTGAAAATCATCACCGATGCCGAAGAATATCACGATGACGGCACCCTGAACGCCGTCGAGATGGCGCAGACTCTGCGCACCTACAAGGGCAAGACCTCGACTTCCTGCCCGAACGTCGGCGACTGGCTGGCCGCTTACGGCGACGCCGAGGAGATCTTTGCCGTGACCATCACCGGTACCCTGTCGGGCAGCTACAACGCGGCGCAGCTGGCGGCTGAGGAGTATATGCAGGAGCATCCGGGCCGACGGGTGTTCGTGCTGGACAGCCTGTCTACCGGCCCGGAGCAGTGCCTTTTGGCCGAGCACATCCGGGACGAGGTGCAGGCGGGCAAAGATTTCGACGCCGTCTGTGAGGAAATGCTGCGCTACCACAAGCACACCCATCTGCTCTTTTCGCTGGAATCGCTGGCAAATCTGGCCCGCAATGGCCGGGTCAAGCCGGCCGTGGCAGCAGTGGCGCGGATGCTGGGCATCCGGGTCATCGGGCAGGCGAGTGAAGCCGGGGAACTGGACGTCCTTTGCAAGACCCGCGGCGAGCACGGCGCATTGGAACGCATCGTGCTGGAACTGAAAGAGCACGGCTACGCGGGCGGGCAGCTGGTGATCGCTCACTGCGGCAACCCGGCAGCAGCCGAACGCCTGAAACACATGGTGCAGGTGATTTTTGACGGCGCGAAAGTCCGGGTGACCGCCTGCGGCGGACTGTGCAGTTACTACGCCGAGCTGGGCGGTCTGCTGGTCGGTTACGAGGACAGCGAGGCATAACGACTTTTTTCAGATCAGAACCTGCAGGCTCTGCACCGGTGCAAAAACAGCCGGTACAGGGCTTTTTTGCTGTCAGAATCGGCCTGAAATCTTGAAAAATCGGGCAAACTGCGCTATACTACGTTCCATCAAAACCGACGTTTTGCTGCAAAACGTCTTTCTGGGAGGGAAGCTATGTTTTTCCGTCTGCCGATCGTCCGATTCTTCAATAAGATCCTCAACCGTGCGGTCATCACCGTCGTTTTGGTGGCGTTGCAGGTGGCGTGGCTGTTGTGGGCGTTTTTCTCGCTGACCACGGGCCGCATTTGGGTCAACGCTGGTCTGCGGCTGCTCAGTGTCATCATCGTGCTCTACCTTGTGCGGAAAGACGAGAACAGTGCCTACAAGATCATCTGGATCGTGCTGATCGGGACGCTGCCGCTGTTGGGCGGGGCACTGTATCTGCTGTTCGGCAACAAGGCACCGGCCAAACGGATGCGCCAGCGGATGCAGCGGGTGGAAAAAGAACACGCCGGCGACCTTGTGCAGCCGGAGGGCCAGACCGAGACGCTGGACGCCCGCTGCCGGAGCCTGAGCCAATATGTCTCCGATTACGGCCCTTACCCGGCATGGAAGAACACCGCTGCCGAGTATTTTCCCTGCGGTGAGGCGATGTACCCGAAGCTGCTGGCCGATCTGGAACGTGCCGAGAAATTCATCTTTCTGGAATTTTTCATCGTCAGCGAAGGGGAAATGTGGGGCAGCATCGAAAAGATCCTGATCCGCAAGGCGGCGCAGGGGGTCGATGTCCGGCTGATCTACGACGATTTCGGGAGCCTGCTGGGGCTGCCGAGCGATTTCGTGGTGCGGATGGAACGGCATCACATCCGGTGTATCCCCTTCAACCCGGTGGTGCCGCTGGTCTCTCTGGTGATGAACCACCGCGACCACCGGAAGATCGTGGTGGTGGACGGCACCGTCGGATACACCGGCGGTGTGAACCTCGCCGATGAATATATCAACGCAAAGCAGCGGTTCGGCTACTGGAAGGACGCGGCTCTCCGGCTGGAAGGCGCGGCGGTCTGGAATTTTACGGTGATGTTCCTCAACTTCTGGAACTCCTTCCGCCCCAGCGAAACGGATTATTCTGCTTTTGCGCCCGACCCGGCGCGGTTCCCGCAAACGCCGGACGGTGTGGTGCAGCCCTATGCGGACAGCCCGCTGGACGAGGAATCACTGGCCGAGACGGTCTATATGGACATCCTTGCACAGGCGCAGGACTATGTTTATATTTACACGCCCTATCTGGCCGTGGGCGAAGAGATGCTGGATATGCTCAAAATCGCGGCCAAGCGGGGGGTGGATGTCCGGCTGGTGGTGCCGGGCATCCCGGACAAAAAGCTGATCTACCGGCTGACCCGCTCCTATTATGTGCCCCTCATCCGGGCGGGCGTGAAGATCTACGAGTACACGCCGGGTTTCCTTCACGCGAAGTGCTACGTCAGCGACGACAAGATCGCCGTGGTCGGCAGCATCAACATGGATTACCGGAGTTTGTTCCTCCACTTTGAATGCGGTGCGCTGCTGCTGTACAACAGTCAGGTCAGTGCTCTCCGGGATGATGTGCGCAAAACGCTGCCCCAGTGCCGGGAAGTGCAGCTGGCCGACTGTCGCACCAGCCTGCCCGGGACGCTGCTGGACAGTGTGTTGAGGTTGTTGAGCCCTTTGATGTAAACTGTACCCATAAGAGTGGACACCATGAAATGTGAGATTTTCCGTCAAAAGCAGAAAAGCATAGGCCACATCAGGCAAACACTTCTTAACCTCTCTCCTGATTTGTGTTATTCT
>CAVKZS010000061.1:0-10551 GCA_963660925.1 Eubacterium sp. CAG:38 | reverse complement strand
GAGGAATAAGAGAGGAGGAACAACTCATGGCAACTTTTGAATCTATGGATCGCCGTATGCCGAAAATTGAGGCGTGCCTGAAGGCGAATGGTCTGGAGTCTCTGGACGCTTGCAACGAGATGCTCCTCGCAAAGGGCATCGACTGCGACAAGATCGTCCGCGGCGTGCAGCCCATCTGCTTCGATAACGCTGTCTGGGCCTACACTCTGGGCACTGCCATCGCCGTCAAGCGCGGCCTGACCGATGCTGCCGAGTGTGCTGCCGCCATCGGCGAAGGTCTGGAAGCGTTCACCATCCCCGGTTCTGTCGCTGAGCAGCGTCAGGTCGGTCTGGGCCACGGCAATCTGGGTGCCCGCCTGCTGAGCGAGGACACCACCTGCTTCGCATTCCTCGCCGGCCACGAGTCCTTCGCCGCTGCTGAGGGTGCTATCGGCATCGCCCGCACCGCCAACAAGGTCCGCAAGACCCCGCTGCGTGTCATCCTGAACGGCCTCGGCAAGGATGCTGCTTACATCATCTCCCGCATCAACGGCTTCACCTATGTGCAGACCGAGTACGATATCCCCTCTCAGACCCTGACCGTCGTCAAGGAGATTCCCTTCTCCACCGGCGAGCGTGCAGCCGTCAAGTGCTATGGTGCCAACGACGTCATGGAGGGTGTTGCCATCATGAAGAAGGAGGACGTGCAGTGCTCCATCACCGGCAACTCCACCAACCCCGTCCGCTTCCAGCATCTGGTCGCCGGCACCTACAAGAAGTGGGCCATTGAGAACGGCAAGAAGTACTTCTCCGTCGCTTCCGGCGGCGGCACGGGCCGTACCCTGCACCCCGATAACGTCGCTGCTGGTCCTGCCAGCTACGGCCTGACCGACTCTCTGGGCCGCGTCCACGGCGATGCTCAGTTTGCAGGTTCTTCTTCTGTTCCTGCACACGTCGAGATGATGGGTCTGATCGGCATGGGCAACAACCCGATGGTCGGCGCAACCGTCGCTTGCGCGGTCGCTGCTGCTCAGGCAAACGCCTAAGCCCCCTATTTTGTTCGGCAGAGGGGGATCGCCTTCCGAATGGGCGATTCCCCTTTTTATGCTGATAGATGTTTGTTGGAACAAACCAGCAAATCCCCCACGAAGCAAACAACTAGGAAGGAAATGAAACACATGAGACTGAACAAACGCATTGCCGCGTTCGCTCTGGCATCCGCGATGGCTCTGAGCCTGATCGGCTGCGGCGGTTCCAGCAGCTCCACTGCCGGTTCCTCCACGGGCGTTTCCGGCGAGTTCACCGGCTCTGCCAAGGGCATGGGCGGTGACGTGACCGTGACCCTGACCCTGACCGACAGCGTCATCACCGACTGCAAGGCCGAGGGCAAGGACGAAACGCAGGGCATCGGCACGCTGGCTCTGGACCAGCTGCCCGGTGAGATCGCTGCCAACAACAGCATCGCTGTGGATGCTGTGACCGGTGCGACCATCACCTCCGACGCCATCAAGAAGGCCGCTGCTGCCGCTCTGACCGCAGCCGGCCTGAACCCCGAGGACTACAAGACCGCCATTGAGAACACCGGTGCCAAGGCCGAGGATTCCACCATCGACGCTGACGTTGTCATCGTTGGTGCAGGCGGTGCCGGCATGACCGCTGCCATCACTGCTGCCGGCGAGGGCAAGAATGTTGTCATCGTCGAAAGTCAGGCCATGGTGGGCGGCAACTCTGTCCGCGCCACCGGCGGCATGAACGCAGCCAAGACCGCGTATCAGGACGACAACGAGTTCGGCGAGTCTGCCGGCGTTGAGAAGACCCTGAAGTCTGCTGCCGACAACTACGCCGACAACGAAACCATCACCGCTCTGGCAAAGACCGTCTCTGAGCAGTGGGCTGCTTATCAGGCCAACCCCACCGGCTACTTCGATTCCGTGGAGCTGATGGAGCTGGATACCATGATCGGCGGCAAGGGCATCAACGATCCCGAGCTGGTCGAGACCCTGTGCGAGAACTCTGCGGACGCCATCGACTGGCTGGACGAGCACGGCATCACCCTGCACAACGTTTCCAGCTTCGGCGGTGCTTCCGTCAAGCGCATCCATCGCCCGGTCAACAGCGACGGCAAGGTCGTCTCCGTGGGCTCTTACATGATTCCCCTGCTGGAGGAGAACTGCGAGAAAGCCGGCGTCCAGATCCTGCTGAACACCACCGCCACCAAGATCCTGACCGATGACAACGGTGCCGCTGTGGGCATCGAGGCCACCGGTTCCACCGGCGAGACCGTCACCGTCAACGCCAAGAGCGTTGTGCTGGCTTCCGGCGGTTTCGGCGCAAACCTCGACATGGTCGTCCAGTACAAGCCCGAACTGAAGGGCTTCATGACCACCAACGCTCCCGGCGCACAGGGTCAGGGCATCGAGATGGCAACTGCCATCGGTGCGGACACCGTGGATATGGACCAGATCCAGATCCACCCCACCGTGGAGGCCAACACCGCTGCCCTGATCACCGAGGGTCTGCGCGGCGACGGCGCGATCCTCGTCAATGCCGAGGGTCAGCGTTTCATCGACGAGGTCGGCACCCGCGACGTGGTCTCTGCTGCTGAGATCGCACAGACCGGCAGTTACAGCTGGCTGGTGGTCGATCAGGCCATGGTCGATGCTTCCAGCGTCATTCAGGGCTACATCACCAAGGGCTACACCGTGACCGGCCAGACCTACGAGGAACTGGGCGAGGCCATGGGCGTGGATGCCGATGCTTTTGCTGAGACCATGGACAAGTGGAACGGCTACGTTGAGGCCAAGAACGATCCCGACTTCGGCCGCACCAGCTTTGCCAACCCGCTGAACACCGCTCCCTACTATGCCATCAAGGTCACCGCCGGCGTGCATCACACCATGGGCGGCCTGAAAATCAACGCCAACACCGAGGTGCTGAAGGCAGACGGCAGCGTGATCCCCGGCCTGTTCGCAGCAGGTGAGGTCACCGGCGGCGTCCACGGTGCAAACCGTCTGGGCGGCAACGCTGTGGCGGACTTCACCGTGTTCGGCCGCATCGCCGGCAAGAGTGCCAGCGACTACGCTGCATGAGCGTGAAGCGCAAACCCGCTGAGACTTCCGGCAAAAAAGGCCTGAAGCCTTGGCAGAAAAACCTGATCTTCGCCCTGATCGTCCTGCTGATCGCCGGCATCGCGTTTTTCGTGTACCGCAGTCAGCACAAGGCGGGAAGCGGTCTCGTGGCCCTCGTCGATTTCGGCGATGGCATCACCGAGACGCTCCCCCTCGGCGAAGATCACGACTACCTGTATGAGGTCGGCAGCTATGTCGTCCACATTCAGGTCAAGGATGGCGCGGCGGCCTTCCTCGACAGTCAGTGCCCGGACCATGTGTGCGAGCAATTCGGCTGGCTGCGCGAAGAGGACGCATGGGCCGCCTGCGTACCGGCTGGGGTATATCTCCAGATCGTACCGGCGGACAGCGCAAACTAAACCCCAAACGGCATTCCGGAGCTTCCGGGATGCCGTTTTTGTTTGCTTTTTTTGTGAAATGAAATTTGGACGCTTGTGCAACTGCCGAAAATGCGATACACTACATTTAAACAGATTCTCACTGGGAGAGCGGATTTTCCGCCCTCCTCATGCTAGGAGGAAATTGGAAGAATGATCTGGAAAAAGAAGAAGGACGCGCCGTCCGACACCCCCGAGGTAGCAGCGGCTGCCGGCACCAAAAAAGGCGGCCCCCTCCCCTTTGTCAAGCAGCACTGGAAAATCATCCTTGCGGTCGTCTGCGTGGCGGCAGTGGGCGGCTATTTCCTGCTCCGGAACCGGGATGCAAAGCCTGCCAATGTGGACACCAGCTATGTGGAGGATGTGCCCTCCCGCCGGGATGTCTCCAACACGCTCAGCGGCACCGGCACCCTGAACCCCGCCAACACCTACACCGTGAAGTCCCTCGTGGACGGCAAAATCCTGACCGCCGCCCTTGAAGAAGGCGATGTGGTGACCGAGGGCGATGTGCTCTACACCATCGACAGCTCCAATGCGTCCACCAACCTGCAGAAAGCCGAGATCGCCCTGCAGCAGGCCCAGCGCAGCTACGAAAAGACCGCGGACCGGCAGTATGTCCGCGCCGATGTCGCTGGTACGGTCAGCAGCCTGAAAGTAGCCAAGGGCGACGAAGTGACCAGCGGGCAGGAAGTGGCCGTCATCCGGGACAGCTCCAAGATGCTGCTGACCCTCGAGTTCCCGGCGGCGGACGCCGCCAACTTCTCGGTGGGTCAGTCGGCTCTCGTGACGCTGGACGGCACCTTTGAGACCCTGAACGGCACGGTGACCAAGGTGACCGGCACCGATGCCCTGAGCACCGGTAACCTGCTGACCCGCACCGTGACCATCGCCGTCCAGAACGCCGGCGGCCTGACCACCGCGCAGGCAGCGACGGCCTCCATCAACGGCGTCAGCTCCATCGCTTCGGCCAGCTTTGCGTATCAGGCCGAGCGCACCCTCACCGCGCAGGCCTCCGGCACCGTGTCGGCCATCAACGTGCAGGAAGGCTCCGAGGTCGAGAAGGACGCCATCCTGCTCCAGCTGACCGGCGACGACCTGACCGAGACCATCCAGTCCGCCTCCGAGACCCTGCAGAGTGCGCAGATCTCCATGGAGAATATGCAGGACACCATGAGCAACTACACCATCACCGCCCCCATCAGCGGCACCATCATCGAGAAGGATGCCAAGCAGGGCGACGCGATGACTTCCGGCACCACCCTCTGCATCATCTATGACCTGAGCTATCTCGAGATGCAGATCAACGTGGACGAGCTGCAGATCAGCTCCCTGTCAGTGGGCCAGAAAGTGCAGGTCACTGCTGACGCCGTCCAGAACAAGACCTATATCGGCACCGTCACTCGTGTGTCCATGAAGGGCACGGCCAGCGGCGGCACCACCACCTACCCCGTCACCATCCAGCTGGACGACATCGACGGCCTGCGCCCCGGCATGAACGCCAACGCGGAGATCGTGGTGGCCGAGGCCAACAATGTCCTCACTGTGCCCAATGCGGCCATCGTCCGGGGCAACTATGTGCTGGTCACCAAGGATTCGCCCAGTGCATCCAACGCCGATGAGACCATGGACGCACCCGAAGGCTATGTCTACGTGCCGGTGCAGACCGGCGTCAGCGACGACGATTACACCGAGATCACCTCCGGCCTGAAAGACAGCGATACCATCGCCTACGACCCCAACTCCATCGCGTCGGACAGCTACTATGACGACGGCTCGTATATGATGTTCTAAAAACAGGAGGGCGTGCATGAGCGCACTGATCGAATTTGATGCGGTCTGCAAGTATTACCAGATGGGCGACACCACGGTAAAAGCTGCAGACCACATTACCATGAAGATCGACAAGGGCGAGTTCGTCGCCATCGTCGGTCAATCCGGCTCGGGCAAGTCCACCTGCATGAACATCATCGGCTGCCTCGACGTGCCTACCTACGGCACCTACAAACTCAACGGCCGGGATGTCGGCAAGATGAACCGGAACGAGCTGGCTTCCATCCGGAACGAGATGCTGGGCTTCATTTTCCAGCAGTATAACCTGCTGCCAAAACTCAACCTGATGGAGAACGTCGAGGTCCCGCTGGTGTATGCGGGTGTCCCCCGCGCTGAACGCCACCGCCGCGCCCGGGAAGTTCTGGAACGGGTGGGTCTGGGCGACAAGCTCAAGAACCGGCCCAACCAGCTTTCCGGCGGCCAGCAGCAGCGTGTCTCCATTGCCCGCGCACTGGTGCGGAACCCGGCGGTCATTCTGGCCGACGAGCCCACCGGCGCACTGGATTCCCACACCGGCCGCGAGGTGCTGGGGATGCTGCAGCAGATGCACGAGGAAGGCCACACGGTCGTCCTCATCACCCACGACAATTCCATTGCGGTGCAGGCCGACCGGATCATCCGGCTGGAGGACGGCAAGGTGGTCTACGACGGCGATTCCCACGCACCGGAAGCCATCGTCCAGCCCACCCTGCTGCCTGAAACTGAGCCGAAGGAGGTGCAGGCATGATCTTGGAAACCTTCCGGCAGGCCATTCAGAATGTCTGGAGCAACAAGCTGCGCACCTTTCTGACCATGCTGGGCATCATCATCGGCGTCATGGCGGTCATCGTCATCGTCGGCCTCGGCAACGGCATGACCAAGAGTATGCGGGACAGCTTCTCGGCCCTCGGCACCAACACCCTGTCCATCAACATCTGGGGCTACGGCTCCCGCACCGCCTCGGTGGAGGACGTGTACAAGATCGTGGACGAAAACTCCGACCTCATCTCCGCCATCTCCCCGCAGGTGGATTTCAGCAGCAACAAGCCCAAGGTCGGCACCACCACCTACCGCTATTCCAACGTCTACGGCGTGGACGAGAACTTCATTGAGATGAAGAGCTACACCCTCGCCAAGGGCCGCGGCCTGCAGTACATGGACATCAAGGACAACAAGCAGGTCTGCGTCATCGGCGATTACCTCAACCGCGTCGCTTACGGCGGCAACGGCGTGGGCCAGACCATCAAGCTGGGCGCGTATAAGTTCCGGATCGTGGGCGTGCTGGCCCCCAAGGTCAGCGACCAGAGTATGCAGCAGGGCACCGACGACGATTGCGTGTACCTGCCCTACACCACGGTCAACCGGCTGTCCTCGCAGGCCACGGTCGGCTCCTACACCGCCATGATGAAGGACGAGAGCCGCGCAAACGAGGCCAAGGCCGCCATGGAGAACGGCCTGTACGATCTGTTCAAGACCGACAGTGCCTACTACGTTTACAGTGCCAGCGAGTGGCTGGAAGAGATGAACAAGATGATCAACATGGTCATCATCATCCTCACCGGCATCGCCAGCATCTCCCTGCTGGTGGGCGGCATCGGCATCATGAACATCATGCTGGTGTCGGTCACCGAGCGCACCCGGGAGATCGGCATCCGGAAAGCCCTCGGCGCAAAGGAGCGGGTCATTCTGGCCCAGTTCGTCGTCGAGGCGGCCACCACTTCGGCCCTCGGCGGTGCGCTGGGCATCGTGCTGGGCTATATCGTCTCGGCGGCCGCCAACAAAGTGCTGCCGATCCTGATGAGCGGCACCGATATCACGGTCAGCCCGTCTTTCAACTCGATCGTGGTCGCCTTCGGCATCTCGGCCGGCATCGGCGTGCTGTTCGGCTACCTGCCCGCCAAACGCGCCGCACGGCTCAACCCGATCGAAGCTCTGAGGTATGATTAACCTCTCACCGCTGAGGAACCCTCTCAATCTCACCGTCCGCCGTTGGCGGCGCGGTTCGATAGCTCTCCCGGAGGGAGAGCCAAGCGTCAAGGAGTGATAAGCTATCATGAAAAAACGACTTCTCGCCTTTCTGCTCGCGGTCTGCATTTCCGTCTCGATGCTGGCAGTGCCGGCATCGGCGGCAGGCAGCGCGAACACCGCCGTCCAGTTTGCCATCACGCTGGGGGCCATGAACACCGACCAGACCGGTGCCCTGAACGCCGTGGTCACCCGCGGTGCCTTTGCCCGGATGCTGGTCTCCTTCTCGGCCTACCGGGAAAGTGCCGCTTCGCAGGGCACGGTAGGCACCCTCTTCTCGGATCTGCCCGGCACATCGGCCTACGCACCCTATGTCCGCATTGCCGTCCAGCAGGGCTGGATGAACGGCTACACCGACGGTACCTTCCGCCCGGACAACGCCGTGACCCTTGAGGAAGCCGCTACCGCTGTCCTCAAGCTGATGGGCTACAAAATGACCGACCTGACCGGCTCCTTCCCTGCCGCGCAATTGAACAAGGCACAGGAGATCGGCCTGCGCAATCAGCTCGACCGCAAGCAGGGCGAGGTGATGAACTACGAGGACTGTGCCGTGCTGCTCTACAATGCCCTGACCTCCAACACGGCCAGCGGCTCCGCCTACGGCACTTCGCTGGGCTTCACCGTCTCCAACGGACAGGTGGATTCCTCTTCGGTCCTGCTCAGCAGCCTCAAGGGACCCTTCGTGGCCGCAGCCGACACCCAGCTGCCCTTCGTGCCTACCACCGTCTACTGCAACGATAAGGCCGTCTCGGACGCCGAGCTGACCCAGTACGACGTCTACTATTACAGCGAGCCGCTCAAGACGGTCTGGCTCTACACCCGCCGGGCCGCCGGCCGGATCACGGCTGTCGCACCCTCGGCCAGTGCCCCGACCTCCGTCACTGTGGCGGGCAGTACCTACACTCTCGGCAGCTCGTCGGTGGCCTCCAAAGTCTCTTCCCTCAACGGCGGCGGCGTGGGTCAGGTCGTGACCCTGTTGCTCGGTATGAACAATGAAGTCGCCGACGTCATCACCGGGCAGGAGGCGGACGAAGTCTTTTACGGCGTGGTCCAGACTGCGGCCCGCAGCCTGATCGAGGACAACGGCGCGGACGTGATGCAGAAAGTCACCGTCATGTGCACCGACGGCATCGCCCGCACCGTGAACATCGACAAAGATCTGAATTATCCGGCCGGCTGGCTGGTGCGGATCAACGTGGACGGCGACGGCGAGCACGTCAAGGCCATTTCATCCAAGTCCACCTCCGGTACCATCAACGAAGCCGCCACCGCGCTGGGCGATTACGCCCTCGCCGATGACGTACAAATTCTGGATACAACATCGGAGGGTGTGGCTGGGACAGTTCGTCCCAGCCGCCTATCCGGGGTGAACTTATCGGCTTCTGACGTCCGCTATTTCACCACCAACGAGAAGGGCCAGATCGACCGGCTGATCCTCAACGACGTCACCGGCGACCTGTGGAACTACGGCGTGCTGGACGACGTGAAGAACCTCGCTGCCAACATCACCGCGCTCATCCCGTCCAGCTCTTCCAGCAGTTCGTCCAGCGCATCCTCTTCCGCCAGCTCCGGGGCTTCTTCCGGCAGCTCGTCGGGGGCGTCGTCGGGTTCCAGTTCCAGCAGCAGTTCCACCACCACGACCGTCACCACGCCGGTGCAGGAAGTCACCAGTCTGCTGGTGCCGACCACCAGTGAGATCCTCTGGGGTGTCATCAGCGGCGATATCCTGAGCACAACGTGGAACCGTCTGACCAGCAACACCGGCTCCCTGCTTGGCATCGGCTTCCGGCAGATCGCCGCCATCACCGGCACCCCCTTCAAGCAGATCTTCGGCTTCATCGGCGGCGGTGCCACCTACATCTGCTACATCAACGGCAGCCCCACCAGCTACACCACCTCCATCAAGTATCCGGTTCTGGCCGGCGGTCTGGCCGTCCGGCAGGAGACCAACGGCTCGGTCAAGGCCATGGTCCAGCTGATGCCGATGAAGATCGATCAGGTAGGCGCGGCTTCGGTGCGGTCGGGCGACACCCAGTATGAGACGGCCGACAACCTGCAGGTCTACCTGTGGTACAAGGGGCAGTATTACCCCACCAAACTGGCCTCCGTCAATTCGGAAGATTATTACCTGACCGGCTGGTACGACAACTTCGGCTGTGCCGCCGGCAAGAAAGTCCGCGTCATCATCGCGGTCAAGAAAGACTGAATATGAACCACAACACCCGTCCGCTCTGGCTCCTGCGGCAGGCCAGACAGCTGGTCTACCCCCGCCGCTGCCCCTTCTGCGGACGGGTGCTTGGTTTTCTGCCCGTCTGTGAGGACTGTGCCCCGGAGCTGGAATCCCTGCGTCGGACGCCCTCCATGCGGCTGAGCACCAGCCTGCACCTCCTGCACGACCTCGACGGCGCAGCGGCTCCCTACCGGTACAGCGGCCCCGTCCGCCGGGCTGTGCTGACCGCCAAGTACCGCAACGCGCCATGGGCCGCTGAGGAACTGGGCGTGGCAATGGCCCGCCTGCTCTTCGGCTCCGAGGTCGCTATGCGGGGCGCAGAGCCCACGCCCGGCCCCGTAGCGGGCTACGACCGCGGCTACCAGCTCATACTGCCGGTGCCGCCTTCCAGCCGTCGGCGGGGCTACAACGTCCCCGAGCGGATGGCCCGGCCCATTGCCGCCGCCATCGGCGTGCCCTTGCGCACCGACCTGCTCCGCCGGGTCCGCACCGGCCGCAAGCAGGAGGGCCTGACCTTGGAAGAACGCCTCGAAAACGTTGCAAACGTCTTTCAGGCCGTCCATCCGGACCAGCTGGAAAACAAGCGCATCCTGCTCATCGACGACGTCATCACCACCGGTGCGACCATCTCCGCCTGCGCCCGCACCCTGATGCTGGCCGGTGCCGAGAGCGTCTACGCCATGGCCTTTGCCACGGCCGAACCGGACCCCGCTGCGGCCCCGGAGCCGACTTCCAATGCCAACGCCCCGGATTTCTCGTTGAAACAACCGGACATCTCTGATTCTGATTTTGAGGAAGACGATTTCCTCGATTTTTGAACAAAACTCACGACGAAGCATCGCAGTTTTCCCGCTTTTTCAAAAAAGTTGTCAATTTTTTGAAAGAAACGCTTGACAAAACACCCCAAATCGGGTATACTGATTGAGCTGTGAGCGACAAGCTCCAACAGATATCCGGGTGTAGCGCAGTTTTGGTAGCGCGCTTGAATGGGGTTCAAGAGGCC
>CAVKZS010000060.1:0-13980 GCA_963660925.1 Eubacterium sp. CAG:38 | reverse complement strand
TCTGCTGATCGCGCATGATCTCCCACGCCTTGCGCAGGCTGGTGCTGCCCGGGATACCGGGCATCTCGCGGTAATCCACATCGCGGATCTTCGGGTTGACGTCGGTGCACATCCGGGGCGGCGTGACGCCGAACTTTTTCAGAACGAATTCGGTCTCCTGATTCATCTTGCCGGCGCGCCGTGCTTCGCAGACAAGATCGCTGGTCTTATTTTTCAATTCCGCATAGGCGATGGCGGAACAGATCGAGTCGGTGTCCGGGTTGCGATGTCCGATGACAACGACTTTGTGTGCTGCCTTTGGCATAATTTCTCCCCCTTGTGGGCTGTGATTTACCTTCTTGGTATTCGCTGGTATTCGGATGGTTTTTCCGGTTTGCTTTGCGCGGCCGCTCCTGCACAGCGGCGGCAGAAACCCGCAGGTCTCTCCTTTCATTTTAGCACAACAATTCCCGGGGGTAAAGACACGGCAGGGCGGAGTTTTTCTTAAAATTTTGCGAGAAACTTGTATACAAGGTATTGTATTTGGAGAGGCAAGGCGGTATTATAAAGCTGTTTCGTATTGGTTCGTTTACGGAGGTTCCCATGACATCATCCAAATTCACATCCAAGCCCCTGTTCACCCGGCAGCAGCTGATCGCGCTGCTGCTGCCGCTGATCGCAGAGCAGGCCCTCAGCGTGACCATTGGTCTGGCCGATACGCTGATGGTCTCCTCGGTCGGCGAGGCCGCCGTTTCCGGCGTGAGCCTTGTGGACACCTTCAACACCCTAATGATCCAGCTGATGAGCGCGCTGGCCACCGGCGGCGCGGTGGTCGCCAGCCAGTACATCGGCCATCGGGAAGAGCACAACGCCAAGACCTCGGCGGCGCAGATCATGTTTATCATGGCAAGTTTCAGCATCGTAGTGGCCGCAGTGGTGGTGTTCGGCCGCCACGCCATCCTGCGGGGCATCTTCGGCTCCATCGACGACGACGTGATGCGGTACGCCGAGACCTATTTCCTGCTCTCGGCGTTGAGCTATCCCTTTATCGGCCTGTACAACGCCGGGGCCGCGCTGTTCCGGGCGCAGGGCAACAGCAAGATCAGCATGATGTCCAGCCTTGTGATGAATGTGGTGAACATCGGCGGCAACGCCATCCTGATCTTTGGCTTCGGGATGGGCGTCATGGGTGCAGCCCTCGCCAGCCTCGTTTCCCGCGCCATCGCCTGCTGCACGGTGCTCTACCTGCTCCAGAAACCCGCCTGCCCGCTCCGGGTCGAGAGCCTTGCTTCCCTCAAGCCCAACGGCGCATTCATCAAGCGCATCCTGCGGGTCGGCATCCCGGCCGGCATTGAGAACGGAATGTTCCAGATCGGCAAGCTGTCGGTCGCCAGCCTGACCAGCACCCTCGGCACGGCCGCCATTGCCGCGAATGCCGTCGCCAACACGACCACCACCTTCCTGAACATCCCGGCCAACGCCGTCGGCATGGCGGTGCTGACCGTCGTGGGCCAGTGCCTTGGTGCCGGCGAGAAGGAACAGGCCGTCCACTATGCCCGCCGCCTGCTCTTTGTGGCCTACTGCGGCGCATGGATCATGAACATCTCGGCCTTCCTCTTCGGCAACCGGTTCGCCATCTCCCTGTTCAACCTCTCGCCCGAGGCGCAGGCCATGGCCCTGCAGGTGATGATCTGGTTCAACCTCTTCTCGGTCTTTGTCTGGCCGGCCAGCTTTACCCTGCCCAACATTCTCCGCTCTGCCGGCGACGCGCCCTTCACCATGACGGTGAGCATCGTCTCGATGTGGGTGTTCCGGGTGGGCTTCTGCTACCTGATGGTCCTCGGCTTCCACGGCCAGCTGCTGAGCATCTGGATGGGAATGTACCTCGACTGGGTGTTCCGCTCCCTCTGCTTCGTCATCCGCTTTGTCCGCGGCAAATGGCTGGAACAGAAAGTGATCTGAATTTTGCAAGAATTTGCCCTTTTAAATCGTATGGATAAATAGAAAGCTCTTACAGCTGCGCACGAAACGTCCGAAATTTCAAGAAAGCGCACAAATTCTTCCCGAAAAGTTTGGCAAAGTTGTCCTGTTTTGGGCTTGTTTTCTTGCCGGGCGGAGCGTATAATGTCATGCTGCTAAGAAATTTAAACTTCACCCGAAAAGGAAGTGTTTTTCCATGCGAAACAATTGTTTCACCCGCCATCCCATTGGGTTCATGGCGTTTTACTTCGTCTTTTATCTCGCGGCATTCCACTGGCTGGAAGCAAACATCACGGTGCCGGACATCTGGGTCCACTGCCGGCTGGATGATCTGATCCCCTTCTGCAAGTATGCGATCGTTCCCTACTTTGCATGGTTTGCGTGGATCCCCTTCACCCTGTTCTACCTGCTCTGGAAAGCTCCCCGCAGCGACTTCTGGCGGCTCTGCCTGCCGCTGTTCGCAGGCATGACCATCGCGCTGGCCTGCTACGTCATCCTGCCTACGGGTCTGGATCTGCGGCCCTACCGGGTGTACGGCAGCGACATCTTCGCCCGTGCCGTCCGGATGCTCTACGCCACCGACACGCCGATGAACGTCTGCCCGTCCATCCATGTGTTCAACTCGGTCACCCTGATGATGGCCTACTACCGCAGCAAGATCTTCGACGAGCCCCGCCGCCGCTGGATGCGTCCGGCCGCTGCCGTGCTCTGCGTGTCCATCGTCTTTGCGACCGTCCTGCTCAAGCAGCACAGCTGCATCGACGTGCTGCTGGGCATCCTGCTGGCGATGGTCCTCGACTCCGGCATGAACGCTCTCGAGCGCAGCCGCAGCGAGGAGCTGCGTTTTGCGGAACGCTTCTGATCAATACGCAAAAGGACGCCTGCCGTTTTGACACGGCAGGCGTCCTTTTTTCTTTAAAACAGATGTTCCGGCAGGCAGACGTCCTGCTTTGGGACCTTCTCCCACGAGAAGTCTGCGATCAGGCTTTCCGGGGTGCGGGGGGCCGGTTCGGGCTGGAGGCCGTAGACATAGGCCAGCTTGCCGACGATCTCCTCCGCCGTGTACTTGGCGCGGAGATTTTCAAGGCTCTGATCGCCGTCCCGCTTGGAGAGCCGCCGCCCATCCGGTGCCAGTAGCAGCGGACAGTGTGCAAACTTGGGTGCGGGCAGGCCCAGCAGCCGGTAGAGATAGAGCTGCCGCGCCGTGGAGGACAGCAGATCGGAGCCGCGCACCACTTCGGTGACACCCATCCGGGCATCGTCCACCACCACCGCCAGCTGATAGGCAAAGACGCCGTCGGCCCGGCGGAGGTAGAAGTCGCCGCAGTCCCGCAGCAGATTCTCCCGGTGTTCGCCCATGCAGCCGTCCACAAAGACGATCTCTTCGTCGGGCACTTTCAGCCGGTAGGCCGGGGCTTTCTGCTTCCGTTTTTCGGCGACCTCGGCGGGGGTGAGGTTCCGGCAGGTGCCGGGATAGATCACATTGCCGTCCGAGGTATGGGGCGCACTGGCGGCGTGGAGCTGGGCGCGGGAGCAGAAGCAGGGATAGACAAGGCCCTGTGCTTCCAGCTTGGCGTAACTCTCCTGATAAATACCGCTGCACGCGCTCTGATAGTAGGGCGTATGAGGGCCGCCGGTGCTGCCGCCCTCATCCCAGACAAGGCCGAGCCAGCGCAGATCCTCTTCCAGCAGGTCGGCGTACTTGCGGGGGCAGCGTTCGGCGTCCAGATCCTCGATCCGGAGGACGATCTTCCCGCCCCGATGCTTCGCGCTCAGCCACGCCAGCAGGCTGCAGGCGAGGTTGCCGAGGTGGAGCCGCCCGCTGGGGCTGGGCGCAAACCGCCCGACGACACCGCTCACAGGCTCAGCTTCCACTCGCCATCCTGCGGCTGGAAGATGGGCGTGTTGTAATACTCCGCGCAGGCCAGTGCCATGTACTCAGCGTCCTTGCAGCTGGCGGTCTCCATGGCGGAGTGCATGGCCAGCTGGCCCAGACCGATATCGACCATCGGCATCAGGATCTGGTGGCCCAGCAGGTTGCCGAGGGTGGAGCCTCCCGGCACATCGGCGCGGTTGGCGCAGGTCTGGACGGGCACACCGGCCTTCTTGCAGATGGCGGCAAAGGCAGCACCGGTAAAGCCGCTGGTGGTGTAGGTCTGGCGGGCGTTGGTCTTGAGCAGAACGCCGCCGCCCATGACGACGGGGTTGGCCGGGTCGCTCTTTTCGGGGTGGTTGGGATGGGTGGCGTGGCCGTTGTCGGCACTCAGCAGCAGGGTGTTGGTGCGGGCGCGGATGCTCTGCTCCCGGGTCACGCCGAGGCTCTCTTCAATGCGGGCCAGCACATCGGCCATGAGGGTGCCCTGTGCACCCTGACGGCTGGAAGAACCCACTTCCTCATTGTCGAACATCACCCAGATGTCGCCGCGGCCGTCCTCTTCGCCGCGGCCCTGCAGGAAGCCCCACAGGGTGGTGTAGGCGCACTCGAGGTCGTCGATCCGGCCGGACATGAAGTACTCGCCGTTCAGACCCATCCGCTCGGCTTTCTCGCGGGTGCAGAGCACGAGGTCGGAGTCCAGAATGTCCTCAGGTGCGACACCGGCTTCGGCCGCCAGCGTCTGGCGCAGATCCCCTTCGGCAGAGCCGAAGATGGGCTGCATATCCACCTGCGGGTTGTACTTCATGCCATTGTTGAGGTCGCGGTTGAAGTGGATGCAGAGGTTCGGGATGCAGGCCACGGCCCGGTCGGGATGGACGAGGATGCTCTTGATGCCGGTCTCCGTCTTGACCAGCAGACGGCCTGCCACGCTCAGGGGGCGGTCCATCCAAGTAGGCATGATCATACCGCCGTAACCCTCAGTCTCGGCCTTGGCAAAGACGTCGCCGGTGCTGTCCAGCTTCTTGACCCGCCAAGTGGGAGAATCGCTGTGGCTGGCGGCTGCGTGCCAGCCGGTCAGCTCGCCCTTCGGCATCCGCCATGCGAGGACAGCGGAACCGTTGCGGGTGGTGTAATATTTGCCGCCGGGAGCCAGCTTCCAAGCTGCGCTCTCGGGGCAGTTGATGTAGCCGTTCTCCTCGAGGATGGCGACGGCCGCCGCCGTGGAGTGGAACGCACTGACACCCGCGTTCAGGAAGTCGAACAGACCTTCCATGGAAAATTTCTGCATACTGTATTCTCCTTTCACCCGGCGCATCTTGCAGAGCCGGGCGTTTTCGTAGTCTCTGACGCTCCTATTATAGCCTGCCGCCCTGCAAAGGTCAAACCCACGTGCGGGCTTTGCCGCTTGAAATTCGTCCTCCGCACGCCGATTGACAAACGCCCGGCAGAACCGTATACTAGAATCAGTATCCTGACGTTTGTTTTTACCCCCGGCCGCATCCGCCCGGGACCCCATAGAAGGAGGATTCGCTATGAATCGCACACGCATCATCTCCCTCGCGCTCTGCGCTGCGCTGCTCACCGGCCTGCTGGCCGGCTGCAGCGGTTCTGCCAGCAGTGCTTCTTCCGCTGCCAGCGAGAGCATCCCCAGTTCCACCACCGAGGCCAGCACCTCCGGCCTCCATCCCAATCTGGACGAGAACGCTCTCTTTACCATCTCCGGCACCGACGAAGCCTTTGAGCCGTGTCTCGGCTGGGGCCCCGGCGTTTCCGGCTGCTCCCTGAAATCGGTCATTGCCGCCGCTTCGCTGCTCCAGTGGGCCGAGGACAACACCCTTTCCCTCAAGACTTCCGCCTCCATCGAGGACGCTTACAACGATTGGTACAACGCCCTCGACAGCATGGATCAGGAGAGCTTTGCCGAGGCATGGCCGCTGATCCGGGAGGACGCCAATGCCCTGCTGACCGACGCTTCCAGCATGGCCGACCGGATCGAGGATGCCGGTCTGGATGCTTCCGATCTGCCCGGTTGTTCGGAAGAAAACTGGAATGCTCTGCAGGACGTTCTGGACGAGCTGGTCCCCGAAGCGAAGGGCGAATACTAAACCGACTACTGTGTAACAAAAGAGCAGATGCCGTCTGTACAAAGCGGCATCTGCTCTTTTTGCGTTTATGCAGTTTTTGGGGGTACTCAGACCTTCTTCAGGACATACTCACGGGTGCCCATGCCGATCTTCTCAGCCTGCTCGAGGGTCGCCTTCCACTCGATGTTGGGGTTGGAATCCTTGAAGTGGTCGTGGTGGCAGTTCCAGCCCGGCTTCGCGAGGTTCTGTCCCAGCTGGCTGTTGGCGATGGGCGTCGCGGCCTGACACGCATCCACACAGGCCTGATCCAGAGCCACCGGATCAAAGGAGGCGAACATTCCGATATCGGGCAGGATGGGCGCATCGTTCTCACCGTGGCAGTCGCAGTTTGGGCTGATGTCCTGCACAAGGCTAATGTGGAAGCAGGGACGGCCATGGCAGACCGCCGCCGCGTACTCAGCCATTTTGCGGTCCAGCATCTCGTTCGCGCTGTCGTACTGGGAGTAGATGGCGTCGAAGTTGCAGGCACCAATGCAGCGGCCGCAGCCCTTGCACTTGTCCTGATCAATGACAGCCTTGTTCTTTTCGTTGTAAGTAATGGCGTCGGAGCCGCACTCTTTGGCGCAGCGGTGGCAGCCGCGGCAGAGATCTTCCTGCACGGCCGGGTGGCCGGAAGCGTGCTGCTCCATCTTGCCCGCGCGGGAGCCGCAGCCCATGCCGATGTTCTTGAGCGCACCGCCGAAACCGGTGGACTCGTGGCCCTTGAAGTGGGTCAGGCTGATGAAGATATCGGCGTCCATGATGGCGCGGCCGATCTTGGCGGTCTTGCAGTATTCGCCGTTGGGCACCGGCACCTCGACCTCATCGGTGCCGCGCAGACCGTCGCCGATCAGGATCTGGCAGCCGGTGGTCATGGGCCAGAAGCCGTTGGTCTGGGCGCAGGTCAGATGCTCGAGGGCGTTCTTCCGGCTGCCCGGGTACAGGGTATTGCAGTCGGTCAGGAACGGCAGTCCGCCCTGCTCCTTGCACAGGTCGGCGACCACCTTGGCGTAATTGGGCCGCAGGAAAGCCAGATTGCCCAGCTCGCCGAAGTGCATCTTGATGGCGACAAACTTGCCCTCCATGTCGATATTCTTGATGCCTGCTGCAATGCAGACCCGGCGCAGTTTGTCGGTCAGGCTGGTGCCCACCGGACACCGGAAATCGGTGTAATAGACCGTTGATTTTTCCATTTGCAGTTCCTCCATTTGGTTCTTCTCTCCCGCAGTTGACCTGCCGCGGTTTACTCTCTTCCATTTTCATCAGGCAGAACGCGGCGAAATTGCTTCCCGGACCTGTTCCACCGTCAACTCTGTTGTCGCGGCGATCTTATCCAGATCATGCTCTCCATTTTCATACAGATTCAATGCGATTCGCTTTCCTTTTGCAATTGCTGCATCTTCTCGTTCCCGGTCTACAATGACCTGCATCGTCTTACACATCGTCGCCACTCCTTCCGCTTCTTCTTTGAAATATTTTACCCGGGCCGCGATTTTCGGATTCCGGATTTGCCGATAGTCTTCACACCGGAAATCCTGCATCAACGCGCCGACCTCATCACTGCCGCGGTATGCGCCATTCACATAGAGGATATGCGCCCGGTCTCCGAACAGCTTTCCCGTTTCCTGAACCGTCCGCTCGATGGTATAGATCGGCAGTCCATCTTTTAATACATCGTGCTCGGTGATGAAAATGATATACGTTTCCGGGATCTCGGTGTAGGGTTCTCCTTTTGTCGTCAGGTGCGAATCAAACATCGCGCTGTTCAGCCGTGCACGTTCCGGAGCCGCCCCTTTATCCTCCTGCTGCACCTCGATGTCATACTGCTTTCCGTTGGCATCGGTGGCGTAGACATCCAGCCGGACCGAACGCCCGAACAGATTGCCGATCGTCAGCTGGGTGACTGCTCGCGTTACCTTGAGATCATTCCGTTTCAGGATGATCCGGAGAAGCTCTTCGGTACACTCTGGGTTGTCCGCAAACACCTGCGTCATAAATGTGTCGTCCATCAAGGTGAACTTCCGGATGGCGTCCATTTGTTCCCGATTCTTTTCGTCCAATTTCAGCGGTTCCATGGGCGTCCTCCTTTTTGTCAACAAAGTCTTTTCGCCTTATTGATCCTGCATCTTTATAGTATCATGTTACAGTTCATTTTACAAGCAAACCTTTTCTGCATACAAAGCAAAAAGCCGCCCAGCGGACGGCTTTTTGTATTCCCTATGATTCTTTACGCAATCGCGGTGACGGCGGCCACGGCGAGGACGATGGCACCGAGGACGATGCGGTAGACGCCGAAGACCTTGAAGTTATGACGCTTGACGTAATCCATCAGGAAGCGGATGGCGGCAAGGCTGACCACAAAGGCCACGACGCAGCCCACGATGAGGACGGCAAGCTCGGTGCCCGTCATTGCCACGCCCGAGAGCGCGAACTTGACGACCTTGAGCAGCGAGGCACCGGCCATGACCGGGATGGCCAGATAGAAGGTGAACTCGGCGACGCAGGCGCGGGAAAGGCCCAGCAGCAGACCGCCCACGATGGTCGCGCCCGAACGGGACGTACCCGGGATGATGGCGAGCATCTGCCAGACGCCCACGAGGAACGCTTCCTTGTAGGTGATCTGCTCGAGGCGGGTGACGTGGGGGGCCGTGCGGCGGTTCTCGATGATGATGAACAGGATGCCGTACAGGATCAGCATGGCCGCGACGGTGATGTAATTGTAGAAGTGATCTTCCATCCAGTTGTCCAGCGGGCTGATGATGAGCACCGGGATGGTGGCCACCACGACCTTGAACCAGAGCTGCCAGACGGCGGGCTTGGAAATGACCCGGCCATGCTGGACCCCGAAGGGCCAGAGCTTGGACCAGAACAGCACTACAACGGCAAGGATGGCACCCAGCTGGATGACCACCCGGAACATGGACATAAACTCTTCGCTTGCATTGAATTTCACGATCTGCTCCAGCAGGATCATGTGGCCGGTGGACGAGATGGGGAGCCACTCGGTGATGCCCTCCACGATGCCCATCAGGATCGCCTTGATGATTTCCAGAAACATATCTTCTCCTCCCTGAGCTGTTTGAAACGATTTTGCGTCTCTCAGTATATCATATTATGAGGGCAAGTACACCCAAAACACGAAAATTTTACGCCCGGCCCCGTATTTATCTCTCCCATCAAATGTGGTATACTGGGTCTATCCTACACCCGGGCCGAAAACAGGGTTTAACCGGGTTTTAAACAAATCAACAACGAGGTGACCTCTCATGAATATTCTGGTGATCGGCTGCGGTCAGGTGGGTGCGTCGCTGGTGCGGGATCTGGAACGGATCGGCCACGACATCTCCCTGATCGAGAAGGACTCCGAGCAGCTCAAGCGGCTGGACAGCTTCGACGATTACACCTTCGGCGGCACGGCTCTGGTGGGCGACCCCACCGACCCCGACGTCCTCAAGCAGGGCGGCGTGGAGAACTGCGACGCGGTGGCCGCCGTCAGCGACGACGACTCGGTGAACCTGATGGCGGCGCAGATCGCCAAGAACATCTACCGGCGCGAAAAGGTCATCTGCCGCGTCTCCGACCCACACCTTCAGATCCTGTATCACAAGTACTATGGGCTGGAAACCATCTGCCCGACGATCCTGACCGAACAGGCCGTTTTTCGGACACTCTCCAAATAACCCTCTCAGTCTCGCATACGCTCGCCAGCTCTCCCGAAGGGAGAGCCCTTGGCATATCGGAAAAGTTTTCGCGTCAAACGCAAACGCGATGGCCCTGCGGCAAAGGGCAAGTTTTGTGATACTTTAAGTATAACGAGGTTCTTTTATGAAAGTTTGTATTGCCGGTGGAGGCCGGGTGGGGCGGTATTTAGCCCAGAGCCTGCTGGCCAACCACCATTCCATCATCATCATTGAGCCGGTGGAGGCCCAGTGCCGGATGCTGGCCGACACGCTGGACATCCCGGTGATCTGCGGCAGCTCGGTCAGCGTGGACACCCTGCGCACCGCCGACGTTGCCAGCTGCGACGCATTCGTGGCTGTGACCGGGTCGGACGAAGACAACCTGATCGCCTGCCAGATCGCCAAGCAGGAGTTCGGCGTGGACCGCACGGTGGCCCGGGCCTCCAACCCGAAAAACCGGACGCTGCTCCACACACTGGGCGTGGACACCGTGGTCTGCGGCACCGACAACCTGAGCCACATTCTGGAGCGGGAGATCGAGACCGACACCATCCGGCAGCTGCTCTCGCTGGGCGGCGGCACCGCCAGCCTGAACGAGATCGTCTTGCCCGAGAATTTCCAGTTTGCCGGGCAGCAGATCAAGGACATCCCCATGCCCGGCAATGCGATCCTTGTCAGCGTTACCCGGGACACCGAGTTCATCATCCCCCACGGCAACACGGTGCTGCTGCCGTGGGATCACATCCTCTGCCTGACGCAGGACGACACCCTCCACCTTCTGACCGAGGCTTGGGGCCTCTCAGACAAGTGACCGAGCGGGAGCTGCGGCGCACCGCCGTCATCATCCCGCCCAAGGGACGGGCCGTGCTTTGCGTCTGGGCGGCGGCTCTGGGCCTGCTGGCCGCACCCTTTGTGTTCTGGCAGAGCGTTGCCGCCGGGTGGGTGTTTGCCCTGCTCTGGTGTGCGCTGATCGCGCTGCTCTATGTCCGCACCTGCAGCTTTGCCGCGGTACTGGGGGCAAATACCCTGACGATCTACGCCGGCATGGTTCTCCCGGTGCGCCGGGTGGTGCCCCGCCGGTCTGTGACCAGCGTTTCCCAGCTCCGCACGCCGCTGCTCCGGCTGGCGGGGGTCAGCTTTTTGCGGATCTCCACCCCGGGCGCGCAGCTGATGCTTCCGGCCATTCCTGCGGCGCAGGCCGGGCTGCTGGCCCACATCCTTGCGGAGGAACGGCCATGACCGAAGAGAGACGCTTCCACCCTTTCATGGCCCTGCGCTTTCTGCGCAAAACGCTGGCGGTCTATCTGCTGCCCCTCCTCAATGTTCTGTTCGAGCGGAACTGGGAAGCCCTCTGGACGGCCCTGCAGCAGGATGTGGTGATCTTCCTCGTGATGGCCGGCATCAGCTGGGTCATCCTCCACGTCAGCAGCTGGTCGCTGGACGAACACGGCACGCTCCACGTCCACTGGCGGCTCTTCTACCACCTTGACCGCGCCGTTCCCGGCGAGGCTCTGGCGGCGTTGACCATTGAGCGGCCGGTGCTGTTCCGCTTGGGCGGGGCCAGCCGGGTGGTGCTCTACCCCATCGGCCAGCCGCAGAAACGGGTGCTCTCCCTCTGCCTTGAAAAAGAGGACGCATTGGAGCTGGCCGACCGGCTGCTCCCCATCCGGGAACCCACCCGGCACCGGCCCGGCGGCGGCGAACGGCTGGGGCTGGTGCTACTGGGAGCCAATAGCATCTCGACCCTCACCCTGCTGGCTCTGGCCGTGCGGCAGACCCAACAGCTGCCGCAGGACGCGCAGACCTTGGCTTTTGCGCAGTTCAACTTTCTGGCGGCGTTTGCAGCCCGGTGGCTCCCGGCAGGCGCGGCGTGGCTGCTGGCCGTGGCTGCGACCCTGTTCGGGGTCAGCCTGCTGCGGAGCTTCGCCCAGACGGTCCACTACGAGGTCTGGCGGACCGAGACCCAGATCGGCAGCAGAGGCGGCTGGCTGCAGAAATTCGAGTGCCGGGTGCGCAGCTCTGAGATCAGCTTTGCGGACGTCCGGTTCTCCCCGGCGGCCCGGCTGCTGAAACGCTGGCCGGTCTTTGTGACGGCAGGCTGCTGCTCGCCCGAACTGCCCCTTTTCGTCTACCGCTCCGGCGAAGAAGAAATGTTCCGGGAGCTGCTGCCGGATTTCCGGATGCCGCCCGAGATCCTTGCCGACACCCGGAAGCGGAGCCTGCTCTTTTTCGCCCCGGCGGGCGCACCTTTCGCGCTCTGCCTGCTGCTGGTGCTGGTCTCCCGGTACACCCTGCCCGCCATGACCATTCCCTTGATGATCCCGACGCTGATCGCGCTTTTGTTTCTGGCGGGCGGCTGGATGGGCTACCGGCAGGAGGGCATCTGGCCGCAGGACGGGCATCTGACCCTCAAGCGGCAGAACGGGCTGTACCTCCACTGCATCTGCGTGTTCCACCCCGACCTCTGCCTGACGGCGGTGCAGTCTCCGTGGGCGTTGGCCGCGGGGCGGCTGAGCCTGACGCTGACCCTGCCCGGCAGGATCAAACTCAAAGTCCGGAGCATCCCGGAGCAGGACGCTGCGGCCTGCTATCACGTTCTGAATGAAGGATAAACAAAGAAGGCATTTCCCATGATAAAAACGATTCTTTTTGATCTGGACGGCACTCTGCTGAACACCATCGACGATCTGGCCGACGCTGGAAACTGGGTCTGCACCCAGCACGGCTGGCCGACCTTTACGGTGGAGCAGTTCAAGCACATGGTCGGCAACGGCATTCCCAAGCTCATCGAGCGGTTCTCGCCCGAAGCGGCCCGGACGCCCGACCAGCTGGCCGCAACGCTGGCCGAGTTCACCGCCCGGTACGACGCCCACAAAGAGGACAAAACAGCTCCCTATCCCGGCATCCCGGAGCTGCTGGCTGCACTGAAGGCCGAGGGCATCCAGACGGCCGTGTTCTCCAACAAGGCCGACCCGCTCTGCGGAAAGATCATTGACCATTATTTCGGAGCCGGAAGCTTCTCCATCGTGCGGGGCAACCGGCCCGGCGTGCCGACCAAACCCGACCCCACCGGCGTTTACTCCCTGATGCGGGATCTCGGCGCAGAGGCGTCTTCGACCCTTTTCGTGGGCGACAGCGATGTGGATATCCTGACCGGCCACAATGCCGGCCTCCCGGCCATGGGTGCCCTCTGGGGCTTCCGGGGCCGCGCAGAGCTGACCGCCGCCGGTGCCGATGCGCTGGCCGCCGTGCCTGCGGATATTCTGGAGTATCTTCACCGATAACCCTCTCGTGTATCGATCAATTTTTCAAATCGTTCATAGAATCTTCCTTGAACTGTTCAACGCCTGCGGCTATACTGAAATTCCAATTCAACCGATCACAGGAGGTTCCGGATGGGTACTGAGAAGAAGAATTCCCCCAACGTGGAAAGCCGTCTGCGCCACATCCTCAAGATGCCGCAGGAGGTCTACGCTGCAAGCGGCATCGTCGTCAATGGCCGACGGCTCAAAAGTTTTGTATTTACCACCGATCTGGCGGTCATCCGCAACTGCGACGCTGACGCCGTGTTTGCGGTCTATCCCTTCACGCCCCAACAGGCCATCAGCCACGCCATCATACAGGCGTCGTATATCCCGGTGTTCTGCGGCGTGGGCGGCGGCACCACCAAGGGCATCCGGACGCTGACACTGGCGCAGGATGTCGAGGGCCAAGGTGCCATGGGCATCGTGCTCAACTCCCCCATCTCCGACCTGAACCTGCTGGCAGTCTCCCGGGTGGTGGATATCCCGGTCATCATCACCGTGACCAAAGAGGACACCGACATCGCGGCCCGGCTGGAAGCAGGAGCCTCGATCCTGAACGTCGCGTGCAGCACCGACACGCCCCGCGTGGTGCGGAAGATCCGGGAGCAGTTCCCCGAGGTTCCCATCATCGCCAGCGGCGGCAAGACCGGCGAAAGCATTTCGGAGACTATCGCCGCCGGTGCCAATGCCATTACCTATACGCCGCCGTCTCCGGCTGTGCTGTTCAAGGAAATGATGGAGAAATATAGAGAATGACCCTCTCAGACTTGGCTCTCCCTTCGGGAGAGCTGGCGAGCGAATGCGAGACTGAGAGGGCTGCTCAACGGTAGTCTCGCCCCGTAGACGTTCCTAAGGATCTAGGACCCGCGGGCTAATCAAATCCCCACCGGGGATTTGATTGCGGCTTGCGAGCCGCCGCCCTGTTCGATTCCTCGGACGGGTTGCATGAAAAAAGCCCCCAATCCTGAGATTGGGAGCTTTTTTCATGACCCGTACGGGAATCGAACCCATGTTACAGCCGTGAAAGGGCCGTGTCT
>CAVKZS010000059.1:0-24103 GCA_963660925.1 Eubacterium sp. CAG:38 | reverse complement strand
AAAGATGCGTTAGTACGTTCTCTCTGGTGATTATACACAAAAACTAATGGAGAGGTTTCGGGCGTCATTCTGATCATTCTGGTGGCCGCCCTGATGTTCCTTGTGCTGTTCATCCAGTCCGCGAAAAACAGCCGGAAGCACGAGCAGCTCTCGAAAGAGCTGGCCGCCGCACTGGAAGAAGCCCGGAGCGCAACCGACGCCAAATAGAACTTCTTCTCCAAGATGAGCCATGACATCCGCACCCCGATGAACGTTGTTCTGGGCATGACGCAGGTCGCAAAGAAATATAAAAACGACCCGCAGCGTCTCGACAGTGCGCTGGACAACATCGCCACCGAGGGCCGTTATCTGCTGGTCCTCATCAACTCCATTCTGGACGTGAACCAGCTGGAACACGGCCGCATTGATCTGAACCTGACCCCGTTCAGCCCAGCCGTCTGCCTCCGGGAAAGCGCGGATGTTCTGCGCCCGCTGGCAGAGCAAAAGGAGCAGCATCTGACCGTGACTTGCGACGAGGAAGACCACGTCGTGATGGGCAATTCCGGCCGCATCAACCAGATCATCATCAACATCGTTTCCAATGCCATCAAATACACCCCGGCCGGCGGACACATCGCCCTCCGGCTGGAAACCCTGCCGGAAAATCACTACCGTTTTGTCTGCACGGATGACGGCATCGGTATGAGCGAAGAGTTCATCCAGCACATCGGCGAGGACTACACCCGGGCTGAGGACAGCCGCATCTCCAAGACCGAGGGCACCGGCCTTGGAATGTCAGTCGTGAAGGGCTTCACCGAACTGATGGGCGGCACTCTGACCGTCCAGAGCAAGCTGGGCGAAGGCTCCACCTTCATCGTGGACCTCCCCCTCGCCCCGGCTTCCGAGGCCGACCGGGAAGCCATTCTCCATCCCCCGGTACGCGAAACGGAGGAAGCAAATTACACCGACAAAGAAGTGCTTCTGGTGGAGGACAACGCGCTGAACGCGGAGATCGCCACCGAGCTTCTGAAAACCATCGGCCTGTCCGTGGATTGGGCCGAAAACGGCAAACTGGGCGTAGAAAAATATGAGACTTCCGCCCTGAACCAATACTTTGCCGTGTTCATGGATATGCAGATGCCCGTGATGGACGGCATCGAAGCCACCAAGCAGATCCGCAGCAGCAGCCGTGCCGACCACGACCTCCCGATCTTCGCCATGACCGCCAACACCTTCTCCAGCGACCGCGACCTCTGCAAAGAGGCCGGCATGAACGGTTATATCTCCAAACCCGTCGCCATCAAAGAACTCCGCCGCATCGTCCGCAAGATCCCCACGGAACAGGCGGAGAAGGAGAAATGAGCATAAAAATCCCCCTAATACTGGGTGTCCAGCATTAGGGGGCACATATCATTCTCGCTGCCCGGCGCGCTTACGCATCTTTCATATAGGCCAACACCGCATCGAACAGCGGTAGATACCGGCTTTCAATACGGTTGAAAATCTCCTTTGCCGTCGTTTCATCGTAGACGTGGGACGTCAGATTCCGGTCATTCAGCAGATTGACCCATGTGCCATTGTCCTCGATCATACCAAATGCAAAAGCCTGCTTGATGACTTCTTTCGGGCTGTTGATGTTGGTATAGCCCTGATCCAACAGATACTCCCGCATGGTTTTCCATGCCAGTTCGGTACAAAACTCGAACCGCTGAATGGCTCCATCCCGCACAGAGTCCAGTGGATACCGCTTGTAGTCGTCCAGTGCTTCCCGCAGGCGGTTCACCGCATCCGTGAGACGGCTGTATTTTTCGTGCAGCTTATCCATCAGTTCAACACCATCCTTCTGTATGTTTGCCAAAAATTTCGCGTCCATATCATCCCGAATATGCACGATGTCAAATTTCAGCAGCGTCGGCAGTTCTTCGCAGTTCATCCAGAATTCCGCCCGGTTGTTTTCCGGCATCCCATACACGGCCAGATCAATATCACTGTTGTACCGGTTGTCCCCTCTGGCCCGGGAACCGAACAGCACAAGCCGCTTTGCACCGTACCGCTTTGCCAGCTCCGCCAGCTGCTTGTATAATTCTTCCATGCTGTCACCACCATCCGCCCACGCAGACTATAAGGCCCGCTATGGGCTCTTTTCTTTAACAAAGGCCGCCTAGAAAATTACAATTCTAGGCGGCCTTCTTTTATCTATGCCGGTGGTGGGGGTCGAACCCACACATGTTATTAGCACAAGGGATTTTGAGTCCCCCTCGTCTGCCATTCCGACACACCGGCTTATTTATTTGGAACAGATTTATTATACCGGATTTGCACCATAAAATCAAGCCAAAATTGTATGTTGGGGGAAATCGCTGGAATTTTCCGGTTGGGTCTCCCCTTTTGGGGCCGGAGCGTGGTATACTGAGGGCAGATGATTTCCCGCCGGGTTGCCCGGCGGCAGCTGCAAAGGAGAAACCATGAGCACATTTCTTTCCGCACCCGAGACGGCGGCGCAGACCGAACGCGACCGTCTGCTGGGTGCTCTGGTCGGGCTGGCACGCTCGACCGTCAACGAGCCCAAGACCGAGGACACCGACCGGGTGCTGGCGTCCGGCCTGCGGCTGGCCGGAGACCCCGACGCCGCCGAGGACGCCCTGCGCCGGATGACCGGCATCGTGGAGACGGAGAAGCACCGGGTTGCCCCCAACTGTGCCACCTGCACCATGCGGTGCGGCAACACCGACAACTACGACCTCGCCCGGCTGTGGGCCGCGCCTGAGGAGATCCGCACCCTGAAACTGCGGCTGCTGAACGCTCTGTTCCGGATGGCACAGGGCCGCCCGAATGACACGACCATTCCCGTGGTCGATCAGGGATTGTTCGTCCTCGCCGAGGATTGGGACGAGGAACTGCTGGGGCCGGTGGTGGAACGCGCCGAACGGGTTTCCGCCCAAGAATCGGACAAAAAACAGACTTAATTTTGCGAAAACGCTTTACAAATGTTTGGAGAAAAACTATTATATAATCAGGTTTCCCAATAACACGTTTGTTTATGGAGTCATTTCCACCGTTCCCACATTTGAATGCGTTTACGAAAGAAGGTAGAAGTCATGTCTGAGAAGAAGCTTGCTGCTCCGGTCGAGGCTGCCGCCGAAGCTCCTGCGGCAGAGCCGAAGAAGAAAGCGGCCAAGCCTGCTGCGCGCCGCGGCCGTCCGCCGCTGTCGCCGGAGGTCTACGTTGAACTTGGCGACAAGCAGTTCAACATCACCGATGTCGTCGAGCGGGCAAAGGCCGATTACCGCACCACCCACAAGGTCGGCGTCCAGTCCTGCAAGGTCTACGTCAAGCCCGAAGAGGGTGCCGCCTACTACGTCATCAACAAGGTCGCAGGGAAACTCGACCTGTAACCGTTCCGGGATTCCCGGCCGATGGTTCGGGCATTGTTTTCCGGCATTCTTTCCCCAATGACTCCGTTTGAAAAAGAGGCTGTCCTGCCAGAAACTCCGGCGGGACAGCCTCTTTGTTTTATTTGTGCACTTACAGCTGATAGAGTGCGGTGTACTTCTGGGTCAGATAGTCGGTGTAATAGGCGGGGTCAAAGTCGCCGCAGGCGTTCTTGACCACATCTGCCGGGACCATCAGGCCGCCGTACTGGTGCACCTTCTCCCGCAGCCATGCGGTGATGTTTTTCAGGTCGCCCTTGGCCGCGTCGCCTTCCACGTCCACGGTCTGCTTCATGTTGTGGAGCATCTGCGCACCGTAGGCATTGCCCAGTGCGTAGGACGGGAAGTAGCCGAAGGAGCCGCCCGACCAATGGCTGTCCTGCAGGCAGCCCTCACGGTCGGTGGGGACGTCGATGCCGAGGTACTCCTTGTACAGCCGCGCCCACTCTGCAGGCACATCCTTGGCTTCCAGCGTGCCGCCGATGAGCTGCTTTTCGATCTCGTACCGGACCATGATGTGGAGGCAGTAGGTCAGCTCGTCCGACTCGGTGCGGATCAGGCTGGGTTCTGCCTTGTTGATGGCGCGGTAGAACTGCTCTGCGGAAATGCCGCCCAGCTGCTCCGGGAAGAACTCCTGAACCTTGGGATAAATGGCCTCGATGAAGGGACGGGAGCGGCCGATGATGTTCTCGAAGAAGCGGGACTGGCTCTCGTGGACACCCATGGAGACACCGCCGGCCAGACAGGTATACTGCAGATCATCCCGGATACCCAGCTCGTACAGGGCATGGCCGCCCTCATGCAGGACGGAGAACATGGAGGATGCGACATTGTGGGTGTCGTAGTTGGTGGTGATCCGGACATCCTTGTTATTGAACTCGAGGGTGAAGGGGTGCTCGGTCTCGCCCAGACCGCAGTGGCCGCGGTCCAGCCCCATGACTTCCATGATGTAGTCGGCAAAGGCTTTCTGTTTGTCCACCGGATAGTAATTGTGGAGGAAGCTGTCGTCGATCTGGGGTTTCTCCGCGATCTTGTGGAGCAGCGGCACGATGGTCCCGCGCAGGGCGGCGAAGAACCCGTCCAGCATCTCCATGTTCACACCCCGCTCATACTCGTTCAGGAGTGCATCATAGGGCTTCTTGGTTGCATCGTAATAGGCTGCAAATTTCCGGTTGTAGTCCACCAGCTCCTGCAGCACCGGGCAGAACAGCGCGAAGTCGTTCTGCTCCTTGGCCTTGTGCCAGACGTCGCTGGCGCGGTTGGTCAGCTCGCTGTATGCCATATACTCGTCGGCAGGGATGCGGGTCAGCTGGTCGCAGCTGCGGCGCAGTTCTTCGACCTCCCGGCGGTGGACGAGATCCAATTCGTCCAAGTGCCCGGCCAGTTCGTTCAGCAGGGCCTTTGTCTCCGGGCAGGTCATCAGCTTCTGCCGCTCCCCGGCCAGAATGCTCAGGGCCACACCACGCCCCTCCGAGGTGTTCTTGGGCGCAACGGTCACGGCGTCCAGATAGAGGGAGGAATCCGCACAGGTGAACGCATAGAGTTTTTTCTGCAGCAGTTCCAGCTGCAAGAGGACATCTTTCAGTTCCATTGGTTCGTTCTCCTTTATATCACGTTTTTGCATTGGGTCATTTTGCGTCAGTTCCCGGTGGGAAAGGCCGGGTTCCGCCAAAAAAATTTCCGCCGGACAGCTGGGTCCGGGTCGGGGATCTCGAAGAGATACCGTTCGGTCGCGTTGATGACGGTGGTGTTCCCCCGCTCACAGACCCGCGGCAGCTTGGCATCGTAGGTCAGGTGAACATGGCCGTGGATGAACCACTTGGGCTGGTATTCGTCCAGAAGATCGTTGAAGCACTCAAAGCCCTTGTGCGCCCGGTCGGTGCCGTCGTTCAGGCCGCTGGCCGGCGAATGGGTCAGCAGCAGGTCGATGCCGCCGGCCCGGTGTGCCTTGAGCCAGAGCTTCCGCACCCGGCGTTTCATCTCCCGCTCGGTGTACTGGTAGGTGTCTTCCTTATTATAACGGATGGAGCCGCCCAGCCCCATGATCCGCAGCCCTTTCCAGATATATACCTCGTCGTCCACGCAGATGCAGCCGCCCGGCTCCGCGCCTTTGTAGTTGCCGTCGTGGTTGCCGTGGACATAGAGGATGGGGGCGGCGGTGAAGTTGGTCAGGTATTCCAGATATTTTTTCGGCAGGTCGCCGCAGGAGAGGATCAGGTCGATCCCCGCGAGCCGTTCCCGGGTGCAGTAATCCCACAACGCTTTGGAGGGGGTATCGGAAATCGCAAGTATTTTCACGTCTGCATTTCTCCTTACTCTGCGCTTGGCTTATTTTTCCAGCCCTTTGACATTGTCCAGACCGTTGATGGTCAGCAGCCGCCGGGTCTTGACGTCCAGCTCTTCGTAGAGGGGCAGACTGCCCTCCACGCACTCGTCCAGCCAGTCCATCTCCATCAGCTCTTTCGGGGTGTAAGTGCCCGTTTCCGGCGTGTGGAGTTCGTGGCCCTGTGCGTAGCATTCCTGCGGGAAGATCTCCAGCGTGCCGTCGCAGATCTCCCGCTGCAGCAGTTCCAGCAGCTGCTGGGTGCCGCTGCCCAGACCGGCCTTATAGTCCACGCTCTCGGCCCCGCTCTTGATGCCCCACCAATAGTTGATGGCGCGGCCGTTGCCGATGCTCTCCCATGTGCCGTTGAAGATGCAGCGGATGACCCCGATGTAGAAGCTCTCCCACTTCCAGATGGGGAGTGCCACCGGCGTCAGGGTGCCGTCCGGCTCCCGGCGGACCAGACCGTAATCCCGGTTGGTGCCCTCGGGTTCCCGCTCGTCCTTGGCGTAGAAGAGGGTCACATCCTCCCGGTCGGAGAAGTCCAGCGGGTGGGCCGGGTCGGGCAGGCAGGCCCAGCGCAGCACCACCTTCGCGTTGGGCCGGACCGTCTTGAGACCCTGCGCAAAGGCGTTGACGGCGGCAGGCACGCCGTAGATGGGGTTGGCCGCCACATAGCCCACCCGGTCGGTGGGCGACTGGATGCCGGCCAGCACGCCCAGCAGGTAGGTCACCTCGTAGGTGCGGGGGTAGTAGGTGCGCACCAGCGGATGTGGCGCGTTGAGGGAGCAGTTCAGGATGCGGGTCTTGGGATGCTGGGCCGCTACTTTCAGGCAGGCCGGGTGCATCCGGGAGCTGGTGGTGAAGATCACGTCCGCCCCGGCGTGGGCCACATCCTCCAACACCTGTTCCGCATCCACTTCCGGGTTCACGTTGTCCTTGCAGCTGACGAAGATCCGGTTGGGGTAGGCTTCCAGCAGGGCGGCACGGCCCTTGTCCTGCCCGCGGACCCACGCACTGTTCTCGGCGTTGTTCTCGTGGAGGAACACCACCCGCAGCTCGGTGGGCTTCGGGCTGAAAATGTTCAGCTTGCTCAGCAGCGGCTCGCTGCTCTTTTTGGGTTCCAGCATCACCTGCACGGCCTGCGGCTCGGTCAGGATGCGCACCTCATCCCAGAGCTTGGAGAGGTTCGCCCGCACCTGCGAGGGGGTGGAGCGGCAGGCGTCCGCGTAGCGGTAGACCGACAGGTAGACCAGCAGGGCGTCGCCCGGCGTCAGGTTCAGGGCCGAGCCGCCCAGCGCGTAAAACTGCTGGCTGAACATGGTGTAAAGGGAGGCGAAGTTCAGCCGGTCGTCCTCGGTCCAGCTTTCTCCCGATGCTTTGCAGACAAGCGTCTGCAGCTTGGCGTAGCCGCCCAGCCGGGAGAAATGAACATAATTGACCTTGGACAGCTTGTAGAAATCCAGAAACTCGTAGTAGATCTTGTTTTCCAGCGTGTCATTCTTCTCCGGGATCAGCCGGGTGACGGTGCCCGGGATCTTGACGGCCTCATAGTACTTGAGCACCGATACCCGCTTGTTGCCTTCCTGTACATAAAACTTGTTCATGTACTCGTAGGCGATGATGGGGGTATGGATGCCCTCTTCCAGATGGGCGTCGCAGAGGTGGGACCACTTGGAGGCAAACTCGGTGTCATCCTCCAGCAGGGGCATGAAATTGGGGGCGAACGCCGTGTGCCGGCCGGCCGTCTTGGTGCCGACGATGCTCTCGGCCGGGATGTCCACAAGGCCCAGCGGTTCCTGCGCCACAATGTTGACCCCGACCAGAAGATCGTCCAGCACCGCGAGATAGGGCGACTGGCCGCGTGCCACGGCTGCGCGGTAGGCGCGCTGACCGGCACGGTAAGCGTTCCGATAATCTTCCATCATAGGCAAAACTCCTTCTCAGAAATACGAAGGCATTTTTCAGTATGTTCGGTGTCCGGCGGGCAGATGCCGTCCGGACGCTACCAGTATAGCATGAATTTCGGATTTGTGGGAGACTTTCTCCGGCTAAGGTGTTGATTTACGCAAAATTTTCAGGTACGATAATAGAAAACAGAGAAATATGAGGTATTTTGTATGCAGACAGAACAGCTGCCCAAGCTGGAAGCGGGCGAATATCCCGGCGGCGTATGGTATTACGAGCCGCATACTTACCAGCCCTACCGTTATGTGCTGGGCCGGGTGGGGAAACACCCGCTGGTGTGCATCGGCATCAACCCCAGCACCGCCCAGCCCGGCGCGCTGGACCCGACCCTGAAAAGTGTGGAGCGGCTGGCCAACGCCAACGGCTTTGACAGCTGGATCATGTTCAACGTCTATCCCCAGCGTGCCACTGACCCCAACGACATGGACAGGATCTCCGACCGTGCCCTCTGCGACGAGAACCTCCGCTGGCTGAAAGCCGTCCTCGCGGAGACGGAGCCCACCATGTGGGCCGCATGGGGCACCCTGATCGAAAAACGGGACTACCTGCCCGGCCTGATGCGGGAGATGGTGGCCCTGACCCGGGAAAAGGACATTCCGTGGGTCACCTTCGGCAAGCGGAGCAAAAAGGGCCACCCCCATCACCCGCTCTACCTGCGCAAGGATTCCACCCCGGAGCCGTTCGATGTGGAAAACTATCTGGACACCTGCTTTTAAATAATTCGGAACGGAAGTGAGCCCCATGACCCCGGAACAATACCGCAAACTCCTCGGATGGTATGAACAGCACCCGAAGGCAAAGCAGCTGACCATCCTGCTCAACCACTGGCTCCCGGCCATCCCCTTTGTCTGCTTCCCGGTTTTGATCGTCCTGCTGAACATCCAGTGGTTCGGGCTGTTCGGCAGCGGCACCGGGCGCGACATCCTTGATTTTATGCCGCAGATCGCCCGGGCGATTCTGGTGCCGGCGGCGGTATTCCTCTTCGGCACCCTGCTGCGGGCCAAGCTGAACCGCCCCCGCCCCTATGAGCAGCCCGGCTTTACCCCTCTGGTGGAAAAGGAGACCAGCGGCCACTCGTTCCCTTCCCGCCATGCCCTGAGCGCGGCGGTGCTGGCGGCGGTCTGGCTCTATTTCTACCCGGCTGCGGGCATGGGGATGATCGTCATCACCATCGCCATCTGTGTGCTGCGGGTCCTTGCGGGCGTGCATTATATCCGGGACGTTGTCGCCGGTGCGGTGCTGGGCTTCGCCCTCGGCTGCGCCGGGATGTGGCTGCTGTGAGCGGCCTATGGGCCGGAAAAACGGCCCCGAAAAAAGTCCGGAAAGAATTTGAGAAAATCCCTTGACAGAATGGGTGGGGTATGGTATTATACTTCTCGCAGCGTGTGCCGACACACGACTGCCGCCATATTGGAACCCAATGGGATAACAACGTGCGCCCGTAGCTCAGGTGGATAGAGCAACTGCCTTCTAAGCAGTGGGCCGGGGGTTCGAGTCCCTTCGGGCGCATTGATATGGTGCCCATAGCGTAGTCGGTTAACGCGCCAGATTGTGGATCTGGAGACCGTGGGTTCGAGTCCCACTGGGCACCCCACTAAAAACTCCGCTGCTAAGCAGCGGAGTTTTTTTGTTGGGTGCCCGGTGGGACGAGAACAGGGCGGCGGCGCGCAGCGACGCAACCAAATCCCCGGTGGGGATTTGGTTAGCCCGCGGGTCCTAGACCATTAGGAACGTCTACCGTGGCAGCAGTGGGTGCCCAGTGGGACTCGAGATATAGCAAAACCGTCCGGTGGTCAGCCGGACGGTTTTGTGTTTATGAAGAAAAAGCCTTGCGCTTAGAGGATATCAATGTATTCGCCGGCCAGAGCCTTGTTCATGCTGCGGACGGCGCAGAACTTGCCGCACATACTGCAGGTGTCGCTGTGGTCATCCTCGGGCAGGCGGGCGTCGCGGATGGCCTTGGCGGTCTCGGGGTCGAGGGCACAGGCGAACTGTGCATCCCAGTCCAGAACCCGGCGGGCGTCGCCCATCTTATCGTCGATGTCGCGGGCGTGGGGAATGCCCTTGGCGATGTCGGCGGCATGGGCCGCGATCTTGGAGGCCACGATGCCCTGCTTGACGTCCTCGACGTTCGGCAGAGCCAGATGCTCGGCGGGGGTGACATAGCACAGGAAGGCTGCGCCGCTCATGGCAGCAACCGCACCGCCGATGGCCGCGGTGATGTGGTCATAGCCCGGCGCAATGTCGGTGACCAGAGGTCCGAGGACATAGAACGGTGCGCCCATGCAGATGCTCTTCTGCACTTCCATGTTGGCGGCGACCTGATTCAGGGGCACATGGCCCGGGCCTTCGACCATGACCTGCACGTTGTGCGCCCAAGCCCGCTTGGTCAGCTCGCCCAGACGGACCAGCTCTTCGATCTGGCAGACATCGGTAGCATCGGCCAAGCAGCCCGGGCGGCAGGCGTCGCCCAGCGAGATGGTCACATCGTGCTCCTCGCAGATGTCGAGGATCTCATCGAAGTGCTCATAGAAGGGGTTCTCGTTGCCGGTCATGCTCATCCATGCAAAGACCAGCGAACCGCCGCGGCTGACGATGTTCATCTTCCGCTTGTGGGTGCGGATCTGGTCGATGGTCTTGCGGGTGATGCCGCAGTGCAGGGTAACGAAATCGACGCCATCCTCGGCATGGAGACGCACCACGTCGATGAAATCCTGCGCGGTCAGGGTGGCGAGGTCGCGCTGGTAGTGGATGACCGAATCGTACACCGGCACCGTGCCGATCATGACGGGGCACTCGTGGGTCAGCTTCTGACGGAAGGGCTGGGTGTTGCCGTGGCTGGACAGGTCCATGATGGCCTCGGCACCCATGTTGACCGCGCTCATCACCTTTTCCATCTCGACGCTGTAATCCTTGCAGTCGCGGGAGACGCCGAGGTTGACGTTGATCTTGGTGCGCAGCATACTGCCGATGCCCTCAGGATTCAGGCAGGTGTGGTGCTTGTTGGCAGGAATGGCTACCTTGCCCTCGGCCACCAGCTGGCGGATCTCTTCAACGGTGCGGTATTCCTTCTTTGCCACGATCTCCATCTGCGGCGTGACGATGCCCTTGCGGGCGGCGTCCATCTGTGTGGTGTAGTTCATAAGTCTCAAACCTCTCTTTTATATCTCAAACGGCATTCTGCACCGCGTGTGCAGGCCGTTAAAGCATTTTAGCCCTCTCAGACTCGCTTCGCTCGTCAGCTCCCCCGAAGGGGGAGCCCTTGGCATTCCGGCAATTTTTCGCTAAAATCGCCTGCGGCTCCGATGTGCTGCTGTTCAGAGCTTTTTGGTA
This sequence comes from Eubacterium sp. CAG:38, assembly GCA_963660925.1. Classification (GTDB taxonomy): domain Bacteria; phylum Bacillota; class Clostridia; order Oscillospirales; family Ruminococcaceae; genus Faecalibacterium. The sequence continues at coordinate 13,069 of CAVKZS010000059.1, read as the reverse complement.
AGCTCCAGCAATTCCCGGCATTCCTGCTCAATATCTTCGGCCGCGAAAATCGCGCTGACGAGGGCGACACCGGCTTCTCCGCAGCCGGCAAGGGTCAGCAGGTTCTGTTTGCTGATGCCGCCGATGGCCACCACCGGGATCGGCACCGCCGCGCAGACCGCGGCCAGCGTTTCCCGGCTGCGCACCTGCACATTGGTCTTGGTAGACGTCGCAAACATGGCCCCGCAGCCCAGATAATCTGCGCCGTCGGCATAGGCCTTTTTCGCCTCTTCCGGATCGTGGGCCGACACGCCGATGATCTTTGCCGGGCCGAGGATGCGGCGGGCTTCTTTTGCACTCATGTCATCCTGCCCGACATGGACGCCGTCGGCTCCGACGCGCAGGGCCAGCGGGACGTTATCGTTCAGGATAAAGGGCACGCCATAGTGCCGGCAGATCTTCTGGATCTCCAACGCCTCGTTGAAAAAGTCGCCCTCGTCCAGCTGCTTTTCCCGCAGCTGCACACAGGTCGCGCCGCCCTTGAGGGCCGCTTCGACCTGCTGGGGCAGGGTCAGTTTGCCGACCCACGCCCGGTCGGTGACGGCGTAAAGCCGCAGCTGTTCAGCGGTAATATTCATAGTCTGCACCCTCCTCAAGTTCTTCCGGCGTCAGATTGGAAACGGCATCCATCAGGTAGATTCGGAAGCTTCCGGTGCCGTCCTGCGGCTTCATCCGCTTTTCGGCGATCTCTCCGCACAGGCCCATGGCACAGACCGCGCCGAGGGCCGCTTCCAGCGGATGATCCGGGTTCGCGCCCACGAAAGCCCCGGTCAGCACCGACAGCATACAGCCGGTGCCGGTGACTTTGCGCATCAAGGGCGTGCCGTTGTGCCCGATGCAGACCGTTTTGCCGTCGGTGATGACGTCCTCTTCGCCGGTCATGGCCACAACGCAGCCAAGCCCCTTGGCGACGGCCTTGGCCAGCTCAATGTTCCGGTCTTCGTCCCGTTCCTGCGCAGTGTCGGCGTCCACGCCCCGGGCGTTTTCCTCTTCGAGGATCAGTGCCCGCAGCTCCGAGCAGTTGCACCGGAGGATGGCCGGGCACACTTCGGTCAGGAAGTCCGACGCGATCTTCTGCCGGAACGCCGACACTCCGACGCCCACCGGGTCGAACACCACGGGGATCCCCAGTGCGTTGGCCTTTTTCCCGGCCCGGAGCAGAGCTTCCGCCTTGCGGGGGTTCGGGGTGCCGAGGCTCAGGGACACCGCCTTGCTGAGGGCGGTCACCTCGGCGACTTCCTCCGGGTCTTCGGCCATGATGGGCGACGCACCGCAGGCCAGCACGATGTTGGCGCAGTCGTTGGACGCCACTTGATTGGAGACGCAGTGGACAAGGGGTGCCGTTTGCTGCACCTGTGTTAAGATTTCATCGAGATTGAGACGTTTCACAAAACTCCTCCGAGAATCAGAACTTCTTAGCTCAGGCTCGCCTGCATCCCTTTCAGTGCGCCGGAACGCTGGAGACTGAACAGGAGCACGCCCGCGATGACGGCACCGCCGGCGGTGGAGACGAGGAAGGGCACGATGTAAGCATAAAAGGCGATGTCGCCCGCGCTCTTGCCCATCAGCAGGATGGCGACCGGGTATGCGCACAGGCCGCCGAGGATGGAGGTGCCGAACACCTCACCCACCAGCGTCGGCAGCAGCTTTTTGGTCTTGTGGTAGACAAGGCCGCAGAGCAGCGCGCCAAACATACTGCCCGGGAACGCCATCAGGCTGCCGAGGCCCAGCAGGTTGCGCAGGAGCGAGGCAACGAACGCCACGCCCACGCCGTACCATGGGCCAAGCAGCACCGCACACAGGATGTTGACCATGTGCTGGACCGGGGCGCATTTGCTGCCGAAGATGGGGAACGAGAACACGCTGCCGACCACGGCCAGCGCACAGAACATTCCGGCAAGGGCGAGTTTTTTGACCGAAAGATTTTTCATGATGGAACACTCCTTTTCGTTTCGAGGAAACGTCCGGGCACGGCTGACGACAGCACACCCCAAAAGAGACGTTCCCCTTGGAAGCGGTCGAGGCTTGCTGGCCTCCTCTCACGCCGGAACACGGCTTCCCATCGCTGTCGATACAAAGCTCAGGGGGCTCGCCCTCAGCTTCGCCGCGGCCGATCGGTGCCGCAGAACCGTTTTTGTGTTCCTCCCTCCAAAATTTCAGCGCAAAACAAAAACAGGAGGCACCGGTCTGCGGTGTCTCCTGTAAAAATTCATATTCCTATGACTTCCTACGGCGGCATTATCCGCATCAGGTTATAGGGTCGAAGTTCGGGAACTTCCTCTCAGCCCGCGATCACGAGCTCCCCTGTCTTTGATTGTCGATGGTATTGTACACCCGTTGAAGGGAAAATGCAAGGAATTTTTGCAGCTGCCCTTCTTGGCTCTCCCTTTGGGAGAGCTGTCCGCGAAGCGGACTGAGAGGGTGAGGACGCTGACAAATATCCAGTACACCGCGATACCATGCACCTTTCAACGAACAATCATATCGCTGCGTTTGTTGCTCCCCCCCCCCCGCCGGGCTCGCCCTCTCCGTCATCGCTAACGCGATGCCACCTCTCCCAAAGTGAGAGGCCTTGGCAAAAAGGTCAGGTTGTACAAGTACAATCCTTTGTGTTATACTACTTTTAGAATCAGCCGCATCTGCGGCAAGCTGTAAAATAAAGGAGATCGGACTTATGGGTTTTGTCAAAGCTGCCGTTTCTGCGGCATCCGGCGTGATGGCCGATCAGTGGAAAGAATTTTTCGCGTGTGATGCACTCCCGGCCGAGGTTCTCGCCGTCAAGGGCGAAAAGAAAACTTCGGGCCGCTCGGCCAACCGCCGGGGCACGGACAACATCATCTCCGACGGCTCGGTGATCGCCGTTGCCGAGGGTCAGTGCGCCCTCATCGTCGAGCAAGGCAAGGTGGTGGACCTCTGCGCCGAGCCGGGTGCATACACCTACAGCACCGGCACCCAGCCCTCCCTCTTCACCGGCAAGGGTCTGGCCAAGAACATCGACGAGGTGTTCTCCGAGATCGGCAAGCGGTTCACCTTCGGCGGGCAGGCTGCCGCCGACCAGCGCATCTATTATATCAACACCAAGGAGCTGGTCGGCAACAAGTACGGCACCCCCAGCCCGGTACCCTTCCGGGTGGTGGACCAGCGCGCCGGCATCGACATTGACATCGGTGTGCGGTGCTTCGGCGAGTACAGCTACAAGATCACCAACCCCATCCTGTTTTACACCAACGTCTGCGGCAATGTGGAAAACGCCTACACCCGCGATGCACTGGACGGCCAGCTGAAAACCGAGCTGATGACCGCCCTGCAGCCGGCTTTTGCCCGGATCAGCGAGATGGGGATCCGCTACTCGGCCCTGCCCGGCCACACCACCGAGCTGGCCGACGCCCTCAATCAGGAGCTTTCGGCCAAGTGGGGCAAGCTGCGCGGCATCGAGATCGTCTCGCTGGGCGTTTCGGGCGTGAAAGCCAGCGAAGAGGACGAGCAGATGCTCAAGGACCTACAGCGGAGTGCCGCCTTTATGGACCCGACCCGCGCCGCCGCCCATCTGGTGGGTGCGCAGGCCGCTGCGATGCAGGCCGCTGCGTCCAACACCACCGCCGGCCCCGCCATGGCCTTTATGGGCGTGAATCAGGCGGCCGGCATGGGCGGCGTGAACGCCCAGACCCTCTATCAGATGGGGGCCCAACAGCAGGCAGCGCAGCCTGCCGCCCAGCCCGCTTCCGGCTGGAATTGCTCCTGCGGGCAGACCGGCAACACCGGCAAATTCTGCACCGCCTGCGGCAAGCCGAAGCCCGAGGCTCCCGGCGTGTGGGTCTGCAGCTGCGGCACCAAGAACACCGGCAAGTTCTGCTCGGAATGCGGCAAGCCCAAGCCCGCCGCCAAGTGTGCGAACTGCGGCTGGGAACCGGCCGACCCCACCCAGCTGCCGAAGTTCTGCCCCGAGTGCGGCAAGCCCTTCGGTGTGTAAGAGAGGCGAATGCGAATGGCAACCAAAACCACGAATTACCAGTGCCCCGCCTGCACCGGCCCGCTCCACTTTGACAGCAAGACCGGCAAGCTGACCTGCGATTACTGCGGTTCCATCTACGACGTCAAGGAGATCGAAGCGCAGTATGCTGCACAGCAGGCTTCGGCCGATGCTGCGGCGGAAGCCGACACCAAAAAGGCCGCGAAAGCCGCAAAACAGGCCAAGGCAGAACCCGACGCCCCGCTCTGGAGCGAGGCCGAGGCCGCTGCATTGAACAGCTACACCTGCCCCTCCTGCGGGGCCGAGCTGGTCTGCGATGCGGAGACCGCCGCCACCAACTGTCCCTACTGCGGCAACCCCACCGTGCTGGGCGGCAAGCTGTCGGGCAAATTGAAACCCGAGTACATCATCCCCTTCAAGCTGGACAAAAAAGCTGCCATCCAACAGCTGACCCGCTACTATAAGGGCAAGGCTCTGCTGCCGAAGGCCTTCCGCAGCCAGAACCACATCGAGGAAATTCAGGGCGTGTATGTTCCCTTCTGGCTCTACGACGCCCACGCCGAGGTGCGGGGCGAGTACGACGGCGAGGTGACCGAGAGCCACCGCGAGGGCGACTATATGGTGACCACCACTCAGTATTACGACATTCTCAGGCGCGGCTCCACCGATTTCGTCAAGGTTCCGGTGGACGGCTCCAGTAAGATGCCCAACGCCCACATGGACGCCATCGAGCCCTTTGATTACCGCGAAGTCGTCCCCTTCTCCACCGCGTATCTGCCCGGCTTTCTGGCCGACCGGTACGACGAGGACGAAAAGACCTGCTACGCCCGCGCCAAGGGCCGGATGGAACAGTCCACCGCCGACGCACTGCGCAGCACCGTCACCGGCTACTCGGAAGTCCACCCCCGGGCGGAGAACATCAACATCCAGCCCGGCAAGGCGCACTACGCCCTGCTGCCGGTCTGGATGCTCCACACCAAGTGGAAGGGCAAGGATTTTCTCTTTGCGATGAACGGCCAGACCGGGCGGCTGATCGGCGACCTGCCCATCGACAAGGGCCGCTTGGCCACTTGGTTCTTCGGGATCAGCCTGCCGCTGATGGCGGTGCTGGCCTTTCTTCTGTTGTGGTAAGGGGGCGGACGATGATGAACAAACAACGCATTTCTCTCTTCGCCGCCTTGCTGCTCAGCCTGAGTCTCTTCCTCAGCGTTGCAGTCTCGGCCTTTTCCGCTGCGCCGCTGGTGCGGGATGAGATCGGCCTCTTCGATGCCGATACTCTCTCTTCGCTGGAACAGCAGGCCGAGGACGCTTCCGCCGGGCACGACTGCGACGTGTACTTCCTCGTTGTGGACAGCATCGGCGACCAGAACCAGCGCGATTATGCAAAGGATTACTACCGTGCGCAGAATCTCGGAAGCGGCAGCGACCGCAGCGGCATCCTGTTCCTGCTGGCTCTCGGCTCCCGCAAATACGTCACCATCACTTATGGCGGCGGCGTGACCGCTTTCACCGATTACCGCATTGAACAGATCGAGGATGAAGTGGTGCCGAAGCTCTCGGACGGCGACTATGCCGACGCTGCACAGACCTTCATCTCCCTCTGCGCCGACACCCTCGACTTCTACGCCGAACAGGGCGAACCTCTGGATGTGGACAACGACCCCAGCAGCGGCCTCGGCGTGTTCGGGGTGATTCTGGTGGTCGGCATCCCGCTGATCGTCGCCGCCATCGTCTGCGGCGTCCTCTGCAGCCGGATGAAAACGGCAGTCGAAAAGACCGAGGCCAACGACTATATGCCGGACTACGGCCTTGACCTGACCGTGAAGGAGGACCGCTACATCCGCACGGCCCGCACGCAGGTCTATGACCCGCCGACCCCGCCCCCCAGCGAATCCGGCGGCTCTTCCACCGACAGCGACGGCTTCGGCGGCTCCAGCGGCGGATCGTTCTGAAAATCCCATTACTGAAAACGGCCAGAGCCTTCAAAAAGCTCTGGCCGTTTGGTGTTTATTGGGTTTTATTTATCCCAACAAGTGTGCTTATCTGCCTCGGTGATGGGGCGGATGACCTTGCAGGGGTTGCCGACGGCGACCGAGTTGCTGGGAATATCCTTGACAACGACGCTTCCGCCGCCGATGACCACATTGTCGCCGATCGTCACGCCGGGCATGACCTGAACGCCTGCGCCGATCCAGACGTTATTGCCCACCGTGATGGGGTAAGCATATTCCAAGCCCTGATTCCGGCGTTCAAAGTCGATGGGGTGGCCCGCCGTGTGGAAGCCGCAGTCGGGCGCGACAAAGACATTATCGCCGAAGGTCACTTTTCCGCCGTCCAGAATGACGAGATTGTGGTTGGCGTAAAAGTTTTCGCCCAGCTCAATGTTATAGCCGTAGTCGCACCAGAACGGAGCCGTGATGCAGAAGTTTTCTCCGGTCTTGCCGAGAAGCTTTTTCAGGATCGCACGCTGCCCCGCCTCATCGGACGGGCGGAGCTGGTTGAAATCATAGCACAATTCTTTTGCTTTGACCCGTTCCGCCAAGATCTCTTTGTCATAGTTGGCGTCGTACATCTTGTGCGCCAGCATCTTTTCTTTTTCGGTCATCGTTGTGTTCCTCCGTTCCTCATTCTGCCTTTACTATATCACATTGTGCCGGAAGATTCCATACAAAAACCTCCCATATCCTGCACCCTTCAAGTGCCGACATGGGAGGTTTCTCTTGATAGGATATGCGTTATGCTTCGATCTTTTCGGGCGTTTCGTTCAAAATCGCCATGAACTCATCGCCGGTGATGGTTTCTTTCTCGTAGAGGTATTTGGCCAGTTCATCCAGCTTTGCACGGTTGTCGGTCAGGATCTTGATGGCCTTTTCGTGCTGCTGCTTGACCAGTTCCACCACCTTCTGGTCGATCTCCCTCTGGGTCTGCGCGGAGCAGGCCAGCGAGGTATCGCCGCCGAGGTACTGGTTGTTGACGGTCTCCAATGCCACCATATCGAAATCGCTGCTCATGCCGTAGCGGGTCAGCATCGCGCGGGCCAGCTTGGTGGCCTGCTCGATGTCGTTGGATGCGCCGGTGGTGATGGAGTTGAAGACTACTTCTTCGGCTGCGCGGCCGCCGGTCAGGGTCGCGATCTTGTTTTCCAGCTCTTCCTTGGTCATCAGGTAATGGTTGCCCTCGTCCACCTGCATGGTATAGCCCAGTGCGCCGGAGGTACGGGGGATGATGGTGATCTTCTGCACGGGGGCCGAGTGGTTCTGCAATGCCGCCACCAGCGCGTGGCCGATCTCGTGGTAAGCCACCACGCACTTTTCGTGGTCGGTGAGGATGGAGTTCTTCTTCTGGTAGCCGGCAATGACCACCTCGATGCTCTCTTCCAGATCGGCTTCGGTCACGCTCTTGCGGCCCGCACGGACGGCACGCAGGGCGGCTTCATTGACGATGTTGGCCAGCTCTGCGCCGGATGCACCGGATGCCATCCGCGCCACGGTGGTGAAGTCCACGCCGGGAGCCAGATTGACTTTCTTCGCATGGACTTTCAGGATCTCTTCGCGGCCCTTCAGGTCGGGCAGCTCGACGGGCACCCGGCGGTCAAAGCGGCCCGGGCGGGTCAGAGCCGGGTCAAGGGAATCCGGGCGGTTGGTGGCCGCGAGGATGATGACGCCGTTGTTGCCCTCGAAACCATCCATCTCAGTCAACAGCTGGTTCAGCGTCTGCTCGCGCTCGTCGTTGCCGCCGATATTGCCGCTGTTGCGCTTCTGGCCGATGGCGTCGATCTCGTCGATGAAGACGATGCAGGGGGCCTTTTCCTTGGCCTGCTTGAACAGGTCGCGGACTTTGGACGCACCCATACCGACGAACATCTCCACGAACTCGGAGCCGGAGATGGAGAAGAAGGGCACATTGGATTCACCGGCGACAGCCTTCGCCAGCATGGTCTTGCCGGTACCCGGAGGGCCCACCAGCAGGATACCCTTGGGCATCGAGGCACCGATGTCGGTGTACTTGGTGGGATTGTGGAGGTAATCAACGATCTCCTGCAGGTTCTCCTTGGCCTCGTCCTCGCCGGCCACATCCGCGAACCGGATGCCGTGGGTGGACTGGACATAGACCTTGGCGTTGGACTTACCCACCCCGCCGAACATCATCGAGTTGGCACCGCCGGCCCGCTCCATCAGTTTCTTATTCATATAATTGCCGAGGGCGACGAAGATCACGATCGGCAGCACGAAGCTGACGAGGAAGCTGACCACCGGCGACGCCTGCTCCACGATCTCGCTGGAGAACTCTGCGCCCGAGTCGTACAGACGCTGGGTCAGACTGGGATCGTTCATCAGGCCGGTCTTATAGACCTGCGAGTTGTCTTTATTGGTAAAGAGGATCTGGTTGTCCTCCACGTCCACCTTGCCGATCTCGCCATTCTCGGTCATGGACATGAAGGTGCCGTAGTCTACTTCTTTGATCTGCCGCTCGCTGGCCCACGGCACCAGCACAAAGTTGAGCAGCAGAAGCAGCACCAGCACGATGGCGTAGTAGATCGCCAACGGCTTTTTGGGTGTTTTGACTTCTTTCATGTGGGTTCCTCCTTTGTTGGATCTACGAGTTCACTATACCACAGCCTTCTGCCCGAAACCAGCACTTCGAGGCGAACTTTGCAAAAACTTCGCAGAAACTTCATACACACCTCATCCGGCACTGCGTGCCACCTTCCCCTCAAGGGGAAGGCTTTTCATGGAGTATGTTCCTCAAATTTTGGAGAATTATCGCCTTCGTTTTGTGAATTTGTTTCATCCCGCTTGTGAAGCAAACTGCTTGACACGGCCACCGGGATTTGATACACTGAATTTACTTCGAGAACAAAGTGCAAACGCTTTGACGGGGAAAAAACGATTTTCTTCTGCGTGCAGAGAGCTGCCGGGTGGTGCAAGGCAGTGCGGAGGGTTTCGGTTACTGGCCCCTGAGCGGCAGGATTGAAGCAGACAGTAGGTCCTGACGGAAGCCCACCGTTACACCGGGGCAGCGATTCGCCGCCAAAAGCCGATCGTGTTGAGTGGCCGTATTTTACGGCAAAGAGAGTGGTACCACGGGCCGCCTTGTAAGAGATTTTACAGGCTCTCGTCTCTCAGGGGTTTCAGCCTTTGAGAGACGGGAGCCTTTTCGTTTATTATTCGCTTAAAAACGCGTTTCCGCCCGCGCAGCGGGCCGGAAACGCCCTCACTCACGAGTCAAATTCAGGAGGACACAAACATGATGGACGCTACCAAGTACGCTCCGGGTTACTACCCGGTACCCGCCGGCTACGACAGCTGGGTCAAGAAGGATCACATTGAAAAAGCCCCTGCATGGTGCAGCGTGGACCTGCGGGACGGCAATCAGGCTTTGATTGTCCCCATGAGCCTTGAGGAAAAGCTCGAGTTCTTCCAGATGCTGGTCAAGATCGGCTTCAAGGAGATCGAGGTCGGCTTCCCTGCCGCCAGCGATACCGAGTATGAGTTCCTGCGCACCCTGATCGAAAAGAACATGATCCCCGAGGACGTCACGGTTCAGGTGCTGACCCAGTGCCGCGACCACATCATCCGCCGTACCTTCGAGGCCGTCAAGGGTGCCCCCCGCGCGGTCATCCATTTCTACAATTCCACCTCGGTCGCCCAGCGCGAGCAGGTGTTCCACAAGTCCAAAGAGGAGATCAAGCAGATCGCCACCGACGGCGCAAAGCTGGTCAAGCAGCTAAGTCAGGAGTACGAGGGCAACTTCCTCTTCGAGTACAGCCCCGAGAGCTTCACCGGCACCGAAGTGGATTACGCCGTGGAGGTCTGCAACGCCGTCCTCGACATCATGCAACCCACCCCCGACCGCCCCATGATCATCAACCTGCCGGTCACGGTCGAGATGAGTATGCCCCATGTTTACGCCAACCAGATCGAGTACTGCGACAAACATCTGAAATACCGCGACAGCGTCATCATCTCCACCCACCCCCACAACGACCGCGGCACCGGCGTGGCCTGCGCAGAGCTGGCAGTGCTGGCCGGCGCACAGCGCGTGGAGTGCTGCCTGTTCGGAAACGGCGAGCGCACCGGCAATGTCGATGCCGTGACCCTCGCCATGAATATGTACAGCCACGGCGTGGACCCCAAGCTGGACTTTTCCAATATGCCGGAGATCTGCGCCACCTATGAGCGGGTGACCCGGATGCACATCTACGAGCGCACCCCCTACGCCGGCCAGCTGGTCTTTGCCGCCTTCTCGGGCAGCCATCAGGACGCCATCGCCAAGGGCATGGCCTACCGCAAGGAGCACAACGAACACCGCTGGACCTGCCCCTACATCCCCATCGACCCCCACGACATCGGCCGCACCTACGATGCCGACGTCATCCGCATCAACAGCCAGAGCGGTAAGGGCGGCATCGGCTTCGTCCTCGAGCAGAACTACGGCTACAACCTGCCGCCCAAGATGCGCGAGGCTCTGGGCTACAAGGTCAAGAGCGTGTCCGACCACAGCCACAAGGAGCTGAGTGCAGGCGAGGTGCTCCGCATCTTCGAGGAGACCTTCCTCAACAAATCGAAGCCCCTGTCGGTCATCGAGGCCCACTTCGCACAGGTCAACGGCATCACCGCCACCGTCACCCTCGACCTCAACGGCCAGCGCAAGGTGGTCACCTCGGTGGGCAACGGCCGTCTGGACGCCGTGGCCAACGCCATCCAGAGTGCCACCGGCATGGACTTCCACCTCGAGACGTACTCCGAGCACAGCTTGGATGAGGGTTCCACCTCCCGCGCTGCATCCTACGTCGGTCTGGTCTGGGGCGACGGCAGCGTAACGTGGGGTGCCGGCACCCACACCGATATCATCGTGGCCGGCATTCAGGCATTGGTCAGTGCAATCAATAACAAGTAATTTTTCAGGATAAAAGGAGAGTATCACCATGGGAATGACCATGACGCAGAAAATTCTGGCCGCTCACGCAGGTCTCGCCGAGGTCAAGGCGGGCCAGCTCATCAACGCCAAACTCGACATCGTGCTCGGCAACGACATCACCACCCCTGTCGCCATCAACGAGTTTGAGCGCGCCGGCTTCAACGGCGTGTTCGATAAGGACCACATCGCCATCGTCCTCGACCACTTTGTGCCGAACAAGGACATCAAGAGCGCGACCCAGTCCAAGCAGTGCCGCGAGTTTGCCAACAAGTACGACATCCTCAACTTCTACGATGTGGGTCAGATGGGCATCGAGCACGCCCTCCTGCCCGAGCAGGGCATCGTCACCGCAGGTGACTGCGTGATCGGTGCCGACAGCCACACCTGCACCTATGGTGCCATCGGTGCCTTCTCCACCGGCGTCGGCTCCACCGACATGGCCGCAGGCATGGCCACCGGCATGGCATGGTTCAAGGTGCCTGCCGCTATCAAGTTCGTTCTGACCGGCAAGCTGAATCCCCGGGTCAGCGGCAAAGACCTGATCCTCCACATCATCGGCATGATCGGCGTGGACGGCGCGCTGTACAAGTCTATGGAGTTCACCGGCCCGGGCGTGGCCTCCCTGAGCATGGACGACCGCCTGTCCATCTGCAACATGGCAATCGAAGCCGGTGCCAAGAACGGCATCTTCCCCATCGACGACACCACCAAGGCTTACCTGAAGGGCCGCAGCCAGCGTGAGCCGGTGTTCTACGAAGCCGACCCGGATGCCGAGTACGAAAAGACCATCGAGATCGACCTGTCGGCCCTCGAGCCCACCGTCAGCTACCCGCACCTGCCCGAGAACACCCACCCGGCCAGCGAGGGCAAGGACATCAAGATCGATCAGGTCGTCATCGGCAGCTGCACCAACGGCCGCCTTGAGGACATGGAGGCCGCCTACAACATCCTCAAGGGCAAGCACATTGCCAAGGGCGTGCGCGGCATCATCATCCCCGCGACCATGGCCGTCTACAAAGAGTGCATCCTCCGCGGCTGGACCACCGCCTTCATCGACGCAGGCTGCATCGTCTCCACCCCGACCTGCGGCCCCTGCCTCGGCGGTTACATGGGCATCCTCGCCGAGGGCGAACGCTGCGTGTCCACCACCAACCGCAACTTCGTGGGCCGCATGGGTCACGTCAAGAGTGAAGTCTATCTGGCTTCGCCTGCCACCGCTGCCGCCAGTGCCCTGACCGGCTACATCACCGACCCCCGCACGGTCTAACGAAAGGAGATCACAGCCATGAACGCAAACGGTTCTGTTTTCAAATATCCGGACAACGTCGATACCGACGTCATCATCCCTGCCCGCTACCTGAACACTCCCAACGCGCAGGAGCTGGCCGCCCACTGCATGGAGGACATCGACAAGGACTTCATCCACAACGTCAAGGACGGCGACATCATGGTGGGCGGCTGGAACTTCGGCTGCGGCTCCTCCCGTGAGCACGCACCGCTGGCCATCAAGACCGCCGGCATCTCGGTGGTCATCGCCAAGAGCTTCGCCCGTATCTTCTACCGCAACAGCATCAACATCGGCCTCCCCATCATGGAGTGCCCCGAGGCCGTGGATGCCATCAGTGCAGGCGATCAGGTCAGCGTCGATTTCGACACCGGCGTCATCACCGATATCACCACCGGCAAGACCTTTCAGGCCGAGCCGTTCCCCCCGTTCATTCAGGAGATCATCGCCGCCGGCGGCCTGATGAAGTCGCTGACGAAAAAGAAATAAGGAGTTCCCTATGGAAAAGAACATTGCTGTCATCTGGGGCGACTGCTCCAGCCCGGAGATCGTCAAACAGACGGTCCGCGTCCTCGATAAAGTGGCCGAGAAATACGGCCACACCTTCCACTATACCGATGTCGCCATGGGCGGCGAGGCCATTGACAAGTACGGCGATCCCCTGCCCCAGCATGAGCTGGACAAGTGCCTCGCGTCCGACAGCGTCCTGCTGGGTGCGGTCGGCGGCCCCAAGTGGGAGGGTCTGCCCGGCGAACAGCGGCCCGAAAAGGGCCTGCTCCGCCTGCGCTCCGGCATGGGTCTGTACTCCAACAACCGCCCGGCCAAGATCTGGCCCCAACTGGCCCCGGCCAGCC
>CAVKZS010000058.1:0-20441 GCA_963660925.1 Eubacterium sp. CAG:38 | reverse complement strand
AGGCTCATCTTGTAGACCTCGTCGGCGTTGCAGCCGCGGGACAGGTCGTTGATGGGAGCGTTCAGGCCCTGCAGGATGGGGCCGTAAGCAGCATAGCCGCCCAGACGCTGTGCGATCTTATAGCCGATGTTGCCGGCCTCGATGCAGGGGAAGATGAAGGTATTGGCCTGACCAGCGACCTTGCTGCCCTTGCACTTGACCTGTGCGACCTCGGGAGCGACGGCAGCGTCAAACTGCAGCTCGCCATCGACAGCCAGCTCGGGATCCATCTCCTGAGCCTTGATGACAGCATCGTGGCTCAGAGCGACGGTGCCGCCCTTGCCGGAGCCCTTGGTGGAGAAGCTCAGGACTGCAACCTTCGGGTCGATGCCGAACAGCTTTGCGGTCTTAGCGGTCTCAACAGCGACCTCTGCCAGCTTGGAAGCGGCAGAAACCTTGACCTCGCCGGTAGCCTTGTCAATGGTATCGGTGTAATCAATGTTGACAGCGCAGTCGCCCATAGCAATGCGCTTCAGGCCCTCTTCGCCGCCCTCGCGGTCCAGAATGAAGCAGGAGCTCACCAGATGTGCGCCCTTCTTGGTCTTGACCAGCTGCAGAGCCGGGCGGATGGTGTCGGCGGTGGAGTAGGTCGCGCCACCCAGCAGGCAGTCCGCCTTGCCCATCTTGACCAGCATGGTGCCGAAGTAGTTGGACTTCTTCAGCAGAGCGGTGCACTCCTCAGCGGTCTGCTTGCCCTTGCGCAGCTCGACCATGGTGTTGACCATCTCATCGAAACCGGCGTAGTTCTCCGGGTCGATGATCTCAGCAGCGGAAATATCAAAATTGCCGGCGGCGGCAGCAGCCTTGCACTCTGCCTCGTTGCCGACCATAACGACCTTCAGCACGCCCTCAGCCAGCAGCTTGCTTGCGGCCTCGAGAATACGGGGGTCATTGCCCTCGGTAAAAACGATCGTCTTGGGGTTCGCCTTCAGCTGTGCTACCAGCGGCGCAAACATATCAGCCATTGTGATTACCTCCGAAATTACTTTGCAATTATTCCCGGGCACCACAGATGTGCCCTTCTTTTTTATTCTAGCACAGAGTTTGAAAACTTCAAGACAAATCCGCAATTTTGTGGTATATTTTATCCGGAGAAATCTTTCGTATGATTGTGAAGAATTTGTCATTTTATTTGTGAGAGGATTAACAAAGTGATGAACTGGGAAACACTGCGCACCGAGTGCCTTGCCTGCACCCGCTGCCCGCTGCATGAGACGCGCACCAACGTGGTATTCGGGCAGGGCGTCGAGGAGGCCGAAGTCCTGTTTGTGGGCGAAGGCCCGGGCCAGAGCGAGGACGAACAGGGCCTGCCCTTTGTGGGGCGGAGCGGCCAGCTGCTGGACAAATACCTCTTTGCCATCGACTTGGACCGGAACAAAAACTGCTACATCGCCAACATCGTCAAATGCCGCCCGCCGAAGAACCGCGACCCGCTGCCCGCCGAGAGTGAAGCCTGTATGCCGTGGCTGCGGGAACAGTTCCGGCTCCTGCGGCCCAAGATCGTGGTCTGTCTGGGCCGCATCGCCGCCCAGCGGATGATCCGGTCGGATTTTTCGGTCACCAAAGAGCACGGTGCCTTTATTGAAAAAAACGGCATCCTCTTTATGGGCACCTTCCACCCGGCGGCCCTGCTCCGCCAGCCTCAGAACAAACCCGAGGCCTTTGCGGATTTTGTGGCACTGCGGGATAAGATCGGAGAGGTGTGCGAGCACACCTATTAAGTATCATCTCCCCTCGTTTTTGCATACGTTGAAGCAAAAGCGAGGTGTTTTATCATGGAAAGCAGAACCTGCGATTTCTTTCTGGGGGCGACCACGCCGGCAGGGTTCAAGGGGTACTTTGAAGCCCTGCGCCGTGAGCCGGGCATCCGGATGTACCTCATCAAAAGCGGGCCGGGCTGCGGCAAATCAACTTTGATGAAGCAGCTGGCCCGGCGTGCCGAGGCCAAGGGCGAACCCATCCAGCGCATCCATTGTGCGTCCGACCCGGACAGCTTGGACGGTGTGATCTTCTGCGGGCAGAACGCCGCCATCGTGGACGCCACCGCGCCCCATGTGGTGGAGCCGGATGCCCCGGGAGCCGATGAAGTGGTGGTCAGCCTGTACCACACCATCTGCGCCGATACGATTCACCCCCACCGGGACGAGGTGAAAGAGCTGTTCCGGCAGAACGCCATCCTCCGCAGCCGGGCGTCCCGGTATGTGGCTTCGGCGGGGAGCCTTCTGCTGGACAGCCGCCGTGCCGAGGCCTGCAGTGCAAACTTCGAGAAAGTGCGCCGCTACGTCAAACGGCTCTGCACCCGGCTGCTGCCCCGCACCGAGGGCACGCCCGGCGAAGAACTGCGGCTGCTGTCGGCCATCACGCCGAAGGGGGTCGTGTTCTACAAAAATACGGTGGAGGCTCTGGCCGACCGCACTGTGGTGTTCCACGACGATTACGGGGCAGTGTCCCGGCTGCTGCTCGAACTGATCCGCGCCGAAGCACTGGCCCGGGGTTACCAGATCATCACTTGCCCCTGCGCCATGCACCCGGAGGATAAGATCGACCATCTCTTCATCCCGGCCCTCCGGCTGGCGTTCCTCACCGACAACCGCTGGCATCCGGTGCAGATCCCGGGCGTGCAGGCGGTGCGGTGTACCCGGTTCGTGGACCGGGAAAATCTGTCGGGCTACCGTGCCCGGCTCCGCTTCAACGAGCGCGCCGCCGCTGAGCTTCTGGAACAGGCCGTCGCGCTGATGGCGCAGGCCAAGAGCTGCCACGACGAACTGGAAACCTATTACCGCGCCGCTGTGGACTTTGCGCAGGTGGAGCAGGCGGCCAAAGAATGCGAAACGATGCTGGGACTGTCCGAATGATCCAGAAAACAAAACATCCGGGAGGTGAAAAACGATGCCGAAGCTCTGTCTGCCGATTCGTCAGCTGGTGGAATTTCTGCTCCGCACCGGCAGCATCGACAGCCGGTTCACTGGCTTCGACCGCGCCAACGAGGGCGCACGGATCCACCGAAAGCTCCAGAAGGCGGCAGGCGAGGGCTATCAAGCCGAAGTCCCGCTCTCGGCGGAGCGGACCGTGGACGGCATCGCCTACACCATCGAAGGCCGTGCCGACGGCATTTTTACGGCGGAAGACGGCACTGTGACCATCGACGAGATCAAGACCACCGCCATCCCGACGCCGGAGATCGAAGAGGACATGAACCCCTGCCACTGGGCGCAGGGGATGCTCTATGCGGTCCTTTACGGCGGGCAGAACGGGCTGGAACGGCTGGCCGTCCGGCTGACCTATTACCAGATCGACACCGACGAGATCGTGCGGTTCACCCGGGCCTTTTCACTCGCAGAACTGGAAGCGTTTTTTGATGATCTGCTGCACCAATACACCCCGTGGGCCCGGCGGCAGCTGGACTGGAACGCCCAGCGCAATCAGAGCCTGAACGCATTGCAGTTTCCGTTCCCGACATACCGGCCCGGCCAGCGGACACTGGCGGGCGAGATCTACCGCGCCTGCGCCGCCGGAAAGACGCCGGAGCACAAGGGCGGTACCCGGCTGTTCTGTCAGGCACCCACCGGCATCGGCAAGACCATGAGCGCGATTTTCCCAGCGTTGAAAGCCATCGGTGCGGAAAAAGGGGAGAAGATGTTTTATCTCACGGCCCGCAACACGACGCAGGCCGCTGCCGAAGATGCAGTGGCCCGCCTGCGTGCCGCGTCGCCGGAGCTTGCGCTTCGCAGCGTGACCCTGACCGCCAAAGAAAAAGCCTGTCTCTGCAAGGACGAAGAGGGCCGGCCATCCTGCCTGCCGGAAGCCTGCCCCTATGCCAAGGGCTACTATGAGCGGGTCAAGGACGCGTTGGCCGCTTTGCTGGACGGTGATGGCAGCTTCTCCCGGGAGAGTCTGACCGCCGCCGCGAAACGGTTTACGGTCTGCCCCTTTGAACTGGGGCTGGATCTGAGCGAGTGGTGCGATCTGGTCATCGGGGACTACAACTATCTCTTCGACCCGGTGGTGCACCTGCGGCGGTTCTTCGATGGGGCGGGGGATTGGCTCTTCCTCATCGACGAGGCCCACAATCTGCCCGACCGGGCGCGGGCCATGTACTCCGCGTCCTTCCGGAAGAGCGGCCTCACCGAGGCGAAACGGGCACTGGGCCGGGGCAAAAGCAGCCTGAAAACGGCTCTGACGAAGGCGGATAAAGCCTTTCTCGAAGCCCGGCGGACGGTGACGAAGCTGGCACCCCGTTCCGGCGGGCTGGTTCCGTCTGCGCCCGAAACGGCAGAAACCGAACAGACCAGCCTGTTGGACGAAAATTCTGCACAGGCGGCGATCACTCTGCCGGAACCGCTCTTTGCTGAGAACGGTACGGCCTTTTTCCGGGAACTGCCGGATGTCCTCCGCAAGCCGCTGAGCGCGGTGCAGGCCCCGCTGCAGGCATGGCTCGAGGATAATCCGGATGACCCGGCCCACGGTTCGCTGCTGGAATTGTACTTTGCGGTGCAGGATATGACCCGTGCCGCCGAGCGATACGACGATCATTTTGTGACGCAGCTGACCGTCTATGGCAGCGAGTTGGAACTTTCGATTCTCTGCCTTGACCCGTCGCCCTTCGTGGACGCCAGCCTTGCCTGCGGAAGGGCGGCGGCAATGTTCAGTGCGACCCTGACCCCGCCGGGTTATTACCGGAGCGTGCTGGGCTGTCCGGACGCCCGGGCCGTGGCACTGGAAAGCCCCTTCCCGCCCGAAAACCTCGGCCTCTATTGCCTGCCCGTCTCGACCCGCTACCGCGACCGGGAGGCCAGCGTCTCGGCCATCTCGGATGCACTGGCGGTGCTGGCGCAGGGGAAAGTCGGAAACTATCTGGCATTTTTCCCAAGCTATGCCTACCTGAAACAGGTCTGGGAGGACTTCTCGTCCCGCTACCCGGAAATCGAGACGCTGGTGCAGGAGAGCGGCCTTGACGACGCAGCCCGCGCCGCATTTTTGGCAAAATTTACGCCGGACCCGCAGAAAACGCTTCTCGGGTTCGGCGTGATGGGCGGTATTTTTGGCGAGGGTGTAGACCTGACCGGAGACCGGCTCATTGGCTGCGCCATCGTGGGAGTCGGTCTGCCGCAGGTCAATCCACGGCAGGAGATTCTGAAACGATATTACGACGAAGCGTCGGGCACCGGTTTCGACTATGCCTACCGCTATCCGGGCATGAACAAGGTACTGCAGGCCGCTGGCCGGGTCATCCGGACGCAGGACGACCGGGGCGTGGTGCTCCTGCTGGACGACCGCTTCACCCGCAGCGAGTACGCCCGTCTCTTCCCGAAGCATTGGGCGCACCGGAAGTATCTACGCCGGACTGAGGCACTGAAAATGGAACTGGAACGCTTCTGGGCGGAGAAGTAAGCAACCGATCTACCCGGCCTGTTCCCATCCCGTTTTCAGCAGTTCCAGCGCATGGGATTCGAGGCGAGAAACGTAACTGCGGCTGATCTGAAGCAGCTGCGCCGTTTCCAGCTGGGTCAGCGGCGGCTGGCCGGCCAATCCGTACCGAAGCAGGATGAGTTTCCGTTCCCGCGCCGGCAGCCCCTCGATGAGCTGCCGCAGCCGGGCAAACTCATCCTGCTTTTCACAGTTGTCCTCCATGCAGAAGCTGTCCTGCAGCACGTCCGATAAGGTCAGCGCGGTGTCGTCCTTGCCGGATTCCAGCGTTTCCTGCAGCGAGACCGTGCCGCTGGTTTTCCGGTTCCGCCGGAAGTGCATCCGGAGTTCGTTCTCGATGCACCGGCTGGCATAGGTGGAAAAGCGTGCTTTGCGGGTGGAATCGAAGGTGTCCACGGCTTTCATCAGCCCGATGGTGCCGATGGAAATCAGATCTTCCTGATCGCCGGGCTGAGCGTAGTATTTTTTGGTGATGTGCGCCACCAGCCGCAGGTTGTGCCGGATCAGCTTTTCCCGCGCAGACAAGTCGCCGGCACGCAGGGCGGCAAAGGTCTCGACCTCTTCTTTCGGCGTCAGCGGCCGCGGGAAACTCCCGGAATCCAGATGGAGTGCAAGATACAGAAACTTTGTGGCGAAAAATTGCAGAAACGTCAGCAGCATACAGAACACCTCCAGAGATACGCCGGTCTATTCCAAAGGTATGCACAGCGAACGGCTTGTAGAAACCGGCAGTCTGTGGTAGGATGGAACCAAAGAAAAACAGGAGGGCTATCATATGGTTTTATTGGTCGTGGATACGCAGAAAGGTATCGTGGATGATCGTCTGTATGCGTTCGAAAAGTTTGTCGGCAACATCAAAGAACTGATCCGGACCGCCCGTGAACAAGGGATAGAAGTCGTCTATGTTCAGCATGACGATGGGCCCGGCACCGGCTTTTCCATCGGGGACGATGAGTTTGAGGTCTATTCCGGGTTTGCACCGCTGCCGACCGAAAAAAGGTTCGTCAAGACCGTATGCAGTGCGTTCAAAAAAGAGAGCGGTCTGCTGGAATATCTGACGGCAAAGGGCGAAAAAGATGTGATGGTCTGCGGCATCATGACCGACTTCTGCATTAATGCAACGGTGGAAGCGGGCTTTGAGCATGGCCTGCACATGATCGTTCCTGCCTATGCAAATTCCACGCAGGACAACGAGTACATGACAGGGGAGCAGAGCTACCGCTATTACAATGAATTCCTCTGGCCGAACCGCTATGCCGACTGTGTGCCTATGGATAAGGCGTTGGAATTGCTCAAAGAGTGAAGTGAAGCGAATTTTGAATGACAGAGAAATCGTGGAGCAGCGGGAAGGGTGAAAGATTTTCAGAAAACCTCTTGACCATGACGCAGCGTCATAGCGTATACTGTGGCTGTCGCAAGGGAGGATAACAAGATGATGACCGTGAACGAAGTGAGCAAACGAACCGGGTTGAGCATCCGGACTCTGCAATATTACGACAAAATCGGCCTGCTGCGCCCGGCGTGCCGCACCAAAGCAGGTTATCGACTCTACGATGGTGCCGCATTGGAACGTTTGCAGCAGATCTTATTGTTCCGGGAGCTGGAATTTCCACTAAAGGACATTCAGAAAATTGTGGAGAACCCGGCTTTTGACCGCCAGAAGGCACTGGAACAGCAGATCACGCTTCTGACATTGAAAAAACAGCATCTTGAAGATCTGATCCGCCTTGCGCAGAAAATTCGATCCACAGGAGGAAATGTTATGGACTTTACCGCATTTGATACGCAGAAAATCAAGAAGTATACCGAGCAGGCCAAAAAGGAATGGGGAAAAACGCCGGAATACAAAGAGTTTGAGCAAAAGGCCGCGCATAAAACCGCAGAAGAGGTCAAAGATATGGGCAGTCAGCTGATGGACATTGTGGCGGCCTTCGGTGGGATGCAGAGCAGGGACCCGGCAGACCCGGAAGTACAGGCACAGGTGAAGAAGCTTCAGGAATTTATCACAGAGCACTACTATACCTGCTCAAAAGTGATCCTGAATCAGCTGGGGCAGATGTATGGTGCAGGCGGTGCGTTTACAGAAAAACATCAATGCCGCCGGCGGCGCAGGTGCCGCAAAATTCGCACAGAAAGCCATTGAGATTTATTGCAGGTGAAACAGAGAATAAGCTTTGCGTGATTCAGTTGCAGAGAGCATAAAAAGGAGACCGGACTGTCCATAAAACGGAGCAGCCCGGCATTTTTCTTATCTGGTTATGTTTGAATCTGAAATTCCAGCACGACCTTATCATATTTATAGGTGGTAGGTGACATACACGAGCAGATCACGGTGGTGGTTTCCTGATTGAAAAGTTTGGGTGGGAAGATTTCAAGCGGGTCGGAATGTGCTTCGCGCGGTTCTTGAATGCAGAGATAATTTCCTTCTACTAACCGTTGCACTGCATCGGAATCGCTCGGCAGAACTTCCAGAAACATGGTAGAGTGCGTACATTGCCCGTTCTGATAGGTGGAGATGATGCCATGCGGGAAAGATGCCTGAAGATTTTTCTCCTTGGCGAGATCAAACAACCCGCTCAGTTTCTTTTCGTAGACCTTGGCACTCATCTGCGCATCACAGGGAGCGGTGATGATGTATCGCTCAAAAATAAAACGGGAATAGTATCCTTCTCTGCCCAGAAAGGATTTTTGCGCATGGATATGCTGCAAGGTACGGTCGATCGAATTCAGATTGGATTCGATCTTTTTTATTTTCTGGGTCGCCAGCTTTCGCCCGTCCCGCAGCAGCCGCTCAAATTCCAGCTGGTCATCGGCGTCTACGTAGTTTTTCAGGTCTTTCAAGGGGATGCCAAGGTCAACGCAAAGGATGATGGTATCAAGGATCATGATTTGTTCCAGCGAATAATAGCGATATCCCGTTTCTGGGTTGATATAAGCCGGAATCAGGATGCCGAGCTTTTCGTAGTAGCGCAGGGACTGCACGTTGACATTCCGGATTTTGGCGACTTCGCCGATGGACAGCAGATTTTCCATATCGACTCCAACAATTCTCTCATAAAATTATAGTGTTATTCTGGCTTATTATAGAAAAATCATTGTAAATTGTCAATGTTAAGGGAAAATGGAACCGGAAATAAGGTTCAAAAAAGTGTTGACTCTATGATTATCATATGGTTTATAATACCTCCTGCGGTCCAAAAGGGCTGTAAACACAGGAGGTTTAGCTCGAATGAATTCAGAAGAAAAGAATCCGCTGGCTTCTGCGCCAATCGGAAGCCTGATGCTGAAATATGCAATCCCAAGCGTCATTGCGCTGGTCGTGAACGCATTGTATAACATCGTAGACCAGATTTTTATCGGGTGGGGTGTTGGCACACTGGGCAACAGTGCTACCAATGTGATTTTCCCCTTGAACATGGTCGTTACCGCGTTGGCTCTTCTTTTGGGCGATGGCGGTGCGGCGTATCTAAGCCTCGAACTCGGACGCAGCGAGCAGAAGAAAGCCGAGGAAGGTGCAAATAACACCTTTTCGTGGCTGATCATCACAGGTGTTTTGATGTTCGTCCTCTGCGCGGCATTTCTGAAACCGCTGACCGGGATACTGGGTGCAACGCCGGATAACCTTTCCTACGCGCTGGCATACGGCAGAATCGTGATCATCGGGTTCCCGTTTGTCATTATCGGCTGCGGAATGTGTTCCCTGATCCGGTCAGATGGAACGCCGCAGCTGACGATGATCGCTATGATCGTAGGCTGTCTTGCAAATGTTGTTTTGGATGCGCTGTTTGTCCTTGGCTTTGGCTGGGGCATGGAAGGTGCTGCTGCCGCAACTGTGATTGGCCAGCTGCTGAACTTTGGCATCAGCATGTGGTATGTTCCACGCTTCAAGACCGTGAAAATCTCGCTGCATGAGATGAAACCAAAGTTTACCCTGCTCAAGAAAATTGCAAGTCTGGGAGTATCCAGTTTTATTTCCCAGTTTGCGATTGCGGTCATTATGGCGGTGATCAACTACTACCTTGTACGGTATGGCTCGGCATCGGAATACGGCCCGGATATTCCTCTGGCGGCGTTTGGCATCGTGATGAAGTTCAATACAATTCTGGTTTCCATCGTGACGGGCATCGGAACAGGCGCACAGCCAATCGTCGGCTACAATTATGGCCGTTCGGATTATAAGCGCGTAAAGGAAACATTCTTCCTTGCTGCAAAAGTTGCAACACTGGTCGCTGTGGTATGCTTTGCGATTTTCCAGTTGTGCCCGCGTCAGCTTACGGCAATGTTTGGCGAACAGGGCAATCTTTACACGGAATTTTCGGTCAAGTCGTTCCGCATTTTTACGCTGCTGTGCTTTTTCAATGGCTTCCAAATTGTTTCTGCAATTTTCTTCCAGTCCATTGGAAAGCCTGTGACTTCCGGCGTGATCTCTTTCAGCCGCCAGATCATTTTCCTGATTCCGGCCACAATGATTTTGTGCAGCATCATTGGCTTGAATGGTGTTCTGTGGGCAGGCCCGGTGGCCGACGGTCTAGCTTTTGTTCTTGCGCTGATTCTGGTGATCCGTGAGATCAAAAAGCTAAATCGTGCTTGTGAAGCAGCGGTGTGAGCTATGGCGTTTTATGCAAGCCGATGTGTGGACTGTTCCAGCCCACGATGTTTTATTCCACGGAGAAAAAGAACTGCGCCGATTGATAGCGCAGGAAGATGGAGCGATGCAAAATGAAGAAAGTAATCACAATCGGACGCGAACTGGGAAGCGGCGGGCGCACCATCGGCAAGATGGTGGCCAATAAGCTGGGCATCCCCTACTATGACCATGAACTGATCGATACGGCCGCAGAAAAGTCCGGGCTGTCTGCCAGCTTTGTGGAAACGACCGAGCAGAAAGTCACCAACAGTTTGCTGTACAACTTGGCGATGGGAACGAGCTATGGTTACGGCATTCTGAAAAGTGCTAACACACAGACTTTGCCGCTGGCAGAACAGGTCTATATTGCGCAGAAGGATGTCATCACGGAATATGCCAACAAAGGCAGGTGCGTCATTGTTGGCCGCTGTGCCGACCAGATCCTTGCAGACCGGGACGATGTGCTGCGTGTTTTCATTTACGCCGACCCTGCCAAGCGTGCAGAACGCGGTGTGAAGGAATACGGAATGACGGAAAACACTGCGTTGAAGGAAATCAAACGGTCGGATAAAGAACGCAGCCAGCATTACAACGGCTTCACTGAAAAGGTCTGGGGCGACCGCCATAACTATGACCTGCTGCTGAACAGCGGTGTACTTGGGTTTGAAAACTGTGCGAAAATCATCTGCTCGATGACAGAGGAACTTTAATTTGCACAGTCAAAATAAAATAGGAAAGGGTTTGATTTTTATGACAAACGAACAAAAATATGATCTGCTGGAGAACCGGCTGAAGAAGCTCCTGAACCGGCACAAAGAAAATCAGGGCGTCTGCCGTAAGATTCGGCGCGAGATGCGAAATCTGGCAAAAGCATAAGGGTTCTGCTCCATGAAACAAACAAAACTGATTGACGTCCATGCGCACTTCCTGACGCCGGAATATCGGGATATGATGGCACGGCATGGGGCATCGCTGGAAGATGGTTTTCCTTTGCCGGAGTGGGACTTGCAGGAGCATCTGGACTTGATGGAACAGAATCATATCCAATGGACGCTTCTTTCCCTGTCCACGCCGCAGCCGTATTTTCAGGGCTGCGATGCGGAATCTATTGCCATGTGCCGTGACCTGAATGAAAAAATGGCCGAAGTCAAAGCAAAGTACCCGGACAAATTCGGCTTTCAGGCGTGTCTGCCGCTGCCCAATGTGGACGCTGCAATTTCGGAAGCGATTTATGCGCTGGATGTATTGGGGGCAAACGGTGTAAAACTGGCCAGCAACAGCCGCGGACTTTATCTAGGCAGTCCCGAACTGGAACCTCTGATGGAAGAACTGGACAAGCGGCATACGATCTGCAACATCCATCCGCACCGCCCGGAACCCATCAAGGAAGGGATTTTCTCTGCCGGTCCGGTGCCGTTGTTTGAATTTCTTGCCGATACGACCAGAGCGGTTCTGAATCTGATCAGCAACGGCGTTCTGATGCGATACCCCAATATTACATGGATCGTACCGCACTGCGGCTCATTTCTGCCCAACATTTATGACCGTTATATCGGTATCTCGAAGGTCTTGATTCCACAAGGGCTGATGAAAGAGGTCGATGTGCAGAAAAGTGTGCAGAGGCTCTACTTTGACCTGTCGGGCAATCCTGCGCCGCATCTGCTGGACTGGCTTTTGACGATCACATTGCCTGACCATATTTTATATGGGTCGGATTTTCCGTTCACACCCTCTGTGCAAATCAAAAACAATCTGACTGCGCTGCTTAAGATGCTCGACCAGCCGGAATTGGCTCCCTACAAGAGCAGGATTTTGTATCGCAACGCAAAGATTCTATTTCATCTCTAAGCTATTCTCAAGGTAGGCATTTCTGCGACTCATGGAAATGGCCGCTAGTACGTCCTCTCCTTCATGCAGCTTCCCCGGAGCCTGTCGATACGGCAGATTCCGGGGAAGCTTGCGTTTTGAAAGTGAACGACATTCTGGTATGGGGATAAGGGAAAAGCAGAACCCTCTTTTTCAATGCCCCAAAGCGTAGTACGAAGCCTATGCGCGGGAAAACGGCTGTACAGAACTGCGCATCGACACGAACGCCCGGAATGCCGTGGCACGTGCTATGTATAAAAGGCACGGCTATATGGAAATTGGAATCGTCCCGACGGTGTTCAATGGCATTGAGGGGATTCAGCTGGTACTGCTGGAAAAATATCTGGGAAACTGAATTCTGAGCGCACGTGTTCAAAATGAAAAACTGGAATCTTGTGCTTGTTTCACGGCAGTGCTATACTTAAATTACATTGGTGTGGCTACGATTTCTGCATTTACCCATGAGCCGAAAGTGATCAAGTTCTAATAAAACAAATGCCAGATGCAGTGACTGGATGGACGCTGTATCTGGCATTTTCGATATTGCTATGAAATTTTTACGGTTGACTTAAAGGTTCTCAATGATCTCTGCACACTTTTCAATCCCAATCACACCGCTGTCCAGTGCAATATGGTAATTCGCGGCATTGCCCCATTTCATATCGGTGTAGAAGCGGTAATAAGCGGCACGGCGTTTGTCTTTTTCTTTCAACCGGGCTTCCGGGGATTCCTCACGCTCGCCATAGACGCGCACGATGCGGTCTGCCCGGAACTTCATGTCGGCATGGATAAAGACTTTCAGGCAGTCAGTACGGTCACGGAGAATGTAGTCGGCGCAGCGGCCAACAATCACGCACGGCTCCTTTTCGGCAAGGTCACGGATGATTTGATATTGCAGCTTCCAGAGGTAGTCCCCATTGGTGGGACCAAAACTGCGGTCTAGTAAGGCGGACGAGAGGAATCCGCCGGGTGTGTATTCTCCGGCTTCCTTGATATAGTTCGCATCAAAACCGCTTTCTGCGGCGAGCTTCTGAATCAGTTCGGCATCGTAGCACTTGATGCCGAGATGGTCGGCTACCAGCTTGCCAATGGTTCTGCCGCCGCTGCCAAATTCGCGGCTGATGGTGATGATACGTTTTTCCATTAAGATTCTCCTTTCAAAGTATCCGGCTCCGTGCCGGAAAGTTCACGATAGGTTTGCCGGATGAAGAAAACAGCGATGATAAATGTCAGCAGATCTGCTGCGGGGAACGACCACAAAAGGCCCTCCAGACCGAAAAACATCGACAGGATGATGGGCAGGGACACACCGAAAATGATCTCGCGCGTCATGGAAACCGCGGTGGAAGCAAAGGCTTTGCCCAAAGCCTGCATATAGATGAACGTGCCCTTGTTCAAAGTTGCCAGCGGCATCAGGCACAGATAAATGCGGAAGCACTTTACCGTAAAGTTTGCGTAATAGGCACTTTCATTGGCGGCACCGAACAGCATGGCGATCTGCAATGGGAATACCTCCACGATGACCAATGCAATGGCACCAACGATAAATTCTGCCAGCAGCAGGAGAGAGAACAGGGCCTTTGCACGATCTTTTTTCTTTGCGCCGATGTTATATCCGGCAATCGGGATACAACCGGCTGCCATACCGATGGCAATCGAAATGGCAATCTGGAAGAACTTCATGACGATGCCAAGGACGGCGAGGGGAATCTGCGCATATTCCGGCTGACCGAAAATCGGATCCTGCGCACCGTATTTCATGCACATATTCTGCACTGCTGCCATAGAGATGACCAGCGAGATCTGTGCAAGAAAACTGGTAAGACCCAGACCCATGAACTGCGGGATCAGCTTCCAATCCAGACGGAAGCTGGTCTTTTGCAGTACAATGACCTTCATGTGCCGCAGATACCAGATGGAGAGCACCGCCGTGAGCACCTGACCGATGACCGTGGCAATGGCTGCGCCTTTCATGCCCCAGCGGAAGCCATAAATAAAAACCGGGTCGAGAATCACATTGGTGACTGCGCCGGAAACGGTTGCAATCATGGCGAATTTCGGGCTTCCGTCACTGCGGATCACCGGGTTCATGGCCTGCCCGAACATATAGAACGGAATGCCCAGCGTGATATAGAAGAAGTATTCCTTTGCGAACACATGGGTTTCCTCGTTGACCGTTCCGCCGAACAGCGTAAGGATCGGTTCACTGAAAATCAGGTAAATCGCAGTCAGCACAAGACTGAACACGACGCAAAGAACGACTGCATTGCCAACAGATTTGTGCGCATCCTCACTGGCATTGCGCCCCAGCGCAATGCTTACAAAGGCGCAGCAGCCATCACCGATAAATACAGCAAGGCCAAGGGCTACCACCGTCAGAGGAAACACAACGGTATTGGCCGCATTGCCGTACGAGCCAAGATAGCTTGCGTTTGCAATAAAGATCTGGTCCACAATGTTATACAGTGCGCCGACCAGCAGCGAAATGATGCACGGAATCGCATATTTCTGCATCAGCTTGCCGATGCGTTCCGTGCCGAGAAACTGATTGGAACTTTCCATGGGATTCACCTTACCTTTCCATTTCAGGGGCAAAAATAAAAAACGGGCAACACTCATGCAACCGGTCTTACGCATGAGTGCCACTCGTTGTACAAAATCATTATACGGATTCTCTGCCCGATTTGCAAAGGTACTTTTGCACAAGAAACCATCTGATTATTCTGCGCATATTGCACGATGCAAACTTTGTGGAATGAAGATTTTACCACTGATTGAAATGCACCCGGTCGTCCTCATAGCGGCCTCCGGCAGCTGCGCCGGGTGAGAATGGCATCCAAGGTGTTCATAGAAAATACCTCCCAGAGTTGATTTGCTTCTAGTATAGCACAGGAATTTGAAAATTTCATGTGCGGTTCGGCTTGCAATTTTGCGGCGTTCCGGGTATAATACGTTCTGAACCAAATACAAAAAGCCGGCTGACTAAGCGTGAAATCCTGAGGAACTGCTATTCCTCAATGATTTCGCGCTTTTTTGTTTGCCCGAAAAAGGAGAATGTATGAACTCAAAAAACAAACTAGCGGAAATGCCCATCCGCCCCCTGCTGTATACGATGGCGGTGCCGCTGATGCTGTCGCTGCTCATCCAGTCGCTGTACAATATTGTGGACAGTATCTTTGTGGCGCGCCTGTCGGAAAACGCTTTGACCGCTGCTTCGCTGGTGTATGCCATCCAGTTTTTGATGATCGCCATTGCCGTAGGCACGGCGGTGGGCTTGAACGCTCTGCTCTCCCGCAAGCTGGGGCAGAAAAAACTGGAGGAAGCCTGTCGTGCGGCGACCACCGGCCTGTTTCTGATGCTGGGAACGTCGCTGGTGTTTACGCTGGTAGGGCTGTTGTTTTCCAATCAAATCGCCGCCGCACTGACGAACGACCCGGAATTGCAGGAGCTTTGCCGGGAATACCTCTCGGTGAACCTCGTGTTCTGCTGGGGCATCTTTTTGCAGACCTACGGCCAGCGGCTGCTGCAAGCCGTGGGTGACACGGTGCTGTCCATGGTTTCACTCATCATTGGTGCGGTGGTGAATATCATCCTTGACCCCATCATGATTTTCGGCTTGCTGGGCTGCCCGGCCATGGGTATCCGGGGCGCGGCCATCGCCACCGTCATCGGCCAGCTCATCGGTGCGGCGGCTGCGTTGTGGTTCAACCGGAGCAAGAATCCGGTCATTCATGTTCGTCTGAACGGCTATCGGTTTTTGTGGCAGGATGTGGCCGACATCTATCGAGTGGGTCTGCCCACCATCGTGATGCAGGCCATCGGCAGCGTGATGACATTTGCCGTCAACAGCATTTTGCTGGGCGTGTCCTCCACGGCAGTGGCGTTCTTCGGCATCTATTACAAGCTGCAGAACTTCCTGATGATGCCGGTCAACGGTTTGGGTCAGGCGGCGATTCCGGTGGTCGGGTTCAACTATGGCAGCGGCCAGTCTGACCGGGTAAAACAGGCATGGAAAGTGCTTTTACCTACCGGTGTGGTGTTTGCGCTCTGCGGCACGGCAGTGTTTTTGTTGTTCCCGGCGCAGCTGTTGGGGCTGTTCTCCGCCAGTGACGAGATGCTGGCCTTTGGCGTGCCCGCTCTGCGCATCATCTCGGTGACCTTCCTGTTTGCGGTTACAACCACTCTGTGCGGCTATTTTGCGTCCGGCCTTAGCAATGGTGTCATCAATATGATCGGCGGGGCACTCCGTCAGTTGGTGGTGCTGGTGCCGTGTCTGTGGCTTCTCATCCGCACGGTGGGCATCGACAAGGCGTGGTTCGCGTTCTGGATTTCGGAAGTGATTGCCTGTGCTTATAGTTTATGGGCAACGAAAAAAGAACTGCGGAACAAAGTGAAATAACAAAAAATGGGCTGGATGCTGGGAACCCCCAACATTCAGCCCATTTTCTATTTGTCGGTTAGTTTGCCTGTGCAGGAACGACCACGTTCACCGGCAGGACATAAACGCCGTCCGCGGTATAGTAGGTGATCTGGGTGATGGTCTTGCCGATCATCGAAGCATAGTAAGCATCGTCTGCGTCGAAGCCCAGCTCGGTGCCAAGCCAGATGTTCGTCACATGGTGCAGACCATACTCTGCACCGTCTGCAGTCGTCATGACAACGCCGTAGACCTTGTTGGTGCTGACATCCAGCTCAAAGCCGTTGACCTTCATCTCGTAATCGGTATGACGGCCGTTCGTTACCAGCTCCACCGTTGCGCCGTTCACGGTCGTTTCGGTGGCCTTGACCTTGCCGAACTCCCAGCTGCCGGTGAATACATTGTACCATGCTGTTGCATAGTAGGAAGGGGTATCGCTCAGCTTGTAGTAAGCGTAGCTGTCGTTCTCAAACAGGGCATCCACGCCGGAATAAGTAGTCGTGGTGTCCTTGCCGCGCAGCTTAACAGTGATGTCATAGCTGGTGGAATCCGTGACCTGCTTCGAGCTGTCCAAGGCCCACGGGGTCAGCACCTTGACCGGGAACGAAACGCCGGTAATGTCCGAACCATCCCTGTTAACGTGGTAGGAGCCGAGGGCTAGATTTCCGGCACGGGTCTTGGACTTGGTGGCACTGGTCACAGCGTCCACTTCGCTCTCCACGCCAGCCGCATTGTAGAACTGTGCGTAGGGGATATTCATGACAACGTAGGTGGAGGAGATGCAGTTTTCCTCTTCCACAGCTTCTACATCCTGTGCAGCGAAGGCCGGAACCGATACGGCACACACCATCATAGCAGCAGCCAGAATACCCGCGAACGTCTTTTTCAATCTCATGGTAACACACCTCATCAAATGAAATTTTTAAGGTAGTCATCGCTAACATTGTACGCTAAAAGAAAAGCCGGTGTGGACTTTGACTAGCTGGTTAGAAATGACTAACGAACGACTTTAAGATACCATGGTTGGGTAAAATTGTCAAGATGATTTATTGGAAAAGCAGAAAGCTCTCCACGGTAACAGCAATCTAAAATAAAACGTACCAAACGAGCCATGATATGGTATACTAAGGGCATACGATTCGGAAGCTTTCCGTAAGGAAAGATATAGCAATCGGAAACAAAACACAAAATGATACGCAATATCGAATAATATAAAATTTCGAAGGAATATAAAACAATGATAAAAATCCTTTTCATCTGTCATGGCAATATTTGTCGCAGCCCAATGGCTGAGTTTGTGATGAAAGATCTGGTGGCCAAAGCCGGGCTTTCTGGTAAGTTCAAAATTGCATCGGCTGCCACCAGCACCGAGGAAATTGGCAATCCGGTCTATCCGCCTGCCCGGCGGAAGCTGGCCGAGCACGGCATCTCCTGCGAGGACAAAACGGCCCGGCAAATGACCCGGCGGGACTACGAAACCTACGATTATCTGATCGCCATGGACCATAATAACCTGCGCAATATGGCGCGCTTTGTGGGCGGCGACCCGGAGCACAAAGTGTCCCTTTTGATGGACCACACCCACCGCCCCGGCGATGTGGCAGACCCGTGGTATACCGGCAACTTTGAGGCCACATGGCAGGATGTGCTGGAGGGCTGCACGGCATTGCTGGAAGAACTGCAGCCACTCCTGAATTTATGAGTAACTCATAAATTGACTCATATCTTGCTGTTTCCGTGCAGCTTTTTTATAATGACACCCGAAAAGACCACCCGGCCAGAACAAATTTAGGAGGCTGTCATGATGAATGATTCTGTAAAGAAGCTGCTGAAGGAAAGCATGTGGGACTTAGCCACCTGCGCAAACGGGGAACCCAATGTGGTGCCTGTCGCGTTCAAGGATGTGACCCCGGACGGAAAGCTGGTGGTGGGTGATGTGTTCCTCGACACCACCTTAAAGAACCTCACTGCAAACGGCGGCAAGATCGCTATTTCGGTCTACGATGCCAAGAGTCTGGAAGGATACCAGATCAAGGGTGTGGCAGAATATGTCACGGAGGGTGATGTTGTCAAGACCTTCAAGGCTATGGTGGAGCAGATGTTCAACGGTGGTGCGACCGCCAAGGGCACGCTCATTATCACCCCGGAGAAGGTCATCGTCACCACGCCCGGCGCAGACAACAAGAAAGAGCTGTAAAGGCAGACACCCGCAAAACCTCTCCCCGTTTTGCGGGTGTTTTGCTGCTCATAAATTGCATAGTACCTTCCGCAAATCCGTGCAATCTGCTAAAATAAGAGCGGGAGGGAGAGTGCATATGTATCAGAAAAAGCTGGAAAAGGACATCCGCTGCCCGCTGGAATATGGGCTGAGCGTGTTCGGCGGCAAGTGGAAATCCCGCATCATCTGTGTGCTGGCGGCAAAGGAGACTCTGCGGTACAGTGAGCTGCGTAAGGAAATGGCAAACATCACGGATGCTGTGCTTGCCACCACGCTGAAAGAGCTGATCACGGACGGCATCGTGCGGCGGCAGTCTTACGATGAAATTCCGCCGCGGGTGGAGTATTCGCTGACCGAAAAGGGGACTTCTGTGGTGCCCATTTTGCAGAGCATCTGCCGCTGGTCCGGCATTTTTTACAAGGAAGAGACCGATACGCCGCTGTCTCAGTGCCAGCGGTGCGATTACCGATAAAGGAGAAACCATGTTACACTATACCGAAGAAAAACGCTTTACTCAGGAGCAGGTGCAGGAGCTGTTTTTGTCTGTGGGCTGGGTATCCGGCCAGTACCCGCAACGGCTGTATAAGGCACTGATGCACTCTTCCACCGTGCTGACGGCGTGGGACGGCGGCCGGCTTGTGGGTCTGATTCGCGCGCTGGACGACAGCGAGATGCTGGCACAGATTCACTATGTTCTGGTCCACCCGGATTATCAGGGACAGGGCATTGCCGGGCAGCTGGTGGAGCGCATTAAGGAAAAGTATAAGAATTTCCTCTACATCGATGGAATGCCGGAGGACGAAACCAATGTTCCGTTCTACGAAAAGCACGGCTTCCAGCGCATGGAGCATGGTGCCGCAATTCAAATCTGCAATTATTCGGATAAACGTTGAATTAAAAAAGACCTGCTAATAAAAGTCAAGGGGTGATTTGAGAAAAATTCTAAAATCCGAGCCAGCAGTCAGAAGCGTAACTCAAACAGACCGTTAAGCACTTAAAAAGTGACAGCCTGCCGAAAAGCATATGAACTGGCTGGTTAATTGGAACTTGTCAAATCCATTACAGCCTTAACTCTAGCATAATAGATGCGTAAGAACTTGTTAGCCGAAGCCATCATGTAGACTTTGTAGGGCTTTCCCTCAGAACGCTTTTTGTCCATGAAGTTGTAAACAGGTTCGTCCTGTGGCTGCGTTTGTAAAATAACAGTCATAATCAAAAACAGTGTTCTGCGCAAAACAGCGGATCCAACTTTACTAATGCCCTTGTCATTTCCCACGACCTTGCCAGAATCATTCAGCTGCGGTTCGATTCCCGCAAAAGCGATAAGAGATTTCTTGGAAGAGAAACGGCGGACATCTCCAATTTCAGCCATCAACTGAGGGCCGAGAGAAGGACCAACGCCGTACATCTCCATTACTGTATCAAATTCAGGAAGCTGCTGCGAAAGGCGGAGCATTTCCTTCCGGAATGCAGCCACTGACTTAGAAACTGCTTTTAGTTGAGCGACCTGTTGCTGAATAAGGAGTTTTGAGGTTGGAGATTTTGGGAGAGAAGCGGCATTGATTGCACAAGCATAAATCTCATCCGATTTTGAACGAATGAAATGGTATCCGTACTTCTGACACCATTTCAGATACTTCTTAGCAAAAGTATCTTTGGAAAGACCTGAAACGCACTCACTGTGCCAGAAATCCCCGATGAAATCGACCCATTTCTCACATCCATTGCTCTTCGCAGGGCTTGAAAACAACTTGTTCGCATCTGGAAAGGTCAGGTCAAGAGATGAAATCAAATTATTCTTCAGCATAGTACGAATTGCTACGGCCTGCTGGTACTGGCGATAACAA
>CAVKZS010000057.1:0-8507 GCA_963660925.1 Eubacterium sp. CAG:38 | reverse complement strand
GCGTGAAGCACGCTGGTTTCGAGGGCGGCCAGATGCCTCTGGCACGCCGCCTGCCGAAGGTTGGCTTTAACAACATCTTTGCTACCCAGTATGCCATCGTCAACGTGGCTGATCTGGAAGCAGCTTTCGAGGCCGGTGCCGTTGTTGACACCGAGGCTCTGAAGGCAAAGGGTCTGGTCAAGAAGACTCTGGATGGCGTTAAGGTCCTGGGCAACGGCGAGCTGACCAAGGCTCTGACCGTCAAGGCCGCAGCCTATTCCGCTTCTGCCAAAGAGAAAATCGAGAAGGCAGGCGGAAAGGCTGAGGTGATGTAAGGTGTTCCAGACATTCCGTAACGCATGGAAGATCCCCGAGCTTAAAAATCGTCTCCTGTTCACGCTGGCGATCCTCGTGGTGTACCGTCTGGGCTGCGCGATCCCCGTTCCGTTCGTGACCAGTTCTGCTCTGACGCAGATGTTCTCCAACGGCAATATGCTCGCATACCTCGATATGATGAGCGGCGGCGCGCTGTCCCGGTGCACACTCTTCGCGTTAGGTGTGACACCCTATATCAACGCTTCCATCATTGTGCAGCTGCTCACCGTCGCAATTCCTTCGCTGGAGAATCTGGCGAAGGAGCCGGACGGCCAGACCAAGCTGCAGCAGATCACCCGGTACGCCGGCGGCATCATCGCTCTGGTGATGAGCCTCGGCTACTACTTCGTGGTCCGCAATATGGGCGCACTGAAGTACACGACCGGCGCGGCTGGTATCTTTACCGCCGTGGTCATCATCGCCACCTTCACCGCAGGTGCTCAGCTGATCACTTGGTGCGGTGAGCAGATCGATGACAAGGGCATTGGCAACGGCCTGTCCCTTCTGATCTTCTCCTCGATCGTTTCCAACTGGTCCTCCCTGTACACGACGGTCACCGGTCTGCTGACCCGTGCCGCCGCAGGCGAGACCAAGTTCTACATCCTGCTGCCGCTGCTCCTCGTGCTGGCACTGGTCGTGATCGTGTTCATCGTTGTTATGACCAACGCAGAACGCCGCATCACCATCCAGTACGCAAAGCGCGTGGTCGGCCGCAAGCAGATGGGCGGGCAGAACAGCTACCTGCCGCTGAAGCTGAACATGAGCGGCGTCATGCCCATCATCTTCGCTTCCGCTCTGGTTTCGATCCCGGGCACGATCGGCAGCTTCCTGCAGATCGACCAGACAGCACATCCGTTCTGGTATGCGTTCTTCCATACCTTCAACTACACGTCGCTGCTCTACGTCGTCATCTACCTGCTGCTGATTCTGGCCTTCAACTACTTCTATGTGGCCATTCAGTACAACCCTGTTGAGATCGCCAACAATCTGCGCCGCAACAACGGCTCGATCCCCGGCTTCCGTCCCGGCAAGCCGACCAGCGATTTCATCACCCGCACGCTGAACAAGATCACCCTCTTCGGTGCAATCTTCCTCGCGGCGGTGGCTGTGCTGCCGATCATCCTCGGCAACCTGACCGGTATGAGCATCCAGCTGGGCGGTACCAGCCTGCTGATCGTTGTCGGTGTGGCACTGGATACCACCCGCAGCCTCGACAGCTTTATGACGATGCGCAACCACAAGGGCTTCCTCGGCTGATCGAAAGTCATCATCAAAAACTGATGTAAGAAAGCACTGGAAAGGAGAGTACGCTCGAACTTTTCAGTGCTTTTTTGCTTTCAGCAGTTTGTTCTACTTAACAAGCCTTGCAACAAGGAAAGGAGCAATCCCATGAATCTGATTCTGTTGGGCGCACCCGGTGCCGGCAAGGGCACGCAGGCGGAGATCATCTGCGCGAAACTGAATATCCCCTCCATCAGCACGGGCAACATCCTGCGTGCTGCAGTCAAGGAAGGTACGGAAATGGGCCTCAAGGCCAAGAGCTTCATGGACGCTGGCGCACTGGTGCCGGACGAAGTCATCATCGGCATCCTGAAGGATCGTCTGGCCGAGGACGACTGCGCCAACGGCTTTATTCTGGACGGCGTGCCCCGCACCATCGCACAGGCCGAGGCCATCGAAAAGATGGGCATCCGGATCGACAAGGTGCTGGAGCTGTCCGTGGCCGACGAGATCATCGTCGAGCGGATGAGCGGCCGCCGTGTCTGCGAGAAGTGCGGTGCAAGCTACCATATTCGGAATAAGAAGAGCAAGGTCGAGGGTGTCTGCGATTGCTGCGGCGGCAAGCTGGTGGCCCGCAAAGACGACGAGCCGGCCACCGTGCTGGACCGTCTGAAGGCATACCACGAGCAGACCGAGCCGCTGGTGGATTTCTACCGCGGCCGCGGCAAGCTGGCTGTGATCCCGTTCAGTCCCTCCATCGAGGAGACGACGGAAAATGTCATGAAGGCTTTGGAGGCATAAAAAAGTGATTCAGATCAAGAATGCGAAAGAACTGGACGGTATGCGCCGGGCCAATGCCCTGAGCGCAGCTGCCCTGAAGTATGGCGGGGAACATATCGAGGCCGGTATGACGACCTGGGAGCTGGATAAGCTGATCTACGATTTCATTATCCGGCATGGCGGCAAGCCCAACTTCAAGGGTCTGTACGGCTTTCCGGGGACGGCCTGCATCAGCCTGAATGACACGATTATCCACGGCATCCCCTCCCACGACATCGTGATCCGCCCGGGCGACATCGTGAGCATCGACACCGGTGCCAAGATCGACGGCTTCAACGGCGACAACGCCTGCACCTATGCGGTGGGCAAGATCGACATGGAAGCCCAGCGTCTGCTGGACGTGACCAAGGCAGCTCTGTACAAGGGCATCGAGCAGGCTGTGGCCGGCAACCGCGTCGGCGACATCGGCTATGCGGTCCAGACCTACTGTGAAGAGAACGGCTTCTCCGTTGTCCGCGATTTCGTGGGCCACGGCACCGGCCGCGAACTGCATGAGGACCCGGAAGTGCCCAACTATGGTCATCAGGGCCGCGGCCCCCGTCTGGTGCCCGGTATGACCATCGCCATTGAGCCGATGATCTGCCAGTACGACTACAAGATCAAGCAGCTCAGCGACGGCTGGACCGTCAAGACCAAGGACGGCGGTCTGGCAGCCCACTTCGAGCACTCGATGGCCATCCTGAAGGATCACACCGAGATCATGACCCGTGCGTGGGACGATCCCAATTTTGACCCGAACACCTTCAGCTTCAAGTAAACAAAAGGCGTTCTGAGCGAGAACCACCTGTATCGGAAGATGCGGGTGGTTTTTTGCTGACCTGTAATTTGTGCAATACTCACAACTTTTGGTGAAAAAGTTTCATCTTCCCGGTGGAGACGCGCAAAACCGGACACGGAAAATGCCGATTTTGAATTTCAGGAAATTTTTATCGGAAATACGGAAAAAAGCTCTTGCAAAATGGCTGCGAATGGTGTATAATCTATAAATGGTCGTGACGGCCAGATACTTTCTCGGCGGACAGGGATATTCTGCCCGTTTTGCGGATTTTGTGCCGCAGGAGACGAAGTATGTGGCGGTTATCGCCGTTTGTCCGTCAATTCATGGCAAACTGAGCAGATTCAAATGAGGAGGCAAACAGCTTGTCGAAAGAAGACGTCATCGAAATCGAAGGCATCGTGCGTGAAGCCATGCCCAACGCCATCTTCAAGGTGGAAATGTTGAGCGAGGATAAGAACACCGGGAAGCTCACACCCAGTGGGCACGTCCTCTTAGCGCACATCTCCGGCAAGCTCCGGACCAATTTCATCCGAATCCTGCCCGGGGACAAGGTCACCGTCGAAATGTCGCCCTACGATTTATCGAAGGGCCGCATCACCTGGCGTTCCAAATAAACGTCAGGGCATTATTCAAAAGGAGGTTCAACATCATGAAGGTCAAGCCTTCCGTGAAACCCATCTGCGAAAAGTGCAAGGTCATCCGCCGCAAAGGCCGCGTGATGGTCATCTGCCAGAACCCCAAGCATAAGCAGCGCCAGGGCTAATTCGGGCGTCTGGGGGTCAAGTGCGTAGAGTCCCGGCGCAGACCCCGACACTGACATGGGATGATTTTTGGAGGAAACTACTATGGCACGTATTGCCGGCGTTGACCTGCCCCGCGAGAAGCGCGTTCAGGTAGGTCTCACCTACGTTTACGGTATCGGTCAGACCACTGCCAACAAGATTCTGGCAGCCACTGGCATCAACCCCGATACCCGCGTCAAGGATCTGACTCTGGAAGAAGAGGCTAAGATCCGTGACTACATCGATCAGGCTAACATCATCGTTGAGGGCGACCTGCGCCGCAACGTTGCTCTGGACATCAAGCGTCTGGTCGAGATCCAGTCCTTCCGTGGCACCCGCCATCGCAAGAATCTGCCCTGCCGTGGCCAGCGCACCAAGACCAATGCACGTACCTGCAAGGGCCCGAAGCGCACGGTCGCTAACAAGAAGAAGTAAGGAGGATTTGAGAAATGGCAAGTGCAAATAACGCCAAGAAGGGCGCAAATGTCCGCATGAAGCGGAAAGAGCGCAAGAATATTGCAGCCGGTCAGGCTCATATCCAGTCTACGTTCAACAACACCGTCGTGACCATCACCGACCTGCAGGGCAATGCAGTGTCTTGGTGCTCCTCCGGCTCCCTGAACTTCCGCGGCAGCCGCAAGAGCACTCCGTTCGCAGCTCAGTCTGCAGCTGAGACCGCTGCCAAGACTGCGATCGAGCATGGCATGAAGACTGTTGAAGTCTACGTCAAGGGCCCCGGTGCTGGCCGTGAGTCCGCTATCCGTGCGCTTCAGGCTACCGGTCTGGAAGTCACCCTGATCAAGGACGTGACCCCCATCCCCCACAACGGCTGCCGTCCCCCGAAGCGTCGCCGCGTCTGATCGAAGGAGGAAATTGAATTATGGCAAAGAATACGCAGCCTATCGCAAAGCGTTGCAAGGCCCTGGGCATTTCTCCTGCGGTCATGGGCTATGCAAAGAAGAATACTACCCGCAACTCCAATGGCAATATGCGCAAGAAGCAGTCTGAGTACGCTTCTCAGCTGAAAGAAAAGCAGAAGGTCAAGTTCATCTACGGCGTTCTGGAGAAGCAGTTCCACAATGCTTACCTGAAGGCTGAGGCTCGCCCCGGCAAGACTGGTGAGAACCTGCTGCAGATCATGGAGTGCCGTCTGGACAACGTCGTGTTCCGTCTGGGCTTTGCTCAGACCCGCCGCGATGCTCGTCAGCTGGTCTCCCACGCTCACTTCTCCGTCAACGGCAAGAAGGTCAACATTCCTTCTTATCAGGTGAAGGCCGGCGACGTGATCGAAGTTCGTGAGTCCAGCCGCTCCTCTGCAAAGTTTGCAAAGCTGACTGGCCCCGAGGCTCCCGTCGTGGCTCTCCCCTCTTGGCTGAACCGCGAGGCCGGCACCCTGAAGGGTGTTGTGGCTAAGCTCCCCGAGCGCAGCGACATCGACTACGAAGTTGCAGAGCACCTCATCGTCGAGCTGTACTCCAAGTAATCCATTAAGAAGGACAAGCCTCCTTACTGGATGGCAGTCTTTCGCATTCTTTTCTTTGAAAGAATTTAATAATGGGCCGATGGCAACATCGGTTTGACAAGGAGGGCATAGATATGATGGAGATTGAACGTCCCAAAATCGAAACGGCAAGCCTGTCCCCGGACGGCCGCTACGGTAAATTCGTGGCAGAGCCGCTGGAGCGTGGTTTTGGCATCACACTGGGCAACAGCCTGCGTCGTGTGCTTCTTTCCTCTCTGCCCGGTGTCGCCGTGACCAGCGTCAAGATCGACGGCGTGGTTCACGAGTTCTCCACCATTGAGGGCGTCAAGGAAGACGTTACCGAAATTGTCCTGAACCTGAAGGGTATCGCTGCAAAGCTGTACACCGACGGGCCGAAGACAGTGCGTGTTGAGGCAGTCGGCCCCTGTGAGGTTACTGCGGACAACATCAAGCAGGGCGATGATATTGAGATTCTGAACCCTGAATGGCACATCGCAACTCTGGGAGAGGGCGGCAAGCTCGTCATGGAGCTCACCTTCGACAAGGGCCGCGGCTATGTGCCGGCAGAGCGCAACAAGCAGGCCATCGTCGAGAAGAACGATATCAACACTCTTCCCGTCGATAGCATTTACACCCCTGTGCTCAAGGTGAATTACAACGTTGAGAAGACCCGTGTTGGACAGGCAATCGACTTTGACAAGCTGACCATTGAGGTTTGGACCGATGGCACGATCAATGCGCAGGAGGCCGTTTCTCTGGCAGCCCGCGTCCTGACCGAGCACCTGAACCTGTTTGTCAACCTGTCCGATGAGGCAG
This sequence comes from Eubacterium sp. CAG:38, assembly GCA_963660925.1. Taxonomy (GTDB): domain Bacteria; phylum Bacillota; class Clostridia; order Oscillospirales; family Ruminococcaceae; genus Faecalibacterium. The sequence continues at coordinate 2,233 of CAVKZS010000057.1, read as the reverse complement.
CCGGTACCGAGATCATGGTGGAGAAGACCAACGACGATAAGGAAAAGGCTCTGGAGATGACCATCGAAGAGCTGGATCTGAGCGTCCGTTCCTTCAACTGCCTGAAGCGTGCCGGTATCAACACGGTCGAGGATCTGGTCAGCAAGAGCGAGGACGAGATGATGAAAGTCCGCAACCTCGGCCGCAAGAGCCTCGAGGAAGTCATGGCTAAGCTGGACTCCCTCGGCTTCAAGCTGAACACAGACGATGAGTAACTAAAATAATTAAGGAGTGAAACGGGATGCCCGGTACCAGAAAGCTCGGTAGAACCAGCGACAGCCGCAACGCTATGATGCGCGCTATGGTTACCTACCTGTTAGAGAATGGCAAGATTGAGACCACTGTCACTCGCGCTAAGGACGTTCGTTCCATGGCCGAGAAGATGATCACCCTTGGCAAGGCAAGCGACCTGCACACCAAGCGTCAGGTTTATGCCTACATCACCAAGGAAGATGTTGCAAAGAAGCTGTTTGATGAGATCAGCCCCAAGTACGCTGACCGCAACGGCGGCTACACCCGCATCATCAAGATCGGTGCTCGCCGCGGCGACGCAGCTGAGATGGCAGTTCTGGAGCTCGTCTGATCCTGCTCTGACTGAATAAACAGTTCGAACGCTCTCTCCCAGAGATGGGAGGGGGCGTTTTTGTATGCGGATCTTAGGCGGGCAGACACGGAATGGTTACAGAATGGCTATTGGAATTGCGGCCCGCTCGTGATATACTTACACTGTATTGTTATCGCACGAAATCGGGCGGAAAGGAGGAACGGACGTTGAAAAAGGGACTGCGCCGTCTGCTGCCGGTGCTGCTGGCCTGCGTTTTGCTGGTTGGATGCAGCTTCGGGGATTTCGGGAACCTGCAGGTGGAAGAGCTGCTCCGTGCACCCCGCTTGATGGGCGATTACGGCGTACTGCAGACGGCCCTGAACGATTGGCTGGGCGAGAGTGCGCAGCTGAAATACCCGATGCAGGGCGACTTGCTTTCGCCCTTCCTCCTGCAGGACCTCGACGGCGACGGCCAGCAGGATGCAGCCGTGCTTTACACCACGGGCCAGACCTCCAACGTCTGCATCGCCATCCTCCAGAAGGACAGCGAAGGCCAGTGGCAGGTGCGGCAGAGCATCGAGGGTCTGGCGGATACGGTAGAGAACGTCCGGCTGGCGCAATTGCAGGCCGGAGACGGCAGCCAGTTGGTGGTCGGCTATATGGCCTCGCAGGGGGATCGGTATCTGGCGGTCTACTCCTACACCGGCGGCGAAGTGACGGCCATCCTCGAGCAGCCCTACGAGCAGTATCTGGTGGAGGACATCACCGGCGGCGGCAATCAGGATCTGATCCTGATGTCCACCTTGGAGGACGGCGGCGTGCAGATCGAGCTGCTGACCGTGGACCGGGACGGGATGTTCCAGCAGGTGGCCGTCATGGGCCTGTCGGCGGATAAGTTCTCGGGCTGTGCATCGGTGGCTGCGGGTCTCGGTGCCGACGGAAAGCATTATCTGGTGCTGGACGGCTGGACCGGCATTTCGGGCAACAATCTGGCGACCGTGCTGCTCTATTTTGACGAGGAAAGCCAGCAGATGGTGCCCGCCAAGCAGATCCGCGCCGACGAATTGTATCAGGAAACACTGCGGAACGTGCCGGGTCTGGTGAGCCGGGATCTGGACGGCGACGGCACGGTGGAAATCCCCACCCAGCCCGACGAGGCCGGCCTGCTGAACATGAGCCAGAGCCGCCGGATGGATTTCATCGTCTGGATGGATTACACCAGCCCCGAGCCGAAAAAGAGCTTCGGTCTGATGGACGAGGAGACCAACTGCTACATTGAGCTGCCCGCCGAGTGGGAGGGCAACCTGCTGCTGACCGACTCCACCGAGGAAGAGAACGCGGTGGAACTGCGGACCGTGGACGAAGATCAGCTGGTGCTGACCATCCGGCTGGTGAGTTCCAGCGAGAGCGCGGCCGGGTGGACCCGGCTGGGCGTGGCGGCATCCCGCCAGCTGCAGGCCCGCTTTGGCCCGGATGTGACCATCAGCGACCAGACCTATCGCTTGTCGCGGTCGCTGTATCGGCTGAATTAGCCCTCTCAGTCTCGCTCCGCTCGCCAGCTCCCCCAAAGGGGGAGCCAAGACTTGCCTCTCACTCTGAAAGACTCCCTCCGGCCGGAGGGAGATGTCGCGCAGCGACAAAGGGTGGACA
>CAVKZS010000056.1:0-8187 GCA_963660925.1 Eubacterium sp. CAG:38 | reverse complement strand
ATCACTTCATCCTGATTTTCGGTCACTTCCCCCGTTGGTGTTGCAGCACTGACGAGAATACTTAGGCATACTCAATTTGTCCTTTGAAAATCTTCTGCTTCAACTCTTTCAAGGCTTGATCTCTCATATCCGAAATATGTTCAAAGTTTTGAACCGTTAAATAAATCATAATTCGTTCATTTGCCGGGTTTTTCAGAATTCCAATTCGTTCACTGCTTTTTGAATCAACTGATATATCCCAATAAATATCTACTTCACGAATAGCAACTTCTGTGAAATCAATCACCTTACACATCTTTCTTTTCTCCTTCCTTGACACAAGTTCTATCTTGTGATAATATTCTAATACAAGTTAATACTTGTTGTCAAGCCCGTATATAAACATTTTTACAAGTTTACACTTTTATTTGCTCTTTCCTTATGCTATACTTCTACAAGTGGAAGGTGGTGAAATAATGTCAGTTGGTGATAACATTAGGCGCATAAGGAAGGAAAAGGGGCTTACACAAGCTGCACTTGCCAACGCATTAAATGTATCTCAGCAAATGATTGGACAGTTTGAAAATGGAAAAAACCCCAAGTTGGAAACCATTGAAAAAATAGCTACTGCTTTAGGGGTGACTGCTTTTGATCTGATGGGAATAGAATATTTTGACCTCAAATACCCTGACGCCGGAAAGCAGTATGCAGAATACAGAAGTTTTCAAAGCTACCTTTCTTCATTGGGATATATTATTGAAGAACAGCCGGAAAGATATGATGATGAAGAAGGGATTATTTCTTACACTCATGCTATTTCCGGCAATGGCGTTTCTGTTGTACTCTCCGATGAAGAATACAATCAGTTGCAATCCTCTGCGGGGGATTTGATTTTTTCTTTTCTTTGGAAGAAACAACGCAAAAAATAAGCCGCTTCCCGCTGCAACGGAAAACGGCCAAAAAGAAGAATCCCCGCCTACTGCAATAGACAGGGATTCCGAAAGCAACCAAATCAAGAAACCTGCAAAGAATCGTGAAATGGTTAGTGTTATTATACCATTCCATGATTCAAAAATCAATGAAAGGAATGGTGTATATGCGCTTACCAAATGGATTTGGAAATGTTTCAAAACTGCCCGGAAACAGAAGAAAACCGTACCGGGCAAGGGTTACAGTTGGATGGGAAACGGACGAAGAAGCCGGAACAATCCGGCAACGCTTCAAAACAATAGGCTATTACGAAACAAAACAAGAAGGGCTGATTGCTCTTTCGACCTATCATCAAACCCCGTATGATATAGACAGCACAAAAATTACTTTTGCGGAAGTCTTTGATCGGTGGTCTGCTGAACACTATCCCAAAGTGTCCGCTTCCAATGCCAAAGGCTATAATGCCGCTTATCGTTCCTGTGCTGTTATTGAAAAGCTGCGGTTTGTAGATATTCGGTTAGCCCATCTGCAAGGCGTGATTGACGATTGCGGGAAGAATTATCCTACAATGAAGAAAATCAAGCAACTATTCAATCAGCTTTACAAATACGCTATGCAGAATGATCTTTGCGGAAAAGATTATTCTAAGTATGTCGATATAAACCAATATCGGGATCGAAACCCGAACGCATACAACCGCCAGCCATTCAGCAAAAGCGAAATTGAAAAAGTTTGGCAATGGAAAAACAGCAACGAATATATTTCTGTTATCCTCATGCTGATCTATTCCGGCGTTCGCATTGGTGAATTGCTCAATTTGAAAAAAGAATGTGTCAGCCTTGAAGAACGATGGTTTGATATAACTGCATCCAAAACAGAATCCGGCATCCGCAAAGTTCCGATTGCCGAAAAGGTGTTCCCATACTTTGAATATTGGATGAACAAAAACGACTGTGAATATTTGATTTCCACCCCGGAAGGAAAGCACTTTGAATATCGCAATTACTATGATTCTTATTGGACACCTTTTATTGAGCAGATGGGAATGAAGCACCGCCCGCACGATACCCGGCATACTTGTGTTTCTTTACTTACCGTTGCCGGGGTTCAGGATAAGATCATCAAGAAAATTGTCGGACATAAGGGGCAATCTGTAACAGAGATTGTATATACCCACTTTGAAATGCAAGAATTGATTGAAGCAATCAACAAAATATAAAGGTGTGCGCTATGAGTAGGACAGCATACAAAAACCACCACAAGGCAGCGCACTATGATAGAATTGAACTTGCTGTTCCAAAGGGCATGAAAGAAATAATTAAAAACCTTGCTGCGGACAAGCATCTATCTGTGAACGCCTACATTCAAGATTTGGTTCGGCGGGATCAAGAAGGAATGTTTGACACCATGCAGATAGCAGATAAGAACCGGGAACAACTATCAGGCATTCAGGGTAATATGCACGATGGGTATAATATTATCTTCAAGGACGGGCGTACAATTCACTGTAAAACGAAAAAGGAAGTACGATCCGCAATCATAGAATACTGCAAGGAAAAGGGCGTTTGATACGCCCTTTTCTTATGCCGTTTCGTGTCTTACGGAAGATTGCGAAAGTCTTACGGAAGATACAATTTCCCCTGTGTCATATTTGTGTTTTGCGTGTGTCATACCTCGCAAAAATTTTGACCGCCGCATATAGCATTATATATTGAACAATATTGAAAAACCCCGAAAACCTTGTGTTTTCGGGGTTTCTGAATTTCGCTTTTCTGCGCTTGAATTATCGCTTGCTGAACTGCGGTGCGCGACGAGCGGCTTTGAGGCCGTACTTCTTACGCTCCTTCATACGAGGATCGCGGGTCAGGAAGCCAGCCTTCTTCAGGACAGCGCGGTTCTCATCGCTCTGCTGCAGGAGAGCGCGGCTCAAGCCGTGGCGGATTGCGCCAGCCTGACCAGCAACGCCGCCGCCGTTCACGCGGACGACGACATCGTACTTACCCTCGAGGCCCAGCAGGACCAGCGGAGAGCGGACGATCAGCTTCAGGGTCTCCAGACCGAAGTAGTTGTCGATATCACGGTCGTTGACAGTGATCTTGCCGGTGCCGGTGTAAACACGAACGCGGGCAACGGAATTCTTACGACGACCAGTGCCGTAGAAATAAGGTTTGGTTTCGTACATCTTCAATTGCCTCCTTCTTAGAACTCGATCTTCTCGGGCTTCTGAGCTGCCTGAGCGTGCTCAGCACCCTTGTAGCAGTGCAGGCGGGTCAGGGCCTTAGCACCGATGGTGTTGGAAGGGATCATGCCCTTGACTGCATAGGTCATGGCCAGATCGCTGTTCTCAGCCATCAGCTTGCTGTACTGGACCTTCTTCAGGCCGCCGATGAACTTGCTGTGGGTGATGTGGAACTTCTGCTCAGCCTTCTTGCCGGTCAGAACAGCCTTGTCGCAATTGATGACGACAACGTAATCACCGCAGTCCACATTGGGGGTGTAATCGACCTTCTGCTTGCCGCGCAGCAGAACAGCAGCCTCAGCAGCGACGTGGCCGAGGCTCTTGCCGGCAGCGTCGAGCAGATACCACTTGCGCTCGACTTCAGCGGGCTTTACGAGAGTAGTGCTCATATCTATTTCCTCCTGATAAGTGTTTTTGTGTTTCAGGCACCCTTCTGGGGCGCGAGTGTCAGTATACATCACAAAAAGCCGCCTGTCAACACCATTTTCTGATTTTTTCGGCGCAGATTTTTGAGTCTCTCGTTTTCTCTTGAATTCTCTTGAAAACTCTCGATTTCAGAAAACGCATTTTCAAATTTTCTTTTGGCGTTCTGCAAAGATTTTCTGCCCTGCACCGCTACAATTTTCCCGCGTCTTGTGCTATACTATATAGGATATGGCTGTTTTTCCCATCCGGGGCGTTTCAAGCGGCTTCCGGGCGGGCACAGCCTGCACTCAAAACCGTAAAAAGGAGACCTCCTCATGTCGAAGGATATCAACCGGCAGGAATCCGCCCAGCAGCGCAGCTCCAAGCTCCTGATGGCCATGGGCATCATCGTGGTGCTCGGCATTCTGGCGTATTTCATCCTGACCCTCGTGGTCAACCGCCGCACCCCGGCAAACCCCGACACCCACTACACCGCCGAAAACGGCATCTCGATCTATTACGAAAGTGACCTCTGGCCGGTCTGCCAGATGACCGAGGACGCCACCCTCGGCCACGCGCTGGAAGTGGCCTCTGCCGCCGACAGCGACGACGGCAACTATCAGGTAGTGCTGTTCCAACGGGGCGACGCCTCCACCTACGAAGACTTCATCGCCCAGTCGGAAGCCGACCTGAAAGCCGCTTACGGCGTCATCAGTCCCCGGAAAGCCAATATCAGCATCGACGGTGCCACGGTCACGGCCGTCCGGTGCGACATTCAAGCCTACTATGCCGTCCTCGCCACCATCGAGTACGACAGCGGCGACGTGATCTACGTCTCCGGCCTGACCAAGCTGGCCTCCATCAACGATATCGTGAACCTTGTCGAGAGCGTCAGCCTGTCCTGACCCGCTCTCCATTTGAATGGATAGAAGGATTTTCCCATGCAAGATCATACATTTGAAAAACACGTCTGGGCCGAGATCGACCTCGACGCCCTGCGTTCCAACTTCCGGGCCGTCCGCAAGCGGGCCGGTGACCTGCCGCTCTGCGCCGTTGTCAAGGCCGACAGCTACGGCCACGGTGCCGTCCAGTGCGCCCGGGTGCTCTCGGAGGAAGGCGCGGCGTGGTTTGCCGTCAGCTGTCTAGCCGAGGCCAAGCAGCTCCGCCGCTCCGGGATCCGGCAGCCCATCCTGATCCTCGGCCATGTCCAGTCCACCTACACGGCGGAACTGATTGAATACGATCTCACCGCCGCCTGCTACTCCACCGAACAGGCCCGCTCCATGAGCAAGGCCGCCGTCGCTGCCGGGAGCAAGGTGAAGGTGCATCTGGCCGCCGATACCGGCATGGGCCGAATCGGGTTCGCACTCCGCACCGACTTTAAACAGGCCATCGCCGAGATGGTAGCCGTCTGCAAACTGCCCGGCCTTGAAATGACCGGAATGTTCCAGCACTTTGCGGTAGCCGACGATACAAACCCGGAAAATGTCGCTTATACCACAGAGCAGTACGATTACTTCATCCGGGCCTACAACGCCCTGAAAGAGGCCGGGTTCGAGCCGCCGCTGCTCCACTGTGACAACTCTGCCGCTGTGATGCTTCACCCGGACTGGCCCGAGGGACTGCCCGCCGACCACTGCATGGCGCGGCCCGGCATCATCCTCTACGGGTTTGACCCCAGCGACGAGGTGCGGTTCGGGCTGTTCCGCCCGGTGATGAAGCTCAAGACCGTGGTCAGCATGGTCAAGGAGATGCAGCCCGGCCAGTCCACCAGTTATGGCCGCTGCTTCACCGCCGAAAAGCCCACCAAAGTCGCCACCCTCTGCACCGGCTATGCCGACGGCTACCCCCGCCTGCTGAGCTGCGGCAACGGGATCGTGGAAGTCCACGGCAAACCCTGCCCGGTGCTGGGCCGGGTCTGCATGGATCAGCTGATGGTGGATGTGACCGAGGTGCCGCAGGTTCAGGAAGGCGACGAAGCCATCCTCTGGGGCGGTGCGGTCAGCGACAGTGCCGAGGATATCGCCCGCAAGACCGATACCATCACCTACGAGGTGCTCTGCGGTGTCTCCCGCCGTGTACCCCGCGTCTATCTCGAGCACGGCAAGACCGTTGCCGTCGAAAACTGGATCTTAAACGATTGATTCCCTATCAAATTCAACTCTGAATCGGAGGAACAGATGGCAAGAGACAACATCCGCAATTTCTGTATCATCGCCCACATCGACCACGGCAAGTCCACCCTGTCGGACCGCATCCTCGAGCTGACCAAGAGCGTCGATGAGCGGACCATGGAGGATCAGATCCTCGACAACATGGACATCGAGCGGGAGCGTGGCATCACCATCAAAGCCCGCGCCGTGACCATGAACTACACCGCCAAGGACGGCAAGACCTACGAGTTCAACCTCATCGACACCCCGGGCCATGTGGACTTCGCCTACGAGGTCTCCCGCAGTCTGGCGGCCTGCGAGGGCGCGATCCTCGTCGTCGATGCCACGCAGGGCGTCGAGGCACAGACCCTCGCCAACACCTATATGGCCCTCGAGCACAACCTCGAGCTGGTGCCCATCCTGAACAAGATCGACCTGCCCAGTGCCCACCCGGACGAGGTGGCGCAGGAGGTCGAGGATGTGATCGGCCTGCCCTGTCTGGACGCGCCCCGCGTCTCGGCCAAGACCGGCCTGAACGTCGATCAGGTCTTGGAGCGGGTCGTCACCGACATTCCCGCCCCCACCGGCGACCCGGATGCCCCGCTGAAGGCCCTGATCTTCGACAGCATTTACGACAGCTACAAGGGCGTCATCGTCTATATCCGCGTCTTTGAGGGCACGGTCAAGCCCGGCGACACCATCCGCCTGATGGCCACCGGTGCGCAGTTTACGCTGGTGGAAGTCGGCCACATGGGTGCCACCAACCTGATCCCCTGCGACCAGCTGTCGGCCGGTGAGGTCGGCTACCTGACCGCCAGCATCAAGACGGTGCAGGATACCCGGGTGGGCGACACTGTCACCCTCGCCAACAACCCGACCCCCGAAGCCCTGCCCGGCTACCGTCAGGTCAAGCCCATGGTGTTCTGCGGCATCTACCCCGCCGACGGTGCCAAGTACCCCGACCTGAAGGACGCGCTGGAAAAGCTGCAGCTGAACGACGCCTCCCTGACTTTCGAGTTGGAGACCAGTGCGGCTCTGGGCTTCGGCTTCCGCTGCGGCTTCCTCGGCCTGCTCCACATGGAGATCATCACCGAGCGTCTGGAGCGGGAGTTCGATCTCGACATCATCACCACCACCCCCAGCGTCCGCTACCGGCTGACCCTGACCGACGGCACCGTGGAGATGATCGACAACCCGTCCAGCTACCCCGACCCCTCCAACATCGTCAAGCAGGAGGAGCCGTTCGTGGACGTCCACCTCTACACCCCCAACGAGTACGTCGGAGGCCTGATGGACCTCTGCCAGCAGAAGCGCGGTGTCCTCATCGACATGAAGTACCTCGATGACGTCCGCGTGGATCTGCACTACGCCCTGCCGCTGGGCGAGATCGTCTACGACTTCTTCGACGCCATCAAGAGCCGGAGCCGCGGCTACGCCAGCTACGACTACGAGTTCAAGGAGTACCGCGAGAGCGATCTGGTCAAACTGGACTTCCTGCTGAACGGCGACCCCGTGGACGCCCTGTCCATGATCGTCTTCCGGGACAATGCCTATGCCAAGGGCCGCCGCATCTGCGAGAAACTGCGGGACAACATCCCGCGCAACCTCTTCGAGATCCCGGTGCAGGCGGCCATCGGCGGCAAGATCATCGCCCGCGAGACTGTCAAGGCCATGCGCAAAGACGTCTTGGCCAAGTGCTACGGCGGCGACATCTCCCGTAAGAAGAAGCTGCTGGAAAAGCAGAAGGAAGGCAAGAAGAAGATGCGTCAGCTCGGCAGCGTCTCCCTCCCCAGCGAGGCCTTTACCGCCGTGCTCAAGCTGGATAGCGACGACGATTGATCGGGTCGTGATCTGGATCTGCATTCCGCTTGCGGAATACGTTATATAGATAAACAGGCTGCCGTGGTGTGTACCATGGCAGCCTGTTTGTTTACTTCATTTCTACAATAATTTTCTCTAAATTTTCTTCCTGCAAATAAAATTCCGACAGCTTCGCTTTGTCATACCGCATATAGGGAATATCTTTCGTCCGCTGTTCCAGCAAGTTTGTAAAGAACCGCTCCCAACTGAAAAATTCACTGCTCTCGATGAAATCTGCCGGGTGTTCCAAAATCTCAAGAGTATCCGGCTGGCCAATCAAATCTGCTTTCAGAATCAGCCATTCCAGAGATTCCGGCAGGTACAAACTGAATTTTGCACTGGCTTCCTGCATCAGGCGATAGACGTCGTTCATCTGCGGGCCAAACGCTGCACCATCCGCAATTACCAAAACTTTCTCTGATTTCAGCAGAAGGATTTTTTGTTTGATATTATCTTTTCCTGCCGCAGAAATACAGACAATGCCGTATTTCTCATCGAGTTTTGTAAACTGTACCCATAAGAGTGGACACCATGAAATGTGAGATTTTCCGTCAAAAGCAGAAAAGCATAGGCCACATCAGGCAAACACTTCTTAACCTCTCTCCTGATTTGTGTTATTCT
>CAVKZS010000055.1:0-4193 GCA_963660925.1 Eubacterium sp. CAG:38 | reverse complement strand
TTATCCTACACGGGGAGGCTTTTTGTCTATTGTCTACTTTTTACGGACCTGTTCACAGCTCGATCTATTATACTCTCTTCTGATAAAACTCCAGCAGCAGCGATAACAAATACTGCTCGGCCTTGGTGCGGTAGCGGCCTTTGCGGGAAGCTGCCAGCACATTCCACGTCATGGGCGGGTCGGAGATGTGGTAGGTGTTCACGTTCACACACCCGGCGTGCATCCGGACCACTTTATCCGGCATCATGGCAAGGCCAACTTTCGCCGCCGCGACCCGGAGCACCAGCGCGTTGCTATCGCACTCAAATGCAATTTTCGGCGCAAATCCATGCTGTTTGAAGATCTTATCACACTTCCGGCGGCTGGCGTGGCCGGAAGTCATCATCACAAAGGGCATCTCTTTTAGATAAGCAAAATCCACGGTGTTGCTGTACCCATCCAGACATTGTTCCCGCCCCAGAACGCCGTCGCCGCAGACCAGCAGAAATTCTTCCGGCCCCAGAACCATCGTGTCGATCAGATCGTTGGATTCCAGCGTCGTCTGATCCGGAAACACCACCAGATCGACCTTGCCTTTCAGCAGTGCCTCTTCCAGATAGGCCGAGTCCTGCTCGCAGGTGCGGATCTCGACGCCCGGATACCGGGCCTTGAACTTGGGCAGCACCGCCGGCAGGGTGTACGCCGCCCGCTGGCTGGAACAGCCGATGGTGATCTGACCGCTGGCGCAGTCGTTGATGTCCCGCAACTGCCTCGTCAGGTCGCTGCTCAGGGCCAAGATCTCCTTGGCCGTGTCATAGTACCGCTGCCCGGCAAAGGTCAGACTCAGCGGGCGGGTGGTACGGTCCAGCAGCAGGGTGCCGGCCTCTTCTTCCACCGCCGCAATGCTCCGGCTGAGCGACGGCTGGGAAATATAGAGTTGCTGCGCCGCTTTGGTAATGCTCCGGCACTCCGCCACGGCGACAAAATACCGCATCTGATCCAGATCCATCCATGTCACTCCGTTCCACGTTTTGTTGCTTTTATTATACTGGATTTTCCCCGTTTTGCAAGCTGTCCGGAACGCACCACAAGACCGGGCCTCACCGGAAAGAATGAGGCCCGGTCTTGCTCTTATGGAAGCAGAAGGTTTCTGAGAATTGCGTCTTGCGTTACAGCCAGAACGAGAACACGAAGGAAGCGATGATCAGCACGATCGCGCCGCCCAGACGGGAGGACAGCTGTGCGTAGGCCATCAGCTCCATGCGCTTGGCCGCACCGAGGCAGGCCAGATCGCCGGATCCGCCACGGTTTGCCATGCACAGACCAGCGGTCAGAGCGGTATCGACGGGATAGAAGCCTACCAGATAGCCCACAGCACCGGAGCCGATGACAGCACCCACGACGATGGCCAGTGCCATGGCCACATTGCCCGGGGTCATGACGCTGAACAGCTCGGCGATGTCAAAATCCGTACCCATGCCGACCATGATGACCATACCCATGACCGTACCCATAAAGTTCTGCATCTTCTTGGCACCGGCGCGGACGCCCTCGGGGATGATGCCGGAAGCAGCCAGAATGACGACGAAGATGATCATGTAGGCGTAAGCGTGGATGGCCGCACCTGCGATTTTGGGCAGGATGACCTTGCTCATCAGGCGGCCCACGCCGTAGCAGCCCAGCGTCAGCACCACAGCACCCAATTCGTCCTGCATGGTGCAGGTGACCTTTTTGTCGTCGCGGGCGATGTGCTCACCGCCGCGGACGATAGTCTTTTTGTCGCCGGTCAGCTTGGGGAACTTCTCGCCCAACGTGTTCAGCAGGGCCGAACCGATGATAGCGAAGATGTTGCCGATGGTCAGGATGATGATGGCGAAGCCATAGAAGTTTGCCGCCGAGTCGCCGGTGACCGTCTCGTAGATGTTGCTCAGGGGCACGGCACCTGCGCCGTTGCCGCCGCCCATGATGGGCAGAACGTACTTCATGATGGTGGTCTGCGGATCGACGCCCACGGCCAGACCGACCAGAACACCAAAGAGCGCAGACACCGCCAGACCGCCGAGGATCGCCGGGATATAGCCCACAAAGCTCTTGATCAGGATATCCTTGTCCAGTGCCAGAACCGAGCCTGCGATCAGGAAGATGATGTAGACTTCCAGCAGGTTGACGTCATCGCCCGAGATGACCCGGTTGATGTTGTCCAGCGTTTTTTCGGGGATGAGGTTGAAGAACTTGAGCACAGCCGTGCCGAAGAATGCCATCAGCAGACCGCCGCCGATGTAGTTGTTCCAGATCGGCAGCCACTCGCCCAGCTCATACAGAATGACGCCCAGACCGAAAGCAGAGCACAGGGTGCCTGCCAGACTGCTGGACTGGACGCCCAAGAACATACAAGCCGCACTGATTGCCACCACGCACAGTGCCTGCCACCACGGGAGACCGCCCAGTTTCAGGGTCTTTTTCTCTTCCGTTGCCATTGAAAAATCTCCTCCTTGACATTCAGCCGCCCGCTCTGCGCAATTGCGGGCAAAGCCGTATTGATATTTTTCTAACGATTTGAAGCCCGGCTTTGTTGTCTTCATTGTAGCACCCGCCCGCTGCTTTTTGAAATGCCGAAACCGCTATGCCTACTATGCCGCATCTGCATAAATCCCCGTGAAGTATCCCACTTCTTGTAAAACCTGCTGTAAAAACGGCCGCCCGTTTTGGAGGCCATTCCCGAAAGACCGCGTCTTTCATTCCCTGCTGCACTGCAGGATAACGCAACCCGCATAATGTTCTTGCACAGGACGCATGATCGCCGAAAACAAAATCACCCGCACGCCGGAGGCTGTTCTTCTCCGGAATGCGGGTGATCCTGCTGTTGTGACTGTATGGAATTGTTTTATCGCTCGTACTTGGCCGCAGTCTGCAGACGCTGCATGGCGCGGTCGAGGGCGATCTTGCTCTGATAGTATTCGTGCATACTCTGCTTGTGCTGGAGCCGCTCTTCGGCACGGATGCGGGCGGCTTCGGCACGGTTCTTGTCGATGTCCTCCGGACGCTCCGCGCTGTCCACAAGGAGCAGCACGAAGGTCGGGGTGACCTCGGCGATGCCGTCGCCCACCAGCACATCCCGGGTCTCGCCGTTGACGGTAAAGTGCAGCATTCCCATGTGCAGAGCCACCAGCACCGGGCTGTGGCCGGCCTGCACGCCGTACACACCGTCGCCGGTGGGAAGGACCAGGCTCTCGCAGTCGCCCTGATAGAACTCACCGCTGGAAGCCGTGATGTTCAGCATGAACTTGTCCATCAGACGGCACCGCCCTTTGCTTCCTCTGCCATCTTATCGGCATACTTCTTGCGGGCATCGTCCAGCGTGCCGACGTTGAAGAACGCCCACTCGGGCAGATCGTCGCACTTGCCGTCCACGATGGCGGCAAAGCCCTTGACGGTCTCGGCCAGCGGCACATACTTGCCCTTCAGGCCGGTGAAGTTCTCAGCGACAGCGAAGGGCTGGGACAGGAACTTCTGCAGCTTGCGGGCACGGGTGACGGTCAGCTTGTCATCCTCGCTCAGCTCGTCCATACCCAGAATGGCGATGATGTCCTGCAGCTCCTGATACCGCTGCAGCGTTGCCTGCACCTTGCGGGCCACACGGTAGTGCTCTTCGCCCACGATATCAGCCTCCAGAATACGGGAGGTGGAAGCCAGCGGATCGACGGCCGGGTAAATGCCCTGCTCGACGATCTTACGGCTCAGAACGGTCGTTGCGTCCAGATGGGCAAAAGTCGTTGCAGGGGCCGGGTCGGTCAGGTCATCGGCAGGAACGTAGACCGCCTGCACCGAGGTGATGGAACCGTCGCGGGTGGAGGTGATGCGCTCCTGCAGGGCACCCAGCTCATTGGCCAGCGTCGGCTGATAACCGACGGCCGAGGGCATACGGCCCATCAGGGCGGAGACCTCGGAGCCTGCCTGCACGAAACGGAAGATGTTGTCGATGAAGAGCAGGACGTCCTTGTGGGTCTCCTCGCGGAAGTATTCTGCCATGGTCAGGCCGGTCTCAGCGACCCGCATACGGGCTCCTGGGGGCTCGTTCATCTGACCAAAGACCAGCGCAGTCTTGTTCAGAACGCCGGAAGCATTCATCTCGCCCCACAGGTCGCAGCCCTCGCGGGAACGCTCGCCGACGCCGGTGAAGATGGAGTAGCCGCCGTGCTCGGTGGCCACGTTGT
>CAVKZS010000054.1:0-19802 GCA_963660925.1 Eubacterium sp. CAG:38 | reverse complement strand
ATATGGTGACGTGGCCAAGTGGTAAGGCAAGGGTCTGCAAAACCCTCATCCACCAGTTCAAATCTGGTCGTCACCTCCAAAAGATTCCCGAACGTGAAAGCGTTCGGGATTTTTTGTTATCGGCAATTGCAAAGCGTCCTCACCCTCTCAGGCCGCTTCGCGGCCAGCTCTCCCAAAGGGAGAGCCAAGACTTGCCTCCCACTTTGGGAAAGACTCCCTCCGGCCGGAGGGAGATGTCGCAAAGCGACAAAGGGAGGACAGTGGCATTGCGCAGCAATGACGGAGAGGGCAAGCCCGTGAAGGGAGGCAATCAGAATGGCCGCTGAATCTCATACAACCTTGACCCCCGACACCCCGGTGCGCTATCTGAAAGGCGTCGGCCCCAAGACGGCGGAGCGGTTCGAGAAGCTGGGGATCGTTACGCTGGCAGACCTGCTCTGCCATTACCCGCGGCGGTATCTGGATTTTTCCAAGCCGTATTCCATCGCCGAAGCCCCGCTGGACACCGAGTGCGTGGTCAAGGCGGAAGTGTTCGCCAAACCTGCCGGGCGCATCCTGCCGGGCGGACGGCGGATGGAACGGATCACCGCCGGCGACGATGTGTCCAGCCTCGAGGTGACGTGGTTCAACAATCCCTATGCCGCCCAGAAGCTGGAACTGGGGCAGGAATACTATTTTCAGGGTATCGTGACGGGCGGGATGCTCCGCCGCCAGATGGTGAACCCACAGGTACGCACCGAGATGCAGATCCAGTCTGCGCCCTTCGAGGCCGTCTATCCCCAGACCGAGGGGCTGACCAGCAACGCCATCGGCAAGTGCGTGCGCCAGCTTCTCCCCCACGCGGAGCTGCTGCCCGACCCGCTGCCGCCCGCGATGCTGCAGAAGTACCGCCTGCTCTCCAAGGCCGAGGCCGTCCGCGCCATCCACTGCCCCAAGAGCGAGGACGAGGCGTTTGCGGCCCGGCGGCGGCTGATCTACGAAGAGCTTCTGGTGCTGCAGCTGGGCATCGGCCGGATGAAAAACCATGGAGCCGCCTCCACGGGTGCCCCCATGCGCCCCACCGACCCGGAGCCGTTCTGGGCGTCGCTCCCCTTCTCTCCCACCGGTGCGCAGCGGCGGGCCGTGGGCGAGATCTTGGCGGACATGGCCGGCGACACCTCCATGAACCGCCTGCTCCAAGGCGACGTCGGCAGCGGCAAAACGTTGGTAGCCGCCGCCGCGATCTGGGCCTGCATCCGGAACGGCTATCAGGCCGCGCTGCTGGCCCCGACGGAAATTCTGGCCTCTCAGCACGCCGAGAACTTGAACCGCCTGCTCTCCCCCTTCGGGATGCGGGTGGCCCTGCTGACCGGCGGGATGAAAGCCGCCGCCCGGCGCACCACGCTGGCCGCCATCCGGGAAGATCAGGCTGACCTCATCGTAGGCACCCACGCCATCCTCAGCGAGGGGGTGGAGTTTGCCCGGCTGGGGCTGGCCGTGGTGGACGAGCAACACCGGTTCGGTGTGCGCCAGCGCGGGATGCTGGCCGAGAAAGCCGACAACCCCCACCTGCTGGTCATGAGCGCGACCCCCATCCCCCGGACGCTGGGCCTACTGATCTACGGCGACCTCGACATCTCCATCCTCGACGAGCTGCCGCCGGGCCGCAAGCCGGTCAAGACCCGGTGCATCACCGGGAAAAAACGGCGGGACCTCTACGGCTTTCTCGACAGCGAGATCGGAGCCGGGCGGCAGGTGTATATCGTCTGCCCCGCCATCGAGGACACCCCGGACGGCGGGCTGAACGCCGTCAAAACCTATTACGAGGACGTGGCAAAGGCCCTGCTGCCGGAACGCCGGGTCGGGCTGATGCACGGCAAGCTCAAGCCCAAAGAGAAAGCCGCCGTGATGGAGGACTTCAAGGACGGGCGGCTGGATGCGCTGGTATCCACGACGGTCATCGAGGTCGGCGTGGATGTGCCGAACGCCACCGTTATGGTGATTGAAAACGCCGAGCGGTACGGCCTGAGTGCGCTCCACCAGCTGCGCGGCCGGGTCGGGCGCGGTGCCGCCGAAAGCTGGTGCTTCCTCGTCAGCGACAACGCCGGGGAGAATGTCCAGAAGCGTCTGAAGTTCCTCTGCTCCACCAACGACGGCTTTGCCGTGGCGCAGTACGACCTCGAGACCCGCGGCCCGGGCGACTTCTTCGGGAGCCGTCAGCACGGCCTGCCGCCCCTGCAGATCGCCGACCTGATGAACGACACCCGCACCCTTCACGCCGCCCAGAGCGAGGCCGCCCTCATGCTGACTGAGGATCCCCTGCTCGAGCATCCCGAACACGCCCTGCTCGCCCAGCAGGTGCAGCAGATGTTCGAGAAAGCGGGAGCGATGAATTAACGCAAGGAAGCCCCTCCGACGACGTCGGAGGGGCTTCCTTGCGTTCTATTTTATTTCCGTTTCCATGCGGCGTGGCGTTCGCCCATGCAGATGACATCGCAGAACACGCAGCGGCTCTTAGTAGAGAGCTGCACATCCTTGTGGTAGCAGCCGAAGAACCATTTCTCATACTGCATTTTCAGCAGAATTTTGTCGAGGAAAAGGTGCAGACGGTTGCTCTCGCCGCTGGCAAGGGCAGTAAAATCGAGAAACCTGCTTGGGGCATCGTGGGTCAGCACATAATCTACCTGCCAGCCCCGGGCCTCGAGGTTCTGCTCGCAGGCAGCATATTCCTCATCCGAGGGCATCTCCTGCGGCCACCAGTTCACGCCGTACTCGCGGTCCTCTTTGTCCTGACTCTCGGCCCCGCCGAAGCAGAGGTAGCTTTTGCCTTCCAGCTCCAGCACACTGCCGCGGCAGACATGGTAAACATTGCCGCCGAGATCCTGCACCCTGCCGCCGAACAGCTCGACCGTGGGATACTGGGCCAGCAGGTCGTAGTTTTCGTGGGAGCCATCCAGAAACAGCAGGGTGTAGGGGCGTTTGCGCAGCCAGTCCAGCCGCTTCTGTTCCTCGCGGCTGCCGTCCCAGACAAACCCGAAATCGCCCAGCACGATCACCACATCCCGCTTGCCAAGCCAGCGGAGTTTGCCGTGCTTGAAGCGGTCCAATTCGCCGTGCGTGTCGCCTGTCAGATATACCATTCCGTTTCCTCCCTGCCGGGCGGCACATTTGGTTGTGAAACAACCGCGAAACCCTTGTCACGCCCCGGCAAACCTGTTATTATAAAGTATAAGCCCCTTTTGCAGGAGGCCGATTGTCCGCGTTTTCCGGGCAGAGGATCCCGCCCGGTCTCTTATATGATATCGCTTTTTAAAGGAATTGTCCACATGAAACGTATTTTCGCGCTCATCCTGTCACTTTGTGTCCTGTTCAGCTGCCTGTCGGTGACAGCCGGTGCCATGTTCGACCCCAGCCCGGTCTACGAGGTCAAGGCGCAGAGTGCCTACATCGTCAATACTGACACCAACATCATCGTCTACGACAAAGACAGCCAGAAGCAGGTGTCCGCCGGCGGCCTGACCAAATATATGACCATCGCGCTGGTGCTGACCAACTACGCCGACCAGCTGGACAACACCTTCCAGATGCCCTTTGCCATCTCGGATTACGTCCACAACTCCGACAATGCCGATATGCGGTCGGGTGAGACCTTCACCTACCGGGAAGCCATCTACGCCATGCTGACCCGGAATGCCAACGAAGCCGCCATGGGCTTGGCCTACTCCCTCTCGAACGGCGACCTCGCCGGGTGGGTCAGCCAGATGAATACCCTTTCCCAGCGGATCGGCACCACTGGCAGCACTTGGACCGACGCCTGCGGCCTCGACAGCGGCAACGTGACCACCGCCGTGGATATGTACCTGATCCTGCGGTATCTGATGAGCTTCGATGCCTTTGTGGAGATCTCCAGCGCGCCGACTTTCACGATGCCAGCCAAGGAGAAGCACGCCAAGTCCTTCGTTCTGCTCAGCCAGAACGTGGCCCTGAACAAGACCAGCGGCGGTAAATTCTACCGCAGTGCCATGCAGGGCGGTATGTGCGATGTGATGGCCTACAAAAACGACCACGGCGACCAGAGCTACGTTTCGTGGGCCAACAAGAACGGTGCGACCTACATCTTCTGTGTGATGCAAAGCCCTGACACCTGCGACGACTACGGCTACTCCAACCGCCGCCCCGCCCTCTACGAAACGACCAAGCTGATCGACTGGGTGTTCGACAGCTTCTCGATCCAAGCCGCGCTGGACACCGACCTCGCGCTGGCGGAGATCCCGGTGAAATATTCGTCGGACACCGACACATTGCAGCTCTACCCCGACGACAACATGATGACCCTGCTGCCTTCCTCGGGCGACGGCTCGGTGACCCAGAAATACTTCCACCTGCCCGATTACGTCTGTGCCCCGGTCCAGCAGGGCGATGTGGTCGGCACGGTGGAGCTGAAACTGGCCGGTGAGACCATCGGCGTGGTCAACCTGATCGCCGGACAGGATGTCAGCCAGAACACCCTGCTGTTTACGGTGGCCAAGATCAACGACTTCTTCCACAGCCTCTATCTGAAGGTCGTCATCGTCCTCAGCGTGATCTCCGCCGCCATCTACGGCCTGTGGCTGCTGCTCAACGCATGGAACGGCCGCAAATCCCCCCGCAAGATCCACCGCCGCTGAAAAACGGTCCCATAAGACGCACAAAAACCGCCTGCGCGATCCGTGAAGATCGTTCAGGCGGTTTTCAGTTGCGCCAGCAGGAGTCGAACCTACGATGGGGGAGTCAAAGTCCCCTGCCTTACCGCTTGGCGATGGCGCATCAATTGGATTAAGTGTACCATAAACGCCTTTCGCTGTCAACGGGGGATTGTATAAATTCAGCCATCGTATTGCTCGCTGATCTGGCGGTTCAGCTCCCGGTTGCGGAGGAAGGAATCCAACTGCCGCTGCTTTTCGGCGATCACCGTCTCAATGCCGGCTGCGGTCAATTCTTCGTAGAAGCGGCGCAGCGCGATGTCCGGGTCCAGCAGACCGGTGCGCAGAGCCGGGTCGTATTTGCGGACCACCTTTTTGCAGTTGTCCACATCGGTCTGCACCTCGGCAGAATCGAACACAAAGCCCATGGCCGGGCTTTCCTGCACGGGTGCATAGACCGGTTCCTGCGTCAGAAGGGTTCCGTCGTCCAGCTGCCAATCGGCCAGAATGAACTGGTTGGCCGTGCACCAGAGGGTCGGGCTGACCGGGTGTTCCGCCAGAGAGGTGCAGGATGCAAAGACATTTTCCTCCACCCGCCGGTAGTCCTCGCCCTCGATGCCATAGAACAACAGATTGGCGGCTTCCGGCTCCGAAAACAGGATAGACAGCAGCTGGATCGCTTTGGTGGCCAGTTTGGTCTGCCGGGAGATGCACCAGATCAGCTGGTTCTGGTCGGTGCTCATCTGTCGGGTATCCGTCAGCTTGGCCGCCGTCAGTGCGGTACCCGCCATCCTCCCGGCACTGCGCAGGGTGAACGGGTGGTACGCGGTAAAATACCCGAAGAAATTGCCGGTCGCCAGAAGCCCTGCGCCGTCCTGCTCGTACTGCACAGCGTCAGACGGGATCAGCCCTTCCAAATGCCATGTGTGCATCCGCTGGCAGACCCAGCGGTATTTCTCGGTGGCATAGAGATCCTCAATCCGGGTCGAATCGGTCGTGATGTCGGGCAGAACGCCCAGCGAATCGCAAAGCCGGTCCTCACCCAGCAGGATATCCAGCGTGCCGAAATGGGGTGCCACCGGGCAGAGGTCGGGCCAGCTTTTTTTCACCTGCATCAGCAGGGTGTGCAGCTGTTCCATGCTGCAGATGCTCTTCGCTTCCACGCCCAGCTTGTCGCAGAGGTCTTTCCGCATGACGAACGCCATCTGGTAGCTCCCGCCCATCCGGGCTGGGATTCCAAAAGATGTGCCATTCAGCTGGGCACAGGCCCAGTCCTCGGCGGTCAATTGCGAAAACGACTCCTGATAAAACTGGTGCAGGCCGTTCAGGGGCCGCACCAGATCGTTGTTCACGAAATGGGTCAGCTCGCCCTGCTGGTAGGCGCAGAACACATCCGGCGCATTTCCGGCCAGCATCTGCCGTTCCAGCCGGGAGGAATAATTGTTTACTGAGGCTTGCTCCACTTGGACCGTACATCCCAGCCGCTCCGAGAGCAGATTGGTCATGGCCTGTGACAGCCGCGTGCAGGCTTCCTCATCCGAGTCTCCGTAGGTCATGATCCGCAGCTGCGGGCCGGTCGTCCGTGCAGGCTTTTTCTGGAGACCGGCCGCAGTCAGCAGGCCGATCGTTGCCGCTGCGCAGCCGCCGGCAAGGAACTGTCTCCGTGTGATTCCCTGCTTCATACGTTCCGGCCTTTCTCTGCAGCGGCATCTTTTCGGTCATCCAACGGAGTAACGCCGAAGTGCTTTTTGTAGGTCGCCGAAAAATGGGACGAGTTGATAAAGCCGACCCGCGCTGCAATGATGCTCACGCTGAGTCGGGTGGAGCGGAGCATACTGCGGGCCGACTCCATTTTGCGGGTGATGATGTATTCTTTGAGGGTCGTACCCTCGGCCCTTTTGAAGATGCGGTTGAGATAATCAGCGTTCAGATGAACGTAGGCCGCGATGTCCTCCCGCCGGATCTCTTCTTCCATGTGGTCGGCGATGTAATTCTTCGCCTTTTCCACGGCCGCCGCCGGGTCGGTGTCCGCTTCGGTATTGGCAAACACTTCGGCCACCCGGTGGATCAGGATCTTCATATCCGCCAGCGAGCGGGTCCCGTTCTGGTAAAGCAGATAGTCCTCTTTGCTCTGGAACAGCTCATGCGCCGTGGTGTCGGTGCTTCCGGCGGCCAGATAGACGGTCTGCAGAAAATCCTGATAGAACGCATGGAGCACATCGGCGTTCAGTCCGCCCATCTGCTGCATCCGGTCCAGCATCTCGTTGGCCTCGGTCTCCACGGTCCGGGATTCGCCCTCGCTGAGCAGCTTTGCCCAATACCGGAGCTGGGGCGTATGATACCGGTACTCGGAGTTTTTCTGGTTTTGCAGATAGTAGACGTCCGCCGCCCGTGCCACATTGTTCCGGTCGCGGCTTTCCAGCACCGTCCACAACTGCGGCATGGCACTGCAGGGTACCGGGTCGTCGAAATACAACGCGACGGTACAGTGGATGTAGTTCTGGCAGACGCTCATGAAATACCGCAGCTCGTTGGCCAGCAGCATCGGGTCTTCCAGCTCGGTTTCCGGCGGGGCCTGCAAAAAGATGGCAAACAACCGATCCGATACCGGGGCGATCCAGCTGGCCGTCTGCCGGGTGCCGAAGATGTCCTGCAGCACATTGTCCAGCGCGGCCACCAGAAGTGAGATATCCCACCGGTCGCCCGTGGTTTTCCAGCGCAGGATGCTCAGGCAGATCAGGTAGCCGGGCCGGTCCCGCCGGGGCAGGATGCCGTGCTGCTCAAAGGCCTCATAACTGCGGCTGTTGGCATTGTTCTGCTGCAGCCATACTTTCAGAATGTCCAGCGCGATGCCCCGGTTCTCCTGCTTGAAGCTTTCGGAGATTTGATACAGCTCATCCTTGCTCTGGGATTTCCGGATCTCTTCGATGGCCCGCAGAACGGCATTTTTGACATCGGTGTAAGACGCCGGCTGCAGAATGTAATCGAAGCTGCCCAGCCGCAGAGCCTCCTGCGCATAGTTAAACTCAGCGTGTGCCGTCAGGAAGATGCACTGGGTCTGGATCCCCTGCGAACGCGCCCACTGCAGCAATTCGAGCCCGTTTTCGACCGGCATTTCGATGTCGCAGAGCATAATGTCGATGTGCTCGCTCTGCAGCCATGCCTTGGCATCCACCGCATTGAGGGCTGTGTACACCTGCCCGATGCCGAGCGTTCTCCACGGAATGCCGTGCAGCAAACCCTGCACGACCCCCAGCTGATCGTCAACGATCAGAAGTTTCCAGTCCTCCATGTGTGGTCTCTTCTCCTTCCTTGATGGGCAGATACAGTTCGATGCAGGCTCCCGGGGCATTGGAAAAAGCAAAAGCAAAGCTCTCTCCATACACCATAAAGAAACGGCAGAGGGTGTTCAGGATGCCGACGTGCTGGGCCGGTGTACCGATCTCCTGCGGGTCGATACTGTTGTACTGATCCAGCTGTTCCTCGGTAAAGCCCGGGCCGTCGTCCCGGACCGTAAGGACGGCAAAGCTCTCGTCCTCCGCCGCCAGCCGCCGGGCCGAGATGGTCAGCTGGAGTTTCTGTTCCAGCGTCATGCCGTATTTGATGCTGTTTTCCACAAAGCTCAGCAGCGAGATCGGCGGGATCCCCAGCTGCATCAGGCCCGGGTCGGCATCCAGTTCAATGGCCACCCGGCCGGGGTTGTTCAGGTTCTGCAGGTTGGCGTAATTCACACAGTGCTGCAGTTCGGTGTCCAGCGTGACCGTGTCCGCGTTGCCCGAGAACACATACCGCAGATGCTCCGAGAGATAGAGGATCGCCTTCTGGATATCGGGGCCGCGGTTCGTCTCGGCCAGTGCGTAGATGTTTTTCAGGCAGTTCAGGTAAAAGTGCGGCCGGATCTGCAGCCGCAACGCCTGCAGCTGCAATTTCTGGTTCTGGATCTTCTGCTCGTAGGCCGCGTACTGCAGAGTCGTCACCTGCTCGATCATGTGGGTCAGGGTGCGCTGGACCTGCTGCAGCTCCGAACTGCGGAACTGCACACCCTCGGCAGCTTTCAGGTCGCCTTCTGCCACCCGGAGCATGACCTGTTCCAGCTGTTTCAGCGGCTTGACCAATAGATTGTACTCGCCCCACAGCGCGATGGGAAGCGCAATGATCTCACAGACCGTAAAGACGATCAGAAGCATCTGCCACAGACTCATGGTCCGCAGTTCGCTCTCGTAGGGCACCAGATACAGCACCTCGACCGTGTGGAACGCCGTCTCGATCGACAGCATCTCAGTCCCGTTCAACCGGACAGAGCTGTATGCCATCTCTCCGGTCTTCCATTTCAGGCCGCTGAGTCCATCAGCCTCCGCCTGTGTTGGCAGCACAGTCCCATTTTCGCAGAAGAGCAGCCGTCCGCCGCCCTCCTGTTCCGAAAGAGAGTCCAACTCCATCGCCGCCACACAGAGGGCCTTGCCTTTCTGCGCGGCGCGGCAGAGATAATCTTCGCTTCCGGCCGAAAGGACAAACCACCGATCCGTGATGCAGGAACCGTCTTCATACAGGGAGCGGACCGCAGCTTCCAGAGCTTTCCGGCGTTCGATCTGGGCCGTGGCCGGAAGATTGTCCTCCTGCCAGAGTTCGGTCATCCGGTCGGTCCCGCCCGAGTAGACAAAGCTGGCGGTCAGGTGATGGTTGGAATCCATCAGGAGACGCAGATAGTTTTCCTGAATTTCATACGCCTGCAAATACGCCTTGGTCCCGTTGGTCTCCTCTGCAAGATTCCGGAAATCGCTGCTGTCCAGCGCGATGGTGGCAATGGCACTTTCGGCATCGTCCATCTCCATTTCGATGGTGTTCTGCAGTACCGAGAGCACCGCGATGCTCCGCTGGGCAAACTGATCCCGGACCGTGTGCACGGTCCAGAACGAAAAGGCCAGCAAAAACAACGTAAGGGGCAAGGTCAACAACAACAGGCACACTGTGCTGTATCTGCCCAGCGAAAATTGCCGTTTCGTGTCACCTCACCCCTTTTCTGTTGTCAGTATACCGAATCCCGGCAAAAAATGCAATTTGCAGAATCCGATTTTATGGTTTTATGTTTATCCCTCCAGACCCATGCGGGCATACAGCTCTTCGGGTGCATCGTTTTCTTTCAGCAGCCGAACCATTTCCGCCTGCAGCGTGCGGATCAACTCAGGGTCGTGGATCGGATGCGCCTCGTGCGGGTCCGCAATCACATCGTACAGGGTGGGCTCACTGATCTTTTCGGCGTTGTAGACCGCCGTGGGGATCTTGAGCGTCTTGCAGTTCCGGGTAAAGGGGAACGGCTCTGCCAGCGAAACATCCCTGAACTCTTCCGGCTGGAAGCGGTTGTTCATGTGGGTCGGCATCAGGGTATATTCGTTGACAGCGATTTCCGGGTGGACCACCGGCTGCATCAGGACATAGCGGCCATCGGTGATGTTAATGGCAGAGCCAAAATAGCCGAACAACCCGTACTGCCGCACCGGGGCATCGCTGCGGATGGTTTCACCCAGATCCTTGCCGTCCACCTCAGCGGGCACCGGCACGCCGAAATAGTTCAGCAGGGTCGGAACCAGATCAATGGTCTGTACCAGTGCTTTCCGGTGCTGGCCGACAGCTTCCGGGCAGCGGGGATCGTAGATAAACAACGGCGTATGAACGACTTCCTGATAGTCCGGGCAGGTGTTTTTGCCCCACCATTCGTGTTCGCCCAGCATGAAGCCGTGGTCGGTGTTGACAATAAGCATGGTATCCTTCCAGAGATCCAGTTCGTCCATCGTATCCAGCACCCGGCCCAGACTTGCATCGCAGTATTCCAGCAGGGCGAGATACTTTTTGCGCATCTGCTCCACCTCGTCCTCGGTCTCAGAGACCTTGGCATAAGGCGGCCAATCCGGGACAAAGGGATGGTCCGGGTCAAAATACCTGCTCAGATAGCTGTTGGGGCTGGTGAAGGGTTCATGCGGGTCGAAGAGTTCCAGCTGCAGGAACCAGTTGTCCTGATCGGCATTCTCGTGGACGAAGTTCAGGCCGGCATCCACGGTCAGGGTCTGGGGGAACTGGTCTTCTTCGGTGTACCGCGTCCGGTTGGCATCGTTCTGTAAGCCGCCCGCGACCCGCATCTTTTTCAGGGCCGGCGGCAGCTTCTCCACGCTCATCTGGTGGGGCGTCGTCTCGGTCACCCGGTCGATTTTACCCACCCAGCGGTCACACTCCTGCCCGCGCATACACTCCCACGCCGAGAAGCGGTGGTGATAGGTCGCGCCGCCGTCCTCGAGATAGTGGTAATGGTCGGTTGCCAGATACGAATACACGCCGTTCTGCTTGAGCAGTTCGGGCATCGAGACATCGAACGGCTCCATGGGGCCCCAGCTGCGGTGGAGGAAGTTCAGCCGGCCGGTCTGCAGCTCCCGGCGGGCCGGCATACAGGGCAGGCTGCCCGCATAGCTGCAGTCGAAGATCACACTGCGCTCTGCCAGCCGCTTGAAGTTGGGGAGATTTGCCAGTGTGCCGCCGCTGCTGGGCAGCATATCCCAGCGCAGGGTATCGTACATCAACATGATCGCGCGCATAAAATTTTTCCTTTCTGAGCAGGAAACGCACCGCAGCGTAAGCCACGATGCGTTTCTGCACACCTGAGAATGATGAGGAAGGAGCAAATGAGAAAATGAGAAAGCAATTCTGAATTACTGCCGGAAGGTCAGGCTGCGCAGACGCTTCATGACCTCGGGGCGTTCTTTGATGATGTTGTGCAGTTCCTGCGGGTCTTCCTGCAGATCGTACAGCTCGTCGCTGTCGTTGAAACTGCGGATCCACTTATACCGGCCGTCAAACATCCCATGGGTATGGATCAGTTCGCTCAGCTGGACCGGGCGCAGATCCTTTTCGCCGCCTTCGAGGATGGGCAGGATCGAACGGGCATCCATGTCGTCCGTACTGGGAGAAAGCCCTGCCATTTCCATGAAGGTCGGTGCCAGATCCATCAGCTCGACCAGATCGTTCCGATCGACCCGGTGGGTCATGCCCGGGCAATGGACCACAAAGGGAATGCGGAGTGCACCTTCGTACATGACCTGTTTCATCAGCAGACCGTGGTCGCCCAGCATCTCGCCGTGATCGGCCGTAAAGACCACTACCGTATTGTCGGCAAGGCCCCGCCGCTCCAGAATATCCAGCATCTTACCGACCTGCTCATCAATGGCGTCGATGGCCGCGGCGTAGTTGCGTTTCATGTTCTGGGCGTCTTCCGGCGTCATCCCGCCGGTGGAGGCTTTGGCACGCTTGGCCACCCATTCGGGCTTGCCGGTCATGTCGTTGGAGATCGGCTCCGGGTAAACTCTGCCCTCCTGCCGGTCCAGATATTTCTGCGGCGGGTCCCACGGGTCGTGCGGCCCGGCAAAACTGACGAAGTAGTGCCACGGGCAGTCGTCTGCAACATTCTCGAGCCACTGGCAGGCGTGTTCGCCAATGAAGGTATCCTGAAACTCGTCATCGGGCAAGGGAGAAGGGCCTGCGTAATAGTGGGGCTTTTCGCCGTACCGCCAGAAATATTCTTTGGAGATCTGCTCCAGATGGCCGCGCTCCTCGAGGAACTTCTGATAGGGGCCGCAGAGCTGCTTGGAGCCGTCCTCGTTGGTGCCATACTGCGCGATTCGGAACTTGCCCTCCACCTCAAAGGGATCGGTGAAGCCGTAGTGGTACATGGAGGGCAGATCCCCGTTCAGCCCGCAGTAGGAATCCGCTTTGTGCAGATCGGTCTTGCCCGCAACGCCCACCCGGTAGCCCGCTTTGCGCAGGTATTGATAGTAGGTGGGGATATCCGTCGGGAGCACCGCGTCATGGACGATGACGCCGCAGCGGTGCGGGTACTGGCCGGTCGCCAGCGATGCCCGGCTGGGCGTACAGAGCGGACTGGTACAGGCCGCCTGCGTGAACACCATGCTTTTTTCCATGATGCGGGCAATGTTGGGAGTGTGGATCTCGTCGCCCATCCCTTCGAGTGAGGTCAGGCGGAACTGATCCGCCATGATGAGTAAGATGTTTGGACGCTGCTTCAATGTCCGTCCCTCCCATTACTCGTGGATCTCGATGGCGTAATCCACAGTGAAGTCGAAGATCGCATCCTGCATATCGCTCAGGGTCAGATCCGGGTTCTTCTCGGCCAGCATCCGGTCGATCCAAGTGCTGTTGGCGGCCCAATCCTGCGTAGCGGCCTGATCCCAATCCTTGATGGTGTTCAGGGTGTCGGCATCGCTGATGGCCCACTGCGAGAAGGCCAGACGGTCGGCCTTTCCATCCGGGCGCATCATGTCGCTGTGGCCGGACAGGAAATTGTACATCATCGCAAAGGCAAAGCCTGCCGTCATGGTCGCGCTCTTGACGGTAACGAAGTCGATGGACGGGTTACCGAACTGATCTTTAGTGTTGAATGCGCTGACCAGCGTCTCACTGATGGTGGCCGGCGACATACAGGTGATATTGAAGTTGAACTCAGCCTCGATCTCGGCAACGGTCTGCGCGGTGACGGCAAAGGTCTGGCCCGCGGAAGCGAGGAAGGCATACTTGCCGGTCTGCAGCACACTGGAAACGCCGGACAGCCAAGACTCGGTATTGGTGGCGTGGTTGCCGGGATAGATGTAGATGTTCAGGCCCTTGCTGTTGGCGACCTCAGTCGGTGCGTCAATGGCGATCAGGGCATCCAGATTGTCCTCATAGCCGGTATAGGTCAGGTCGTACTTGGATGCGATGGCCTCCAGCAGGGAGCGGGTGATCTCGGTCTGCTGATAGCCGCCGGTGCAGGCGTTGGAGGACAGGATCATGAAGCCCTCGCTGCCATCGTCGGAAGCGTGCTCGTCCAGATACTCGCCGTAGAGCTTTGCCATGCTGGGAACGTCTGCACCAAAGCAGCCCACGAAGTTGTCCGGCTGCTCGGCGAAGATCTTCTTGTTGCCATCGTTGGCTCCCTTGCCGCCGTTGTACATATAGGCCATGCCGTAGTCGCGGCACATCTGGCAGTCGTTGTAGCAATCGCTGGTGCTGAAATCAATGAAGCCGTCGCAGCCCATGTCGGCGCAGTTCTCGATGAACGCGGCCACGGCATCGGAGTCCTTGCAGGGCTCACTGACGATGAACTTGCAGTTGTAGACATCTGCCAGATAGTTCAGGCAGAAGGTATCGCGTGCGGTTGCCTCGTCGCTGGCACCCGGCTCACAGATGGCAATGGTGTAACCGCCCTTGGCCTCCGAATCGCCTGCACTGGTGCTTCCGGCCGCACTGCTCGCAGTGCTATTGCCGCTCTTCGAGCTGCCGCAGCCGGCCAGCAGAGCCGTCATACCTGCAACACCCGTCACCAACAGGAAATTTCTGCGCGAGATCTTTTTCATAATCGTATTCCCCTTTCCGGTCTTTCTTGTTCGTTTGTATTCGTGTGTATTGCGTGTTCAGGAGACCACTCCTGCAGATTCAGACTTTTGCAGCCAGCAGTGCGGCCCGCATCTGCTGGGACTCCGCTTTGCGCTGCTTGCGCTTCTTATTATAAGAGACGACATCTTTGTTGTTCAAGTAGATCAGGAACAGCAGCCATGCGCCATAGACGAAGATGGTCGAGGTCAGGTCATCCAGACCCAGCTTGGACAGGCCCGCTTTCAGAAAGTAGACCGAACAGGAACCTGCCAGAACACCGATGGACTGGTTGCCCATGAATCCGGCGATCCAGCCGCCCAGCATCATGGGGAACATATTCGAGAAGACTTTGCCGTTGGAGCTCATGCCCAGAACCGGGGTCAGCGAGCCGGAGTATGCGGTCGTGAACACACCGGCCAGAGCCACCAGCGCACCGGCCAGTGCGTAGCAGACCAAGCAATTGCTGAACACGTTGATGCCGGCATCGCTTGCCAGACGCTGGCTGCCTTGAATCGCGCGGCGGCGATAACCGAAGGAGCTGATCTGGAGGATGATGGTCATGACGATGACGAGGATGACCACCACCGCAATGATGAAGCTGACGTTGGAAAGGATGTCGGTGCCCTGCTTGCCGTAGAGCATCAGGCCCTGCGAATTGTAGCAGGCGTAGGAGACACACTCAAACACCAGCGTGCAGCCGAGGCCCAGAACCATGGGCAGGATCTTGAGGTTCACGAACAGGATGCCGACGATCAGGCCGCAGCCTGCGCCAACCACCATGCTGACGAGAATGATGCCGATGCCGCCGAAGCCGAGACTCATGGCGAAGTTGCCGCCCAGAATGCAGCCCATGTACATCTGTGCGCCCAGCGACAGATCCATGCGGCCGCAGCTCAGGTTGACGTTCAGGGCCATTGCAAAGGCGAACCATGTGATGAGAGAACGCATAAAGCCTTTCAGATCCACCGAGCTGGAGATCAGGCCGCTGCCGGTCACGGCATAGTCGATGGCCGACATGATCACAAACACAGCCAGTGGAACCGCCAGTGTCTGCAGCAGTGCGATCAATTTGTATTTAGAACTGTTTTTCATGACCGGACCCTCCTTAAAGCATCTGACGGGACGGCAGTGTATGGCTGCGCTCGCTGTTCAGATAAACCAGCGCGATGAAGATCACGCCGCGGATCGCCTGCACGGTGGTGGTGTCGCAGCCGACCATCAACAGGCCTTTGTTCAGAGCCGCATAGGTCAGTGCACCGACGAAACCGGCGTAAGTGTTGGACTTGGCACCGCCGAAGATGCTCATGCCGCCCAGCGTGGTCATCAGCATACAGTACATACCCATGCTGCTGCCGGTGTCGGTACTGACCGAGCCGGTGCGCACGATGGTCAGGACGGACGCAATGCCGACGCCGATGCCGGCCAAAAGATTCGCGGTATAGCGGATGCGGATGGTCTTGAAGCCGGTCTGTTCCGCACAGTTCGGGTTGCCGCCCATGAACCGGAGCGAACGGCCCAGTGCCGTAAACCGATACAGGATAAAGACCACCACGAAGAATCCGATGAAGGCAGGATAGCGGAATACGCTTTCCAGTTCCTTGCACATATCGTAGTCCACATTGATCTTACCCGTGGAACCGATCAGCTTGATCGCCAGCTGGGAGTAGATCTGCATCATAACGATGGCGATGGTCATCGACTTCATGTGGAGCAGTGCGCCCAGCGTGCAATTGAAGAGCATCAGCAGGATGCAGACGCCGATGGTCACCACCAGCATCAGAGCGACATTTCCGGTGGCGTTGTAGGTGTTGGCACCCAGAACTGCGCCCAGTGCCATGACTGCGCCGATCGAGATGTCCAGATCGCCCATGGAGTAGATCAGGGAAACGGATGTTGCCAAGGTCGCATAAATGATGCCCTGATTGACGATGCCCTGCACGACGGAGCCTTTCAGGAAATCGCCGCCGTTGATGGACACCAGCGGAACGAAGATGATGTAAATGATTGCAAGCAGCGCAAACGGTGTGATTGCCGCCACGATGCGGTTGTTTTTGATCAGGTCAAGCCGGTCGCTCCAAGAGAGCTTCAGTTCGCCCTTGGACGGCTCTGCGGTTTTCGTCATGATATTCCCTCCTCTCAGATCATGCAGTCGATCAGTTTTCGGTCATTGTAGCCGGCGGTGCGGTGGAACTCGCCGTTGATCTTGCCGTCTTTGATAATCAGCAAACGGTCGCTCATGCCGCATAGCTCCGGCAGCTCTTCGGAAATCATGACGATGGACTTGCCCTGCTGCTTCATGCTGTAGATCAGCTGGTACATAGCCGCCTTGACGCCGATATCGACGCCGCGGGTCGGGCAGTCGAGGATCAGCACATCGGCGTCATCCGCCACCCACTTGCCGAACACGACTTTCTGTTTGTTACCGCCGGACAGTGCCCGGACCGGCTGGTGGACGCTGTTGCATTTGATCCGAAGCTCATCGACCTGCGTCTGGACGTACTGCTTTTCCTTTTTGTCCGAGATGAACGGCTTGAACAGCAGGTTTTTCAGGTAGCCAGTGGAGGCAATGTTGCTGAAGATGGTGGCGTTGGTCTCCAAGCTCTCAGTGTCACGGTTCTTGGAGACATAGCCCA
Source organism: Eubacterium sp. CAG:38 (assembly GCA_963660925.1). Taxonomy (GTDB): domain Bacteria; phylum Bacillota; class Clostridia; order Oscillospirales; family Ruminococcaceae; genus Faecalibacterium. The sequence continues at coordinate 3,094 of CAVKZS010000054.1, read as the reverse complement.
TGCCGTTTTCAAACGCTTCGCTGGCGTTTTTGATCTCGACCATCTTGCCGTTGTGCTGGATCTGCACGCTGCCGTCCACGATGTCTTCCAGCCCATACAGGGCACGGCCAAGTTCGTGCATTCCGCAGTCCGACAGACCGCCGATGCCGAGGATCTCGCCCTTGTGCAGTTCCAGCGGGAAGCACATCAGGGTCTTCATGGTGGTGATGTAATCGGCTTTCAGAACCACCTCATCACTGTATCCGTCCATATCGGTGCGGTAGTAGTTTCCGCTCACCTCGCGGCCGACCATCTTCTGTTTGATGTCGTCGGCGTCGAAGTCTGCCTTTTCGAGGTTGTCAATGATCACGCCATCCCGCAGGATGGTCAGAGTATCGCAGTGAGTCATCAGCTCGTCCAGATCGTGGCTGATGATCATGACCGACTTGCCGTCCTTTGCCATTTTGTGCATCACATTATATATGATGTCGCGGCCATACTGTGAAAGGGCGGTCGTCGTCTCGTCCACGATCAGGACTTCCGGGTTGCCGTACATAGCGCGGGCGATCTCGATCAGCTTCCGCTCCTGCATATCGAATGCCTTGGTCGGCAGCGAGGGATCAATGTTGTCCACGCCGATGGTGTGCAGCACCTTCCGGGCCTCCTGCACCATCTTCGCCTTGTTGATGAAGATACCTTTCTTGAACATCGCATAGTCGCCGAGGAAGATATTCTCCGCAACACTGATGTTCGGGATTGTGCCGGCCTCCTGCACGATCATCGCGATGCCGGCTTTCTTGGCCTGCAGGGTCGTGGCCGGATTCCACGGCTGGCCCTTATAAGTCATGGTGCCGCTGGACGCCGGCTGAATGCCCGCGATGATGGATGAAACCGTCGATTTGCCGGAGCCGTTCTCTCCGATCAGCCCGCGGATCTCTCCCGTCCGCACTTGGAAATTGACGTGCGAAAGTGCCTGCGTCACGCCAAAGTTCTTGGACATATCCTGCACTTCGATCACAACGTGTCCCTCTTGCTCCATTCTGCTCTCCTCCTTTGGGATCTCCGTTTCTTTCTGGTTTCATTAAATCGTTTTTCCGACCGGTTATCCATAAGGTTTTCGACCATTCCCATCCGATTCCCGACTTTTGCAGAGGACGACGATGTATTTTTGTCGTTTTTCCGGCGTGGTTTGTTGTGATTCCGACTTTTGGGCGCAAAAAAGCTCGCTGCTCAAACACTACAATGCCCCCGTCAGTTCGGCAAAGGACAGTTCCATGTATAAAAGCATCGTGTCAAGCTAAACCGAGAGAGTCTATATCCGAAAACCATAGCGGAGTCAACCGGAAGATAGTTCTCCCCAAAAGCACATTCTCTTGCCACAATAATCCATGTTTTTTTCAAAAAATTTATTATTATAATGGTTGATTTTGTCCCGCTTGCACAGGTGGAAATTTGTGGATTTTGCACGATACACCAACGCAAGCGGGCTTTGCATCGAAAAAGTGTCTATCCATTCGGATTTATGAGGCGTTGAAACAAAATGACAAAACGATTCGTGGCATTCCTCTACTTGGTGGTTCAGATTTCCCTGCTCTCCTGCGCGGCAATGGCGGCAGGCGTGCCAAAATGCGATACCCCACAATATAAGGTGTCGTACTATGCCTACGACTGCTTCAATATGCAGGACGAAAGCGGCCAGCGGTCCGGCTACGGCTATGAGATGATGCAGGATCTCTCGAAGTATCTGCAATGCACCTTCGCCTATGTCGGCTACGACAAGACCGCCAAGGAGAACGAGGCCATGCTGCGCACCGGTGAGATCGACATCTATACCGCCGCCAAAAAGACCCCGGAGCGGGAGGCCGAGTTCATCTTCTCCGATCACCCGTCCATCACAGCGACCACCTGCATGGATGTCAAGGTCGGCAACCGGGACATTGTGGCCGGTGACTACTCGACCTACGAGGGCCTTCGCATTGGCCTGCTGCGCCGCCACACCTACAACGACCGCTTTGAAAACTGGGCGCAGAGCAAGGGCTTCTCCCACACCATTACCTATTATGAAACGCCCGCCGAGCTGAGCAACGCACTGATCAACGGAGACGTAGACGCCATCGTCAACAGTTACATCGGCACGCCGGAAGACGAACGGATCATCGAGACCTTTGAGGAAACACCTTACTACCTGATGATGCGGAAAGAAGATCAGGCGTTGATGGATTCGCTCGACCAAGCCATGGACGAAATGAACGTGGAAACTCCGAACTGGCGCACGGATTTATACAACAAATACTACGGCTCGCCCTCCAAAAACGATGACCTCACCGCCGAGGAGCAGGCGTTTCTGGATTCTCCGAAAGAAAACGGCACCGTGATCCGCGCTGTGATGGACCCCGACGGCACGCCTTACTCGTGGTACGACAACGGCACCGGCCGCGGCATCGCGGCGGATATTTTTGTCGAAACCTCCAATCGGCTGGGGCTGGACTATGAGATTGTGCCCGTTTCCAGCAAAGCAGAATACGATGAACTTCTGCGTTCCGGCTCTGTGGATATCTGGATGGACGCTTCTTCCTCCTACGAGGACGAGGATCAGTTCGTTTACAAGCTAACCGATCCCTATCTCACCTCCACGGTCTCCCTGCTGCAGCGCACCGATGCTTCCAGCAGCGTCTCGCGCATTGCGATCCTGCACGACAATATTCCCGTCCGGAGCATCCTCGAAGCCCGCTGGCCCGACGCCGAGCTGGTGGTGGAAGACAGTCTGGACCAGTGTGCGCAGGATGTTCTGTCGGGCAAGGTGGACGGTGCCCTGCTGATGACCTACACCGCCCAGCAGGTCCGGCAGAGCGACACCTTCAACCGGCTCCGCGCCAACATTGTTCCCAGCGTCACCATACAGCTGCAGATGGGCATCAATTCGCAGGATAACTACCTATTCTACGGCCTTTGGGACAAAACGCTGACCGATGTCACAAAAGAGCTCAGCGCAGAGATCATCCAGAACAACATCAACACCACCGAAGAAGAGAATATCGTCCGCTATTTCTACACCCATCCGGAGCATTCCTGTAATCCGTAAAAATTGCGAATTGAAATAAAAAGAACCTCGCGG
>CAVKZS010000053.1:0-37460 GCA_963660925.1 Eubacterium sp. CAG:38 | reverse complement strand
AGAATAACACAAATCAGGAGAGAGGTTAAGAAGTGTTTGCCTGATGTGGCCTATGCTTTTCTGCTTTTGACGGAAAATCTCACATTTCATGGTGTCCACTCTTATGGGTACAGTTTACCCGAGGCATCCAGAAACAGGATGCGGTCCGGCAGACAGGCACGGACGGCTTCCAGTTCTGGTTTCAGCGCATTTTCGACCTCCCAGTCTTTTCCGATGCTCCTTGGATAGTGCAGGGTGTAGAACTCGATCTCCTCCGCGCCAAAGTCCATAATGCTGCACAGATACTGCACCGCTTTCTGATGGCGGACGACCTCGTTGTGCAGCCAGAGTTTCTGAATTTCCAGATAGTCTGGATAGCAATTTTTGTCCAGCTTCCGCCGCCGGACTTCTTCGATGACGTCGTGCGGATCTTCATAGCTGATATGGAGATAGGGCGCGTTTTCTTGCAGGTAACGCACCGCCGTCGTCTTTCCAACGGCCATACAGCCTTGCAGCGATAAAATCATAGGGAGTCCTCCTGTTCGAATCCGCCCGCGCCCTGTTGTGCGTGAGTCTCAAGATTCCGGATACAACAAAAGACCAGCGTAATTACTACGCTGGTCTTTTTGGTGGGCGCGGGTGGATTCGAACCACCGAAGCTGAAAAGCAGCAGATTTACAGTCTGTCCCCATTGGCCACTCGGGAACACGCCCAGATTCAATTTTTATGTCATCCGTAAGCCGGACGACTTGTTTATTTTAGCATGGAGTTCGGGTTTTGTCAACTGTTTTTTCATTTTTTCGGTCTCATTTTTTTGTTTTCCCAGATTTCAGCGTATTGCCGTTGTTCCTTTATTTTGATACAGTATCACAAAGACCGCCCGGCGGTCGGCCGGACGGTCTTTGTCTGCATTTATCGGTTCATCTGTTTCAGGATCGTGGTGATCTGTGCGTCGGAGTATCCGTTTTTGAGCAGCTCGGTCCGGATTGCGCTGTCACTCCGGCCCTGACTGCGCAGCCGTGCCGCCTCGAAGGGGATGACCGTTCCGCCTGCACGGTTCTGTCCAAGATTCAGGCTTCCGCCGGTCAGAGTGCTGCTCTGGGTGCTTGCCGCGCCCGTCTTGGCTGTACTGGTTCCGGCCGACGCTTTTGCCGCACTCTGAGCCGCCTTTGCCTGCTTCAAGGCCCACTCGCCCTTGGCGATGTTCAGCTTTTCGGTGGTGACATCGTTGTTGAACTGCTGCTGTGCAAGGCTGTCCTGATACTGCCGCTCGGCCTGCTCGTTCTTGTACTGCTGCTGGGTCAGGTTGTCCTGCCGCTGCTGTTCCTGCATCTGCTGGTTCCACGCGGCGTCGGCACGCTGGGCTTCGTAAGTGCGGTTGCCTGCGTAGATGTTGTACCCGCTGTTCAGCAGGCTGCTGGCCATCGAACCAAGCCCCGCCGTACCGGTAAAGTAGAGCTGCACCGCGTCGCCCAGCAAACCGAGGATGGTCATTGCGTTGTTGAAGCTCTGCTGCTTCTGCGCCGCCTTGGTCTGCTCCTGCGTGGAGTAATACCCATGCAGGCTGTTCAGCTGGCTCAGATAGTTCTGGTACTGGCCGTAATCCTGCGCATAGGCCGCGTTGTAATCGCTGCCCTTCTGTTCCAGCTGGGTGTAGTAATCCGAAAGCTGGTCGTTGTACCGCTTCTGCGCGTTTTCCTCCTGCGCGCCCAGCTGGTCGAGCCGGGTCACCAGTGCATCGCCGCCGCTGTTGTAGGTATCCAGTGCCAGCTGATACAGAGTCGGGATTGCCGCATTCAGTCCGTTCATCTGCTGCTGATACGCCTGCTGCGCCGCGCTGACGGCATAGCTTGAGCCGTACCCGCCGGTCAGGGATGTGGCCTGTGCCGCGGCATCCGCGCTGGCGTTGGCGGCGTTCTGAGTGTAAGCCTGCGCATACTGGCGGTAGAGCGGGTCCTGCGCGTAATCGTACCGGAAGCTTTCCCGCCCGTTCAGCTGGCCCAGCAGGTCGTCGATCTGCCCCTGATACCGGCTCTGGTAGTCCGCCGGGCGGCTGGCCTGCCACTGTTTCAGGGCCGATTCCGCCTCCTGCACCTTCTCCGAGGGCGTATACTGCGTCCCGGCCAATGCCTTTTCCACATCGGTGCGGCTGTTCAGGCCGGACGTCGAATAGGCCGCGTTCGGGCTGCTCTGGGCCTCCGGTTCCTCCTTCTTTTTCTGTGTTGCCATTCTTTCACCTCTTACATTCTTGTATTTCATCTCACTCCGTCCGGGAGAGCCGCCCCTGCAGTTCTTCCGAAAGGTTTTCCGTGTCGAGATTGCTCAGGATGTACTGCAGCTGCTCCTGCATCTGGTACAGATAGTTCCGCAACGCCCGGCTGTCCTCCGGGTTCATTTCATCGCTGAACTTCGGCAGCCCGATCTTCCCGAGTCCTGAAATGCTTGCCATCGTTCTCCTCCTTCCTATAATCTTGGCTCCCCTATCAGGGGAGCTGTCTGCGCCAGAGCGCAGACTGAGAGGTTTATTTCAAATCCGGCTTGAGAGGGCACCTTTCGCCCCTGCCCTCGTCCTTGCCACGCTCCGCAGCACAATCTGCCCGCTGCCCCGCAGCCGGAGCCGGAAGGTCCCGCACCGGCGGGGCACAAAGGACAGGTCTGCGCATTTCCGCTTTGCTTCTATGGTCAGGGCTGCCGCCGGTTCCCACACGCCGCCGTCGTAGCTGACGTCCAGTTCCACCCGGCTCCGGGTCTCCGCGTCCAGCCGGAGGGTCAGGCGCGAGAGATACTGCTCTTCCGCCCGGTCCAACCCGATGTCGCCCGTCACCAGTGAAAAGTCGATGGCTTCCTCCACGCCGTCGGCGTTTTCCCAGTCCGGTTCCCGGCTGGGGTCGGCGGCCCAAAGGTCACGGCCATCCCAGAGGTAGAGCTGCCCGCCCGCGGAGCACAATTCCTGTGAGCAGACGTCCTCTTCCTGCCAGAGGCCCCGCTCGGTGTCGTAGACCAGCAGCCGGGAGCCGCCGCTCCGGGTCAGATGCAGGTAATACCGGCCGTCCAGCGCACCGCCCGCCGCGTACGCGGGGTTGGCCAGCCGCCGGGCATCCAGTGCCGTGGAGACCCGCGTCGGCAGGCTGCCATCCCACGCCATGACCCCTTCGGGCGAGAGGTAATACAGCGTTTCGTTCAGGACGCAGAGGCTTTTGGCCGCGTTCTTGGCTACGCCCCGGCAGCGCAGGGAGCTGAGCTGAAAATCCGACGGCTTCGCGCCGTACAGCTTGTGGAGGGCGTTCTCCTTGAAGAACAATGCTGCTCCCATGCAGGTCGCCGCGCCGGTAAAAGGGCCGTCGCTGCCCACCGTCACCGCGTAGCTGTCCGCCGCAATGCCCCGGTACGAAAACCAGTTGGTGGGGTCGCCCAGCTTGGAGCCGTAGATGACGTTTTCCCTGCTCGAGCAGCCCCATACCCGGTTGTCACACTCGGTCAGGTAGTCGAGATCGGGCACCCGGCGTTCCAGCCGGACGGCAGAACCGCTTCCGCATTCCACGGTGTCGTTCCCGGTCAGGCTGACCCACTTTGCTGTGCTGCCCGTGTGGATCAGCTTCCCGAAGAACCGATCCCCGCCGGGCGTCGCCTTGACCCGGAGTCCGTTGTCCGTCACCTCGTAAACGATCCGCTCCCCGTCCAGCTCTTCCCACTGGCCGGCCTGTTCCGCCGCCGTTCCGCTCAGGGTGATGGTATCCCAGACTTTGAAGTTCTTCCCGATGCCCTCCGCCGTGATCCTGCAGTACTCCAGCGGGATGGCCGACCAGCTGCCCGACGCCGCGCTGTACACTTCCAGCACGCTGTCGCTCTTCCACGGCGCATCCATCCGGGCCACCTTCAGAAAGAGCTGGCCGTCCTTGGGGTCGTCGGGTTCGGTCCGCCCGTACCGGGAGACTGTGTAGGTGTTTCCGTCTCCGTCGCAGGGTTCCAGCGTCACGGTGCCGGTGCCATTCTCCCAGACCGCTCCCAGCGGCGAGACCGTGCCCTCCGCCGTGTCAAAGGCGATCTTATCCGGGAAGATCAGGATCTTCGTCCCGATGCCCACCAGCGTCTTTTTGCTGTCGGCCACCGCGTTTTCCAGCACCTTTGTCTCACTGCCCGGCCCGTCCGGGGTGTAGCGCAGATTTTTCCCGCTGACGATCAGCAGGCCGTTCAAGTGGTACATTCCGTTCACGTCCGGCATCGCCCCCAGCTTCCGCCGGGGGCTGCGGGTGCTCAAGGCCGGGAAGTTCCGCGCCGAAACATTCACCCCCGCGCTGTACTCGGCCTCGGTGCAGCCGTACGTCTCGTTCAGCCCGCCAAAGACCCGCAGCAGATCGCGCTCGTTCTGGAGTTTGGGCCGGTTTGTCAGGATCATGCGTGCCCTCCTTTCACCAGTGCCACTGTGCGCCCGGCCGGGGCGGATAAGTCCGCCGCAGCCATGCCGCCAGCTCTGCCAGAATGCTGTTGTACTGTGCCTGTTCTCCGGCATAGCGGTCGTTCTCCCCGAGGGCCGCGTCGATCCTCCCGCAGAGGTAATGCGGGTAGAGGGCGGCAAAGGGTTCCGGTGCCAGCAGAACCACCTCGTCCCGCAGGCCCTCGTCCCAATGCACGTCCGCGCCCACAGCATCGTAAGCGTCGGTGCAGTTCCGGGCAAAATACCGGGTGCGCAGCATTCCGTCAACCTCTTTCAGCCACCGCTGCCGGGTCTCCCGCTCCATCCGGATGCCCGGCCGCAGCTCTTCGGCACGGGCCAGAGCCTCACCTACCGTCATTCCAGCTCCTCCGCCGCCGCGATTCGTGCCGCGGTGCATTCGTCCTGCTGCTGGCTGTGTTCCAGCACTTCGGCCACCTCGGGCGGTACGTCCACCTCCACGCCCCGGCGGATCTTGTAATTCACGCCGTTGACGCTGACGAATAAGTCGCCCTGATACCGGCCGTTGTCCTTGAACAGTTTTACTTTCATGTTTCGCTCCTTCTTCTTGAAAATCAATTCGCTGCCGCCATCTCCGAATAGCTCGACACGCTCTCAATGCGCACCATGTACTGCTCCACCAGACGTTCAGCGGCACGCATTCCCTTCCAGCCCACCGAGGCGCGCTGGTTCAGCGGGTCATCGCCGTAACCCAGCTGCTTGACGATGTGCTCCAGACCGCCGCCTTCCAGCTCGGTCACGCCGTAGGCATGGGCACCCAGCACCAGCGTGCCGAACACCGCCAGATTGCCGCCGCTGCCGTTGGAGGGGCAGGTGTTGTCCTTCCAGATCTTGGCCTCGCTGGTCTCGATGAAGCGGATGTTGCCCAGCTTGCCGATCTCGCCCCGGAACATCGTCTCGGATGCAGCGTACTTGTGGACCTCGATCCACTCCTTGGAGGTCTTGAGATCGTAGGCCGCATAGGGGTGGATGATGGCCACATAGCTGTCGCCGATGGGGTCGGCATTCATCGCGCCCAGCTGGGCCGCGGCCTGAAAGAAAATCTTCGGGGTCAGGGTGCAGGTCTTGTCGAGGGTGCGGCGGCTGGTCACAGCGGTCTCGGTGCCGTCCTCGCCGGTCTGGGGTGCGTAGATGACATTGGTGCCGCCGGCCAGCACATCGCGGGTGATGGTATCCAGCGTGCGGCCCGCCTGCGATGCCAGCACCCGGGTGGCCTGCACCACGTTGTTGTCGATGGCGGTCATCTGGAGCACATCGGTCAGCGGTGTCCAGCCGCCGTACTGGTGCAGGTCGCTGGTCACGGTGGTCACGGTCAGAGCCTGACCGTTCGGGGTCACGCCCTCGGTCAGCGGGGTCTTGGCCTTGGGCAGGCTGTCGTACTTGCGGAACTCGATGGTCTTGCCGCCGTTCTGGGGCATCGGGTAGTAGTCCGCAAACTGGTCGTGGACCAGACGCGGTTCGGCCTGATCGATGAGACGCTTCTCATAGAAGGTCTTCATCTCCTTGGTCATGGTGCCGGTGGTGTTGGTCAGCTGAGTGCTTGCATCGGCAAACAGCTGGAGATTCAGGGCCATTTCGTTGTTTTTTATGCTTTTTATCCTTTCTGTATTGTGATTTTCACAAAACTCCCGCTCCGGGAGCCTTAAAACTGGATCGTCACGCCGTGCAGAGCCTGCCGTTCCAACGCTTCGCGCTGGGCGCGGGTCATGTGCTCAATGTCGGCCCGGGTCACCGCAGCCCCACCGGGCCGGGTGCCGTTTTCCGCCGGGCGGAGTGCCCGCTGCTGGATCCGCTCCACCACACCCTTCTCCACGGTCTGGGCCGTCCGGCGCAGGGTGTCGTCGTAGTGGGCCAGCCGGTAGGCGTCCTGCATCCGCATTCCGGGCAGCTGCATCAGACGGCGCATTTCCGGGTTCTGCAGTTCCGCCCGCAGCGAAAATTCCGGGTGCTCCTGCCGCAGGGCATTTTCCTCCACCGCCCACTGCCGGTGCAGATTCTCGATCACATTCCGGCCCATCCGGGGCAGGTCGGGCGGCAGACGGGGCGGTTCCGGCGGCTTGGGTGCTTCGGGCGGTTCTGCCGCTTCTGGTTCCCGCGCAGCTTCTTCTGCTTCGGGTTCCGGCCTTGCATTTTCCGCCGTCTCCGCCTTTCCCGGTTTCAGGGTGCCGGACGCAATGGCCTGCCTCTCCTGCGCCGGACTGAGGCTGAGCGGGGCCGCCTCGCCGCCTTCGCCGCCGCCCTCGGCAAACAGCTGCAAGTCCATCATGCTCTTCTCTCCCCGGCGGCTGGCGTCTGCATAACGCAGATGCTCCGGATATCGTTCCGCCAACAGGGTGAAGCCCGCCTTGGCAAACTCAAAGGCATTTTCCACCTGCGGTGATACCGGCGGCAGGGCTTTCACAGCCAGACAAGGGCCGTCCGGGGTTTCCCAAGCATCGCTTTCCACGCCCGGTTCGCCCGCCAGCAGATACACCAGTGTCTGCATCAGGACACTGGCTCCGGCGCACACGATGTCCTGCCCGGCGGGGGCATAGCCCGCGTGCCCGACCGCTTCCAGCCGGAGAGTCAGCCCCTCCGGGCCGTCGAGTTCGTTGTAGGTCGCTTTGATCATAGCTTCTCCTTTCACTTCTTCTTGTCCAACCTCTCCGTCATCCCTCCGGGATGCCACCTCTCCTTGTAGGCGAGGCCTTGGCAATCCCCGCAAGACGAAATCTCTTTGCCAAGGGCTCCCCTACTAGGGGAGCTGTCGAGCGGATGCGAGACTGAGAGGTTTATTCCATCATCTTCGCCCTCGCCCATGTCTCCAGCGATTCCGCCGCGCCAGTCAGGGGAAGCTTCTTCTGCGCTGCAGTCAGCTGCTCCACCTGCGCCTGCATCTGAGCCAACCGGCTGGCCAGCGTGCCGTTCTGCCGCACCCGCTGGCGGACTTTTTCGATGCCCTCAAAGTCCATCATTTCCAGCGCAGCCAGTGCCGCGTCCGCGTTGGCCGGGGCAAAGAAACCCAGCTGGTAGCACTCCTTGGCCGTCTCGTTCTGGGACAGACGGCTGAAGGTCGATTTCTTCTCCGCGCTCACCACGATGTCGAACACCGGTTCCCGGCTTCCCAGCTCGACCCCGCCGACACTCTCCACCGGCCGGGGCCGCAGTGCAACGCCTGAAAAGGGCAGAAACTCGTTTTCACCGCTCTTTCCTACGATCCGGAACACCCGCTCCTCATCGTAGAACTGCCGCATCAGGTCGATGATAAGATAGCACTCCTTCGCAAAGGCCCGGTACGCACTTTTCAGCATATCCCGGGAGAGCTTCGACCCGGCCTCCTGCAAGGCGGCAATGGCCGAAGCCGCCGTCACGCCGCCCGCCGTACCTCCCTGCGTCATGTCCCGGTTGCCGCTGATCTCCTTCAGTTCTTCGATCCGGCTGTTCCGGTAGCTCAGGCTGTTGCCCTGCAAACCGGCGGTCTGCAAGGGCCGGAAGCTGTCGTCGTTCAGCCGCCCGGCCACATGAACGATATCCCGGGAGAAGTCCGCCAGTTCTTCCTCGTTCACGCCTGCCGTGTCGCTGAGAACATACCGCTGTTTCGCCGACAGCAGCACGTTCTCATCCATAGCGTGGTTCATCCGGTCGATGGCGGTCTGGCACTCCTTCATCACGTCGATGTACCCGAATCCCGCCGGGCTGTCCTCTTCCATAAACAGCGGGTCGAACACGAACGGATACTTCCCGTGGTCGTAGAAGCCCCGCTCGGCCAGTGCCGGGTCGTTCTCGCTGGCGTAGAGCACCACCCCGTTGCAGAACTTGCAGTAATGGAGCACGCTCCGGCCCTCGGGCGAGAGCTTTTTGTAGTACCAGTCCACCACCACACTCTTGGTGCTGGTGTCCAGCCCGCCGTCGTGGATGTACCGGGGCACGTCCAGCACGCTGGTGCTGTGCCCTTCCAGCTGGGGCCAGCGGGCCTCGAGCTGCTTGGTGTCCTCGAGACTCAGGGAGAAAAAGTGGGGCGAGGACTGGATATCCTCCACGCCCGGCTCCCAGTAGAGCATCAGCAGGTTCATGGGCCGGATGGTGATCTCGCCCACGCCGCCCCGCTGTTCCGGATCCCAGAACACCCCCTTGACGCCGGTGCCCTGCTTGAGCTTCCGCCACCAAGTGTCGCTGTACACCTGCTCGTAGTCGGCCTGTTCCAGCACCACCGGCAGCACGCTCGACAACGCCCGCGCCGTCTTCTCGTCGTCCGCCGCCCGGGGCAGCACGTTCGGGGCCGGGTAGTTGTCCATGGCGTCGGCGTGCTTGTTGGCGATGGAGTTGAACAGCCACCCGCTGGACGGCTGGGGCTTGCCCTCCATCATCGGGTTCTTGTAGTTCTTCCAGTGCCCCATCCGGAACCACAGCTCGTTGTCCACCAGCCGCTGGTCCAGCGCAGCCTTGCCCGCCTTGTACCGCTGTAAGATCTGCGCAGCCTCGGCCACCTCTGCCTCCCCGATGGGGAGTTTTGTTTCTTCCATAGTGCTCCTTTCAAATTCGATACACCCTCGCCTTCCCGCTCAATTCCAGCGGGTCATCCCGCACCGGTTCCACCGCCGTCCGTACCGGCGGCGAGAGGGGGTGCGCCATCATCACATACCGACATTCGTCGTAAATGTGATCTTCCTGCCGGGTGTCGATGTCCTCCACATTGCCTGCGTCGTACACGAGGTTCGGGATGGTCCGGATGAAGTGCCTGCAGGTGTCGAACACCTGAAACATCGGCCTGCCCTCGGCATCGAACGCCAGCCGGTAATGGAACTGCATCTTGCCCGCCAGCCGGGTATGGTCGCCCGGCTCCCAGTGCAAAAAGTTCGGTGCCCGCTCCATCATGGCCGCAATGCTCTCGCCGCGGCTCTCATCGAAGATGGCCGGGTCTGCGATCCCCCGGATGACCCGGCCTTTCAGCAGCGGGTCGTTCTGTTCGGCCTCCCGGATGCGCCGTGCCTGCTCCGCCGGGTCGATCTTCAAGCCTTCATTCGGGCGTCCGGTGCAACCGTACAGCTCCTTGATCCGGTACAGCCGTCCTTCCTCGTCCGCCGCGTACCACCCCACCGAAAACGGCTTCGAGAACCCGAAGTCGAATCCCCGGTAGAGCTTCCAGTGCCGTGGGATGGCAAATGGCTTGATGACATGGGTCCACCGCTGATCCTCGTAGTGGTTCGGGTCGTTCCGCCATTCGGTGAACACCTGCCCGCTGAAGCTGTCCCAACTGCCATAGAGCAACGCCTGTTTTTCGGCTTCCGGCATTGCAGCCAGCCTTGCCAGATATCCCGGGTCGTTTTCCAGCAACGCCGCGTTGTCGAACACCGTGGACGGGATGAACACCCGTGCCCGCTGAAAGATTTGGGTCGAGCCGTCCGGCATCTGCACCGGATACTCTTCCACAATGGGCGTTCCCGGCGGGGCCGGTGTGATGAACCGGGCTTTCACCCAGCCGTGTCCCACGCCGCCGGGGTTGGTGGTGGCCCGCAGATAGACCCGCGTGCCCGGCCCGGTGGGGCGGTTCCGGCTCATCATGTAGCTGTACTCTTCCCACGCGAAGTGGGTCAGCTCGTCGAACCCGATGAAGTCAAACGCCTTGCCCTGATAGTTCGTCCGATCCTGCGTGTGCTGCATCGACCCGAACCAGATCTTCGCCCCGCTGGGAAAATTCCAGACGTGGCTGCTGGCGTTGTACTGTGCCTCCGGGAAAGCTCTGCGGTAATACCGCTGGCTCTTGTCCACAAGGTCACTCAGCTGGGGGATGGTCTTGCGCAGGATCAACGCCCGGTAGTGCGGGATGTGGACCTGCCGCAACGCTTCGATCACCAGTGCGTCGCTCTTGCCGCCGCCCGCCGCGCCGCCGTACAGCACTTCCGGCTCCGGCCGCTCCAAGAACGCCCTCTGCCGCGGCTGGGGCTGCCAGATCACCGGTGCCCGGATCTCGTTTTCTCTCTTCACGGCTCCGCTTCTCCTTTCTCCGGCGGCAGCAGCACCACGCCGCTGGTCTGCACATCAGCTTCGGCACTCTGGTCGTTCAGGGTCTTTGCCACGCCCGCCAGATCCTTCAGCACCGCCGTCGCTTCCTTGAGTCCCTTCATCCCGCCGTCGTCCGCACCCGCTTTCCGGGCCGCTTTCTGCCGGAGGTTCAGCTCTTTGACTTCCTGCGCCAGCAGGGTGCTCAGGGTGTCCGCCGCCTTGTGCAGGCTCTCGATGCTTTTTCCTGCCGCTGGTTTCTTCTGCGCCATTCTCTGTGTTTCACATCCTTTCGTTTTGTGTTTGACAACAAGATACCACGTTTTTTCTCATTCCGACAGTGCGTCCTTTTGCAGGCCCAAAGCGTATATTTTGCATTCATTTCTTCGTTCTGTAATATATCTGACGATAAAAAATCCCCTGTCTGTGTTTCTTTTCCACAGACAGGGGATCATTCGCTTCTTTTTTGACGCTGAGCTTCGCGCAGCCCGCCGCGTCTTTTTACAGGGTTTCTACCCGGTCAAACAGGTCTTTTGCAGCTTCCACGGCCTCTTTGCTGCCAAAGGCCACCCTGACGCCCTTCTCCATCCGTGCGGGCAGGTCAGCCGCCTGCGCTTTGAGGGTACCTGCGTCCACGGCGCAGAGGGCTTTCCGGTCCGCAGCCAGCATTTCGTCGGTGATTCCGCAGAAATACATCCGGTCGAGGTCCTTTGCCTCGGTGCAGGGCTTGCGCGGGGTGTCCATCTCCGAGACAGTTCCCACGATGAACTCGTTCAGGTCCTTCTCGGTGTACTCCCGCGCGGCCAGTTCTGCCGGGCCCTTCGCAAAGGTCTCGTAGCTCTCGGCCAGATGCGGGTCGCGGTAGGTGTACAGGCACTCGATCTCATTTCGGGTCAGCATTCCGGTGCCGTATGCACCGCCCACTTCGCGGATGTTGTGCCACAGATACTCGTAGCTCATCACCCGGGCCAGCACCTTCCGGTCGGCCTGCCGCTGCATGGGCCAGACCAGCAGATCGTAGTTCACGCCGCCGTCGATGATGAACGCCTCGTTCACCGGTGCAGTCAGCTCTTCGGTGTAGGGCTGTGCCTCGCCGCGTCCTTCGGCCGCAAACACGCTGCCGTGCAGCAGTTCTTTCAGTTTGGCCGCCGCCTCTTCGCTGCCGTGCAGACTGATGGTCAGCTGGGCGTGGTTCAGCACTTTGGCACGCAGGGCTTCCAGCTTCTCACCCATGGCCTTCCAATCTGCCTTTTCCAGCAGGTCGCAGAGGAAGTGATATCCGGTCACGCCGCTCAGCCGCTCACTTAGTGCACATTCCACCGAGTAATGCGCCCCGGCACGGATCGCCGCATAGGAGTTGCCGTTCTGGATGAACCGCTGCTCCATGTTCAGCTTCTGCTGGCTCAGCACCCGGGCAAAGGCCGCTTCCGCCTTGGGGCCGGTCAGCTGAGTCTCATACAGCCACTCACCGCCCAGCTCGATGGCCTTTTCGAGGCTCCGCTCCAGCAGGCTCAGGTTCAGCACCAGCTTGGTGTGGCAGGGATTGCCCTCCTGCCGGCCCGTCCAGAGGGCCACCGCCGCCTGACTGTCGCCCAGCCAAGTGCTCCGCAGGGTGTTCAGTTCCCGGGCCGTGTGCTTCGGGGTGTCCAACTCGTCCAGCAGATCGGTCAGCAGGTCGAGGTACTGCATCTCCTCCGGGGTCAGGCTTCCGATGTCATAATAGAAGTTCAGGTACAGGCTGCCCTTCGACGGATGCCGCAGCAGCGTCGCGCCGGCAACGGTCTCTTCGGTACCCGCCGCGCTCTTCTCGCCCTCGCCGAGGTCGGCGACGGTCAGCGGATGGTCGAGCACCAGCTTGCCGTCGGTGCGGGCCGATTTCGTCTCTTCGTCCTTCTTAGGCAGAGTCGGCACTTGGATCACTTCCACCGGTGCCGGCGCAAACAGATCCCGCAGCAGCCCGTTGAACCAGCCTTCCGTCAGCTTCTCCCGCAGGGAAGCGAACAGCACATTGGTGTGGAGCAGCAGGGCCGGGTCGCCGGTGTGCAGCCAGCCGGTGGCCGCGTTGATGGCATCCAGCACGCCGTCGGGCAGGCTGCCCGGACGCTCCAGCGAGGCAAACTCCGCCGCATTCAGGGAAGCCAGCAGCAGATCCTCCGGGATGCCCTCGGCCAGCACGTCATCCACCGCTTTCCGGACGGCGGCGGCAAACTTCGCGGCCGATTCCTCGGTCGCACCCCGCAGCACCAGTTCCAGCGTCGGCTGCAATGTGCTGTCGTCAAAGCCGATGTCGATGTCCGCGCCCAGCTTCTCTTCCAGCAACGCCGCTTTCAGGGGCGACTGGTTGTTCCCCAGCAGCGCATCCAGCAAAATTTCCACGCCCAGCTGCCGTTCCCGGTCCGCGAAGGCCCCGGTGTACCACGCCAGCGCGCACTGCACCTGATCGGCCTCCGGCTTTTCGGTGTAGTAGGGGATCTTTACCGAAACACCTGTCTGCTCGTCCTGCAGCGTCAGATGCGGGCGGCTGGTGCCCTTGGGCATCTTGCTCAGATAGTTCTGGTCGAGGAAGGCCAGCTTTTCCCCCATGTCCATCTTGCCGTACAGGGTGATGCAGCAGTTGTCCGCGCTGTAATGGCGGCGGTACATCCGGACATACTTCTCATAGGTCAACGCCGGGATGGATGCCGGGTCGCCGCCGGAAACAAAGCCGTAGGCCGTATCCGGGAACATCGCCCGTTCCAGCGCATCCTGCAGCTGGGCGTCGGGCGAAGCCAGCGCACCCTGCATCTCGTTGTAAACGACGCCGCTCACGGTGCCGTCTGCATCGCGGTGCCAGCCCTCCTGCTCGAACACGCTCTTGTCCACCATGGCCAGCGGGCAGAACACCGCGTTCAGATAGACGTCCAGCAGGTTCATGAAGTCCGTCTCGTTGGGGCTTGCGAAGGGATACACCGTCTTGTCCGGGAAGGTCATTGCGTTCAGGAAGGACGCCATGCTGCTCTTCAGCACCTGCAGGAACGGCGACTTGACCGGATACTTCTCCGACCCCGCCAGCACCGAGTGCTCCAGAATGTGGAACACGCCGGTGTCGTCGGTGGGGAAGGTGCCGAATCCGATGCCGAACGCCTTGTTCACATCCTCATTTTCCACCAGAAGGATCGTCGCGCCGCTGACGTCGTGGGTCAGCACCGACAGCGTGCCGTGCTGCTCGGGGCAGTCCTCACGGCGCACAAGGGTATAACCGGGATAGTTCATCGCTTTGCTCTCCTTTGTGTTTTAATTTCTGTCTGGCCCTATTGTACCATCCCGGTGGGTAAAAGACAACTGATCCTTTTTTCTGCTGTTTGTCATTGCGTCTATACGCAAAAATCTTCAGTATGTATCTTGAAATTCTCCTATTTACGATTTATAATAGTCTAAGCAAAACTTTCTGCGTTTTTGCGCAATTTCTTTCATTAAGGAGAATTTTCATGGAAATCCGTCGTGACCGCTACCTGAACAAACTCATCAGCAAGCAGCATAACGGGCTTATCAAAGTCATCACCGGCCTTCGCCGCTGCGGAAAATCCTATCTGCTTTTTGAGTTGTTCCGGAATCATCTTCTCGCTTCCGGCGTCCCGCAAGACCATATCATCGAGATTCCCTTTGATTCGTTTGAAAACAAGCCTTTTCGTGATCCGAATGTCCTGTACCCTCACTTAAAACAGCGCATCCATGACCACGAATCGTGGTATTATATCCTGCTGGATGAGGTTCAGCTTCTCGACGATTTCGAGTCTGTCCTGAACAGCCTGCTTCGCATGAAGAATGTCGACATCTATGTTACCGGGAGCAACGCCCGGTTCCTCTCTAAAGATGTTATTACGGAATTCCGTGGACGCGGCGACGAGATCCATATGTACCCTCTGAGCTTTGCAGAATTTGTTTCCGCCTATCCGGGAACCAAACAGGACGCATGGAATGAGTACATTCTTTACGGCGGTCTGCCTTTCATTTTCAATTTTCCCACTCCGGAACAAAAAATCTCTTTTTTGAAATCGCTCTTTGAGGAAACTTATATTTCGGATATCGTCGGACGCCATCACATCCGCAACCGCTCCGAACTGGAAGAGCTTCTGAACATCCTTTCCTCGTCCATAGGCTCGCTTACAAACCCCACCAAATTATCTGCTTCCTTCAAAACCATCAAGAAAAAGACCATCAGCAATACCACCATCAAGAATTATCTCGACTACCTCTGTGATTCTTTTCTCCTCGACAGTGCCGTGCGCTACGACATCAAAGGAAAGAAATACATCGACACTCCTTTAAAATACTACTTTACAGACCTCGGCCTCCGAAACGCCCGGCTCAATTTCCGTCAGCTCGAAGAAACACACGCGATGGAAAACGTCATTTTCAACGAGCTGAAGATTCGTGGTTTCAATGTTGATGTCGGTGTTATTACACAATATGGAACCAACGAAAAAGGAAATGGCATCCGCCGCCAGCTTGAAATCGACTTTGTCTGCAATCAAGGCTCCAAACGCTATTATATCCAGTCTGCTTATGCCCTGCCCACAGAAGAAAAAATGGAGCAAGAACAGCGTTCTCTGATGCTGACCGGCGACTTCTTCAAAAAAATCATCATCACCAAAGACACCCCCGCTCCTTACTACAATGAGTCCGGCGTTCTCATTATGAGCATCTACGATTTTCTTCTCAACGAACACAGTCTTGAGATATAAAAATGGCGGTTTGCCGAACCCGGCAAACCGCCATTTTTAAACGGGCTCACCCCGTAATAACACCTTTTTTATTCGACACCCGGAACAAAATGAATCCCAGAATGAACAGCACGATCAGGGAGCCGACGCCGACATTCGCGTTGCCGGTCAGCTGGCTGCCGACGCTGACGATCATGGTGCCGAGGAAGGACGCTCCCTTGCCGCAGATATCGAACAGGCCGAAGTACTCGCCCGACTTTTCCGGCGGGGTGATCTTGGCAAAGTGGGAGCGGCTCAACGCCTGCACGCCGCCTTGGAACATTCCCACGATGACGGCCAGCACCCAGAACTGCCACTGCTGGGTCAGGAAGAAGGCGAACACCGCGATGCCCGCATAGGCCGCAATGCAGACCGGGATCAAGGTGCTGGACGGATACTTGGCGGACAGCCGCCCGAAGATCAACGCCGAGGGGAAGGCCACGATCTGGGTCACCAGCAGGGCCAGCAGCAGGCCGGTGGTGTCCAGACCCAGTGCCGTTCCGTAGGCCGTCGCCATGTCGATGATGGTATACACGCCGTCGATGTAGCAGAAGAACGCCAGCAGGAACCAGAACACCTGCTTGTCCTTGTACAGGTTCTTCAGGGTGTGGCCGATCCGGGCAAAGCTCTGCCGGATGGCGTGTTTTTCCACCTCCACATAGTGGAGCTGTTTATAACGTTTCAGCAGCGGCAGGGTGGTCACCAGCCACCAGACCGCCGTGATGAGCAGCGCAATGTTCAGGGCCGTCATCTGCGAAATCCCGATGGCCCCTGCGCCCAGCACCAAGGCCAAACAGACCACAAAGGGCACGCAGCTGCCGATGTAGCCCCACGCATAGCCGCGGGAGGACACCTCATCCATCCGCTCCGGCGTGGTCACATCGCCCAACATCGAATCGTAAAAGACCAAGCTTCCCGAGAAGCCGACCTTTGCGATCACAAAGATCACAAGAAAGGGCAGCCATGTGGTGGCAAAACCCATCATGCAGCAGCCCGCCACACCCACGATCAGGCAGAGCATAAAGATGGGCTTCTTGAAATCCTTCGTGTCGGCCAGCGTGCCGAGGATGGGGCTGAGCACTGCCGTGATGATGGTCACCACCGAGCTTGCATAGCCCCAGTAAGCCAGATATTCCACCGACGACAGGCCGCCGTTTTCGGCCAGCGCGTTGAAAAAGATGGGGATCAGGGTCGCCACCATCAGCACAAAGGCCGAGTTGCCGACGTCGTACAGGATCCACGAACGTTCCAGCCCCGTCAGCTGAAACTTCTTACTCTCTTTTGCCATAAATTCCTCAATTCTCACCAAAGGTGTGCTGGTACGCCTTGTCCAGCGGCTTGTCGCTGTCCAGCGTATCCACATATTCCAAGATCAGCCGTTCGGCCAGCGGCAGGGCTTTGCCATAGAGCAGGTCCAGCTTCCGGTTGCTCACGGTGCAGTTGGGGTTGGGTTTCGGGTTCGCTACCAGCCCGTGCAGGCCGTCGTACTTGCCTACGGCCCGCATTCCGGTCAGCACCACCCAGCGTTTCACCGGGTTGGACGCCTGCAGCAGCTTGTGGACCGAGATCATCCCCTTCATCGAGCCGTAGGCCTCTTCCACCGAGATGTCCTTGTAGAAGGGTGCCACCACCTTCGCCCACTCCATGCTGGGGTGGATGTGGCTGGCTGTGAAGAACTGCAGCGGGTCGTATCCGTCCCGGCGCATCAGCATATTGTCGAACTCCGTCTCGATCTCGCAGTGGCTCACCCCGCTGGACCGGACGTACTGCTCGACGTACGGGTGGCAGGTGCTGTCCAGTGCGAAGTGGCAGATGAAGCCCAGCACATACGCCAACGCCGCGTCCTTGTTCTCCGCCTTCCGGATGACCTCCCGCGCCGGCCCAAAGAATGCCTCGCCCGGTTCCTCGTGCATGGCATTTCCCAGCCGGTTGACCTTGTTGGAGCTGGCCGCGTGGTAGTAGAACAACAGGTCCGGCCCATGGAGGCCCATATCGTACAGTTCCCGATAGGGCGTGATCTTGGCCTGCATCTCGGCCGGCAGGTGTTCCAGCACATTGGCACCGAACCGCCGGTGCGCATAAGTAGACGGCATCTTCATTCCTCCTCAAAAATTCTCGTTCCAGAAAAGTATAACAGAATTTCTCCCGCCCTGCTACCCTTTCCGGTATATTTTGAGTAAAATATTTGAGATATCAAGAGAGGGGCTTCCCGCTTTGCGCGGGAAGCCCCTCTCAGCTCAACTTTTTTATACTTTTTCGTATCCCTGCGGCAGCTCGTTCTTGGGGTCGCGGTCCATCAGGGCGCGCACGGCATCCGCCGCACTCATGCCCTTGTTGACGATGGCATTGACCGTCTGCACGATGGGCATATCCACCTGATACCGGTCGGCCAGTTCCAGCGCGGCGGGCAAGGCATTCATGCCCTCGACCACCATGCCGACTTCCTTGACAGCTGCTTCCGGCGTCTCGCCCTTGCCGATCAGGATGCCGGCGCGGTTGTTCCGGCTGTGCATACTGGTAGCCGTCACGATCAGATCGCCGATGCCGGCCAGACCTGCAAAGGTATGGACATTGCAGCCCATCGCCACGCCCAGCCGGGCGATCTCAGCAATGCCGCGGGTGATGAGGGCGGCACGGGCGTTGTCGCCGTAGCCGAGGCCGGTGGAGATGCCGACGCCCAGCGCGATGACATTCTTCATGGCACCGCTCAGCTCCACACCCTTGATGTCCTCATTGGTGTAGACCCTCATGCAGGTGTTGGAGAATACTTCCTGCACAAACTTCGACTCCTCCACATCCGGGCTTGCCGAGACGATGGTAGTCGGCAGGTCGATGGCGACTTCCTCGGCGTGGGTCGGGCCGGACAGTGCCACCAGATGGATGTTCTTCGGGCCGCCCTCTTTGCCCAGTTCATCTGCCAGAACTTCGGTCATGGTGTAGAGGGTATCCGGCTCGATGCCCTTGGCAACATCCACGATGACCTGCCCCTCCTGCACATAGGGCCGTGCTTTGGCAGCGGTAGACCGCACAAAGACCGACGGCACCGCAAACAGCACAATATCCTTGTCCTTGCAGACTTCTTCGATGCTCTTGGTGAACTGCAGCTCTGCGGGGATCTTCATCCCGGGCAGATTCGGGTGGACCCGGGTGGCCGACAGGCTGTCGATCTCCTTCTCAATGGCCGACCAGACCAGCACATCGTGTCCGCTCACGCACAGCATCCGCGCCAGAGCCATGCCCCAAGTACCTGCCCCCAGAATACCAATTTTACGTTTTGTCACGTTCAGTCCTCCGTATGCGCCCGGCGGTTTTCGCACCGCAGGCAGTGTTGCCGCGATTTTCTGCGCGGCCTGTTTTATTTATTGTACAACAAAACCGGATGCAACGTCAACACCTTGCCAGACTGCACAAAGTTCACACGTGTTTCTCCCAATTTTTAGGAATAGTATGCACTTTTTCAAAAACGATTGCACTGGCCGGAAAATCATGTTATAGTAATCCAGTAGGAATTGTAGGTTTTACTTGACCTGAAGCCGGGTCGAGGGTGTATAATTCCGATCGTCCCGCATTTTTTGTTCTGTCAATAAGGAAGATTTTCATGTTGGAAACACTGTTGCAAAACCGCACCGTCAGCGTGCTCTGGGAG
Source organism: Eubacterium sp. CAG:38 (assembly GCA_963660925.1). GTDB lineage: Bacteria > Bacillota > Clostridia > Oscillospirales > Ruminococcaceae > Faecalibacterium. The sequence goes on along the minus strand of CAVKZS010000053.1, from coordinate 18,661 downwards.
GCTCTGCCCCGCATCCTGACGGCCGGCCTCACCATGACCATCCCGCTCACGGTGGTCTCCTTTTTCTTCGCCATGATCATCGCGGTGGTCGTGGCTCTGGTCCAGTACGCCCATGTGCCGGTGCTGCGCCAGATCGCCCGGTTCTACATCTGGGTCATCCGCGGCACGCCCCTGCTGGTGCAGCTGTTCATTATTTTCTACGGTCTGCCCAGCGTCGGCATCATGCTGGACGCATTCCCGGCGGCGGTCATCGCCTTTGCGTTCAACGAGGGTGCCTACTGCGCCGAGACCATGCGCGGTGCGCTGGAAAGCGTGCCGCAGGGCCAGCTGGAAGCCGGCTACTGCGTCGGCATGAGCTGGTGGCAGATCATGCGCCGCATCGTTCTGCCGCAGGCACTCCGCACCGCCGTTCCTGCCCTGTCCAACTCCCTGATCGGCATGATCAAGGACACCTCGCTGGCCTCCAACATCACAGTCGCCGAACTGTTCATGGCCGGCCAGCGGGTGGCGGCGCGCACCTACATTTTTCTGCCGATCTACTGCGAGGTCGCCGTGGTCTATCTGCTGTTCTGCACGGTCATCACCAAACTGCAGGCCCTGTTGGAGCGTCAGCTGAACGCCCACGGGTTCCAGTAAGAAAGGAGCGGAACATCCATGGCAATGCTTGAGATCCAGAACATCCACAAATCCTTCCGGACGATGGAACCGCTCAAGGCGCAGCCCGGTATTTTCTGGAAGCCCGGTTCCCGCCGGGTGTCCAGCACGCTGGACGTCCTCAAGGGGGTCAATCTGACCGTCAGCAAGGGCGATGTCGTCGCCATCCTCGGCCCCAGCGGTTCGGGCAAAACGACCCTGCTCCGCTGTCTGAACTTCCTCGAGACCGCCGACAGCGGCACGCTGGTGTTCGACGGCGAGAAGTTCGACCTCGGCACCATCTCCAAAGCCGACATCGCCCGCCTGCGCCGCAAGACGGCTTTTGTGTTCCAGAACTACAACCTGTTCCGGAACAAGACCGCCCTGCAGAACGTCACCGAGGGCCTGATCGTCGCCCGGAAGATGCCCAAAGAGCAGGCCGATGCCATCGGCCGGAAGATGCTGGAAAAGGTCGGCCTCTCCGACCGGGCCGATTATTACCCCCGCCAGCTTTCGGGCGGCCAGCAGCAGCGCGTCGCCATCGCCCGCGCCCTTGCCACCGATCCGGAGATCATCTACTTCGACGAGCCCACCAGTGCCCTCGACCCGGAACTGACCGGCGAAGTCCTCTCGGTCATGCGCCAGCTGGCCGAGGAAGGCATGACCATGCTGGTGGTCACCCACGAGATGGGCTTTGCCCGCAACGTCTCCTCCAAGACCGTGCTCATGGAGAACGGCGTTGTGGTAGAGGAAGCCCCCTCCGCCGAATTCTTTGCCAATCCCAGAGAAGAGCGCACCCGCGCCTTCCTGCAAAAGATCAACGAAAGGAATCTATGATGATGAGAAGAAGAACTTTTATTTCCATGATGGGTGTTATGGCCGCCGCCGGCGTCCTGACCCTCGCCGGCTGCTCGTCGAGCAACGGCAGCACCTCCACCGCCGCTTCTGCCGCTTCCGGCAGCGCATCCTCGGCAGCTTCTGCCGACGATCAGGGTGCCGCCATCCAGAACCGCGGCACCCTGATCGTGGCCCTCGAGGGCGCATGGCAGCCGTGGAGCTACCACGATGAGAGCGATACGCTGGTGGGCTACGACGTCGAGGTCTCCCGTGCCATCGCCGAGAAGCTGGACGTGGAGCCGGAGTACGTCGAGAGCGATTGGGACAGCCTGTTCGCTGGTCTGGATGCAGGCCGTTACGATCTGGTCTGCAACGGCGTCGAGGTCACCGAAGAGCGTTCCAAGACCTACGACTTCACCACGCCTTACGGCTACATCCACACCGCACTGGCCGTCAAGAAGGACAATGATACTATCAAGTCCTTTGAGGACCTGAACGGCAAGACCACCGCCAACAGCCTCGCCTCCACCTATATGGAGCTGGCCGAGAGCTACGGTGCCACCGTGCAGGGCATCGACACACTGGAAGAGACCATCCAGCTGCTGACTGCCGGCCGCATCGACGCCACCCTGAACGCCGACGTCTCCTTCTACGATTACCTGAACGTCCATCCGGACGCAGACTTCAAGATCGTGGCCCAGACCGAGGACGCTTCCCACGTTGCCATCCCCCTGCGCAAGGGCGATGCTTCCGCTTCCCTGCTGGAAGCCATCAACACCGCCATCGATGAGCTTCGCGCCGATGGCACCCTGACCGAGATCTCCGAGCGTTACTTCGGGCAGGACATTTCCAGCGAGAACTGATCTTTTCCTGAAATGCCACACAACGCCCTCATGGTGCAGCTGTTACCATGAGGGCGTTGTGTTTGCTTTATGTCCGGAACAGCAGGTGCTCCCTTGCAGTTTCCCGGAATTTCCGCCGATCCGATCAGGCCTTTGCGGTGATGGAATCCCACCAGTTCTTGCAGGCGGTGCCAACGCTCTCCCACTTCTTCGGGTTGAAGATGCTCAGGATCTGCACGGCAGCAAAGGCAGCCACACCGGTCAGGGCAGCGGATACGCCAATGGCGACAACAGCCTTGAGTGCCGTCTCCGCAGCTTCGGCCGCAGAGCCGCCGCAGGTGTACACCATCTCGTCCTCGCTCATCATAGCGCAGTTTGCAGGCAGTTTCATCATTTCGTTTTTCATCGTTGTTTTCTCCTTTGTGTTTGATTGTGTTTCGTTGTTGTATTTACTTCAGTCCCTTGGTCAGCGGGATCAGGCAGAGCAGCACAACGATGCCGCCCAAGCCGATCACGATGCCCTGCACCATATAGCCGAACACCATGCACAGACTCATTCCCACGCCCAGCAGCAAGGCACCGATCACCGCCACAGCGATGGTCAGCAGCGTCTTGCCGCTCAGGTGGATGGGCTCTTTGCCCTCCATCCGCCGCCAAATCAGCAAATCGGCCAGCAGGATCACCAGCCCGATCACGCCGCATACGGTGCCCTCATGGATCATTCCCCATTCTGCAACCAGTGCCATGCACATTCCCAGTGCAAAAAAGACGGTGCCGACCGTGCCAAGGATCAATGCGATAAAGTTGCTCTTTTTCATGATGGTTTCCTCCGTTTTTATCTTGCGGTTGTCCGCTGTTTACGAGAGGATTATACCGCTCTTCTGTTTGCCGATTGTTTGCCTTTTGTTTGAGAAATATTAATCTCCCACAACCACTCAAAATCCCGTTTTCACGCAAAAGAACCTCTCCGTCCGATGAGGCAGAGAGGTCCTTCGTTTTTGCATTTTTCACGTTACAACAGAGCGTTTCCCTTTTCGCAGAGGGCGTAGATCTCGTCGATCTTCGCCTCAACAAAGGGCGTCACCTGCCGGGTCTTTTTCTCCTTGACCCTTTTGTAGACAAAATAGGGTGCGATCCAGCCCGCAAAGGCCGGCACCGCCAGCAAGATGCAGAGCAGGATCTTGGGCGGGTCGGCCACCACTGCAAACACCGACCCGGCCATGAACGCCGTGCCAAGGATGCCGATGCTCATGGCCCAGATCTGTGCCGTAGTGCTTTTCGACCGTTCCAGCGCGGCGATCTCTTCTAGATTGGCCTCGAAATGCCGCTGCAGGCGGGTCAGTTCCGCCTTGTTCACGATCTTCCGGTCCCGCTTGAATTTCAGGGTCGTCTTGCCGCCGGCTTCCTTAGCCGGAAAGTTCTCGCCCTGCTTCCATCCAAAGCTTTCGTAACAGTCCAGATAAAACGACGCCTTGTCGTTTTCCACCGTCACTTCTTTGTACTCGTAGGCGGTGAAGTCCGCCTTTTTCGCCTCGCTCATCAGCCTTCCTCCTTCTGTGCCGCACCCGGCAGCCGGACGGTGAAGGTCGAACCTTTGCCCGGCTCACTTTCCACCGTGATGCTTCCATCCGACAATTCCAGAATGCGCTTTACCAGTGCCAGCCCAAGGCCGTTTCCGTTGGTGGCATGGCTGGCATCCCCCTGATAGAATTTGTCGAAAATGTGCTGCATCGTCGCTTTGCTCATGCCGCAGCCGGTGTCCGCCACCGACACCAACACATGGTTTTCCTCGGTTCTCTGGGTCAGGGTCACCGTTCCGCCCTCGGGGGTGAACTTGATGGCATTGGAGAGCAGATTCGTCCAGACCAGCTCCATCAGCCCCGGGTCGGCGTAGACCGCCGCGCTGTCCTCAAGGTCGGCTTCCAATTCCAAGTTTTTCTTTTCCCACGCATCCTCAAACTGCACCGCCTTATAGCCCAGTCCCCGCACGGTCTTGATCTCAAAGCCCGTGCAGCCCGCGCATTTATCCCGCAGTTTCGTGATATACACATCCACGGCCCGCAGGCTCGTCTCACTGTCCAAGCCCCAGAACTCGTCCATCAGCTGCGCCCGGGTAAAGGTCTTTTTCGGGTAGGAGAGCAGCTTGTACAGGATGTTGAATTCCCGGGTCGCAAAGGGCACTTCCTCGCCGTCGATCTCCACGGTCATGGCATCGGCGTCCATGGTCAGGTTGCCGACGGTCAGCTTCCGCTCGGCCTCGATGTTGGCCCGGCGCAGCAGGGCACGCACCCGCATTTCCAGCTCCGCCAGCTCGATGGGCTTTACCATATAGTCGTCAATGCCCAGCCGGAAGCCCTTCTGCTTCGAGGGCAGATCGTCTTTCGCCGACATAAACAGAATGGGGATATGTTTGTTCACCTGCCGCACCGACTGCGCAAACGCAAAGCCGTCCACCTCCGGCGCACTTTGGCACTCCGCACAATTTTTCGACGACTTTTTCATAGAAACTGCCATCTTGAAAATCATGAACAAACTGTGTATACTAAAGGCACTCAATCGGGACGCGGTTTGTTACTCTCTGGAGGCTTTTCCGCAAAGACAATAGTACTGTTACTATATCTTTGTGTGGCCGTCCGGAGTTTTTTCGTTCAATGGAGGACAGTTCTTGTGATCGTGGTAAAGAATATCAACAATAACGTCGCCCTCTGCCTCGACAGCAAGGGTCAGGAAGTTGTTGTATTCGGCAAAGGCGTTGGCTTCATCAAGCCCCCGGCGGAAGTGCCTCTCAGCAAGATCCAGCGCACCTTCTACGACCTGAACCGCAAGTTCCTTCCGCTGCTGGACGACATCCCGCTGGAAGTGATTGATTTTACCTCACAGCAGGTCGCGCTGATCCGCGGCAAGCTGCCCTACGAGACCAACTCCAACCTCATCATGACGCTGGCCGACCACTTGGCCTTTGCCATGACCCGGGCGAAAAAGGGCATCTACACCCCCATGCCTTCCATCTACGAGATGGAGCAGAACTACCCGGTGGAAGTCGGGATCGGTCGGCAGATCGTCTCCGCCATGGAAAAGGAGTTTCACATCAAGCTCCCCAAAGGCGAAGTGCAGGGCGTGGCGATGCACTTCATCAACGCCAGCCTTGGTTCCCCCAACAGCAAGCAGATGAGTGCTGAGGAGGAATATGAGACCATCCTCGAGCGGATGACCCAGATCGTGGAGCACGCGCTCCACCTCACCATCCGCCGCAACACCTTCAATTACGCCCGCTTTGCGACCCATGTGCAGTACCTGCTCAAACGGGTCCGGGAGGATGCCGCCATCGACAGCGACAACCTGCAGGTCTATAAATCCATCCGGGACGAGTACAAAGACGTCTCCGGCTGCGTGGATCAGATCAACGAATATCTCCAGCACAACTGGTCCATCGATCTCAGCGAGGAAGAAAAACTCTACCTCATCATGCACATCAACCGTGTCATCTCGCAGGAGCTCTGAGGCTCCGTCTTTATAAAATTCAACGAAAAGGATTGTTATCCCGCAAGGGAGCTTGACCTTTCAACACCGGCGATGCCACTTTTGCAGCACCGTCTGTTTGGGAGGTCTTTTCTTTTTTCCGCAGGAACCGCGGCCTGCAGAAGAAAGGACAATAGATTCGCACACACCCGAAGAAAAGGAGAAAAAATCATGGCTGACAACAAAAAAATTGCAGCAGACGTCCTGAAAGCCGTCGGCGGCGTGGAGAACATCTCCGATGCGGCCCACTGCATGACCCGCCTCCGCCTCACCCTGAAAGACCAGAACATCCCCGTAGATGCCGAGGTCAAGAAGATCCCCGGTGTTCTGGGCGTCGTCCGTTCGGGCGGCCAGTATCAGATCATCATCGGCCAGAATGTCCCCAAGGTCTACGCTGAGGTCTGCAAGGTCGGCAACTTCACCGTCCATGAGGCCATCGACGAGAACCCCGACGGCGTGAAGGAGAAGCTGACCCTGAAAAAGATCGGCTCCAACATCCTGAACTTCCTGTCCGGCTCCATGACCCCGCTGATCCCGGTCCTGATGGTCTCCGGCTTTGCCAAGATCGTCACCTCGCTGTTCGGACCCACCATGTTCAACGTGATCGCCAAGGACAGCAGCACCTACATCCTCTTCGACATCATCTACAATGCCTGCTTCTACTATATGCCCATCCTGCTGGGCTACACCGCCGCAAAGAAGCTGAACGTTCCGGCCCCGCTGGGTGCCCTCATGGGCTGCATCCTGCAGGCTCCCCAGTACGTCGCCATGGTCACCGACGGCACCCCCTTCACCATCTTCGGCATTCCGGTCCGTATGGTGAACTACAGCCAGTCGGTTGTCCCCGTTCTGCTCTGTGTGGCATTCATGGCTCTGGTTTATCGGCTCCTTGACAAGGTCATCCCCGATATGCTGCGCACCCTGTTCCTGCCGACCCTGACCATCTTCATCGCTGCTCCCATCGGCTTCCTCGCACTGGCTCCTCTGGGCAACATCCTCAGCGGCCTGCTCACCGGCGGCCTGACTGCCTTCAGCAACGCCACCGGCTTCATCGGTGTCGGCGTGGTCGGTGCGATCTGGGAGTTCCTCGTCATGACCGGTATGCACGTTGCTGTCATCACCGCTTTCAATGTCCAGTACCTTGAGACCGGCTATCAGACCGGTGCTATCCTCGGCGGCCATGTCGCCACCTGCGCTACTTGGGGCGTCGCCTTCGGTGCTTTCCTGTATGCCCTCCGCGCCAAGAGCAAGAATGACCGCACCAGCTTCCTCGGCTTCTTCGTCTCCGGCATCGTCGGCGGCATCACCGAGCCTACCCTGTACGGTCTGTGCATGAACCACTTCCGCACCTTTATCGGCCTGATGGCCGGCGGTTTTGCAGGCGGCTGCTACATGGGCATCATGCAGGTCTGCCGTTACGCTCCGGGCAGTGCCAACTTCCTGAACGTCCTGCGCTTCCTCGGCGGCACCAGCGAGAACTTCATCAATGCTGTCATCGCTTCCGTTATCAGCTTTGTGGTCGCTACCATCGTCACCTACCTCTTTGGCTTCAAGAAGGGCGAGCTGAAGGCTGACTGATCCCCACTTATTTTCCGTCTTTTTCAGGAGGAGTTTCCATGAGCATTCGTATGATTCTCCGCGCTGACGACATCGGCTACTCCGAGGCCGTCAACTACGGCATCGAAAAGACCGTCAAAGAAGGCCTGATCCGCACCGCCGGCCTGATGGTCAATATGCCTGCCACCGTCCACGGCTTAGAGCTGCTGGAGGGCACCGGCATCTGCCTCGGCCAGCACACCAATCTCTGCATCGGCAAGCCCTGTGCAGACCCGGCCAAGATCCCCAGCCTGCTGGACGAAAACGGCAACCTCAAGAGCAGCAAAACCTACCGCGCGGCCTTTGCTGAGGGCCGGGAGTTCACCGTACTGGACGAGATGGTGATCGAGATCGAGGCCCAGTACCACCGCTTCAAGGAGCTGGTGGGCCGCGACCCGGATTACTTCGAGGCCCACGCTGTTCAGAGCAAGAACCTCTCTGCAGCCCTTGCCATTGTTGCCGAGAAGTACAACCTCAAGCTCAACACCCGCGACGGGATCACCGGCAAGCGGACCTTCTGCGGCAAGCCCATTGCTTCCCAACCCATCGAGTCGATGCAGCCGGATTACGACCCGTGGGAGAGCCTGAAAAAGGCCGTCCGTCTGGCCGACACCGATCTGCCCAATGTGTTCGTCTGCCACCCGGGTTATCTGGATGACTTCATCCTCCGTTCCAGCTCGCTGACCGTCAACCGCACCAAAGAGGTCGCCATGCTGACCGACCCCGCCGTGAAGGAGTGGCTGGATGCGAATGATGTGCAGCTGATCACCTACTCGGATTTGGTGTAATCACTTTTCGGTTTTCCGCACACATAACAAGGGAGCCTCCGCATTGGACATTCTGTCCCGTGCAGAGGCTCCCTTGTTTTTTTATTTTTCAATTTAAATCGTTTCCGATTGCCAACGCATCTGAAGTATGTTAAACTAGGAATTGGAAGGTACTGGCCCAAACGCAGGCGGCTAAACTCCTTACCGGCACGGAGCTTGTTCTACATCCTTGGAACGAACGGCGTGCCGGGAGGCAAGCTTTTGAAGTGAAACCTCCCACTCGCATGACGAGAAGGGAGGGATGTCCAATGACTCTGTCGGAGATCTTTTTGTTGCTGACTCTTGTAGTCGCACTCCTTGCATTGCTCGTTCAGGTGGCTAGTTTCACCTTCGACACTGCATGGAAGATTTCACATGACAATCATGAGCATGATAACAAAGAAAGCAAATGACCGCCACGACTCCCAATCAACGCGGTCATTTGCTTCATCGAACAAGTGATTGCAGGTAAGGTAGTCTAGCCGTTTGTCGGCCAGTACCTTTCTTGTTTCTAGTATATGCGCTCCTTTCACATTTGTCAAGGGAGCGTTTTTATTTTACCCTTCTCTGTGAAAATATTCGTAGATGGTCTGCGCCAGCTGTTTTCCCACGCCGGGGGTATTTTCCAGCTGGTCGGGCGCGGCTTCCTTCACGGCGGCCACACTCTTGAACTGGGTCATCAGTGCCTTGGCGGTCTTGGGGCCGACGCCGGGCACCTCGGTCAGGGTCGAAGAATAGCTCTTTTTGTTCATCTGCTGCTTGCGGTAGGCGTTGGCAAAGCGGTGCGTCTCGTCCTGAATCGCGGTGATGAAGGTAAACGTTCCGCGGTTCATGTTGATGGCGATCTCCCGGCCCTCACTGTCCACGATGGCCCGGGTGCGGTGGTGGTCGTCCTTGACCATACCGTAAAGGGGCACGTCGGCCAGCTTGGTCCCGGCCAGTGCTTCTTTTGCCGCACTCACCTGCCCGCGTCCGCCGTCCATCAGGAGTAGGTCGGGTTTCTGCCCGAAGTAGTTGTTGCTGGGTTCTCCGGCCTGCGCCATGGCCTCGTACTTTTCGTACTCCGCCGCCCGCCGGGAGACAGTCTCGGCCAGCGACGCATAGTCGTCGGTACCGGCGACGGTCTTCATCTTGAACTTCCGATAGCCTGCCTTGTAGGGCTTGCCGTCCTTGAAGGTCACCATGCCGCAGACACTGGTGCCGTCGCCCCAGTTGGAGATGTCGTAGCTCTCGATGGCTCTTGGCGGTTTGGAAAGCCCCAGCACCTGCGCCAGCTCATCCAGAAGCTTCTCCTCCCGGGCGTAGCGGCCGCTCTCGCGGGCCAGACGCTCCACCGCGTTGGTATGCGCCATCTCCACCAAGTGGGCCTTGTCGCCTCTCTGGGGCACATACAGCTGCACTTCGCTGCCCCGCTTCTCGTTGAGGGCCTGCTGCAACGCATCGGCGTCCGGCGGCATCTCGTCCACCGCGATGACCTTGGGGATCTGTTCGTCGTCCAGATAGTACCGGGGCAGAAACTCTTCCCGCACGGCCGCGATATCCGCCGTGTCGTGGAACAGAAACTCCCGCTTGTCGGTCAGCCGCCCTTCCCGGAACCGCAGGACGGCCACGCAGACGCTGTTCGGCGTGCCGGCCAACGCCACCACGTCCATCTCTACGTCCGGGTCTACGACCACCTTCTGGCCGGCCGTCACCTTGGTAATAGCCGCGATCTGGTCCCGAATCAGGGCCGCCGTCTCAAATTCCAGCCGGTCAGAGGCTTCCAGCATCCGCTCGTTGAGGGTTTTGAGGATATCCTTTTTGCCGTAGCGGATCAGGTGCACCGCACTTTTGACGGCCTGATTGTAGTTCTCGCAGCTGACTTTGCCGCTGCACACCGCCATGCACTTGCCGATGTGGGCGTTCAGGCAGGGACGGCCCTTGCCGATGTCCTGTGGGAACCGCTTATTGCACCGGGGCAGCAGAAAGGCGTCCATCGCCGTTTCTGCCATCTGCCGGGCCGCAAAGCTGGAGGTGTAGGGGCCGATATACTCCGCGCCGTCGTCCTCCTTCTGCAGCGAAAACGACAGCCGCGGCCAGTCCTCTTTCGTGATCTTGATATAGCTGTATCCCTTGTCATCCTTGAGCAGGATGTTGTATTTCGGGGTGTGGGCCTTGATCTGGCTGGCTTCCAGCACCAGTGCCTCAAACTCGCTCTGGCAGACGATGACGTCGAACGCATAGGCGTGGGCGATCATCTGGCTGACCTTGTTGTCGTGGGGCACGCCCTCCCGGAAATACTGACTGACCCGGATGCGGAGCCGTTTCGCCTTGCCGATATAGATGATGGTGTCGCTTTTGTCCCGGATGATATACACGCCGGGCAAAAGCGGCAGCATACAGGCTTTCTGGTAAAGTTCCGCTTTGGTCATACGTCAGCTTCGGCTGCTTTCTTTTCCCGGTTCAGGCGGCAGATCTTAAGGTTCAGGATGCAGTTCACGACACCCATTGCTGCCATGAGCCAGCACCACAGCTTGGGCTTGTCCTCGCTGAACAGCTGGCAGACGACATCCAGCACCAGCACGACCGTCCACATACCGAGGAACACATACCACGGCTTGCCCGAGTCGCACAGATCATGGGCTTTTTCCAAAAAGTTGTAGATTTTTTCCTTTGTGTTCTCTTTCATGAGAGTGTCCTCCTTTTTAAGGTTGTATCCGATACCAAAAAAGCGGCAGGTCTCCCCGCCGCTTCCATTCTCAAAGGCTCGAATTACTCTGCGAAGCCGGACTCGACCAGCTTGATCAGGCCGTCAACAGCAGCCTGCTCGTCTGCGCCATCGGCGATGATGCGGATGGTGGTACCGCCCACGATGCCCAGAGACAGGACACCCAGCAGGCTCTTTGCGTTCACACGACGCTCTTCCTTCTCGACCCAGATGGAAGACTTGAACTCGTTTGCCTTCTGGATAAAGAAAGTAGCGGGACGGGCGTGCAGACCAACCTGATTTTCAACGGTAACTTCTTTGACGTACATAGTAAAACGCTCCTATCTATTATCGTTCTCGGGAATGCAGAATTGAATTGTGCCTGTTGTGTTGTACCTATTTTATCGCAAGCCAAAACCGTTGTACAGCCCTTCGACGCATTTTTGGCGGTTTTCCCAATGAAGAGGGGGGCTTTTTTAACCTTTTATACAAAGACAACAAAATTATTCCCCCATCCTTGGCGGGGTAATACAAAAGTTTTCAACATTTTCAGGCTTTCGACCCGTTTTGACCCTCGTACTCCATCACAAGTAGTTCGTTATACCTTACCACCGTTTCGTCGGTTTTGGGGTCGAAGGTCATCACCTTTCCGGTGACGCGCCAGCCCATCCGCCGGTAGAGCGCAATGGCCCGCTCGTTGCTGCCGATGACGGTCAGGGTCGGGTGCTCGTGCTCTTCCAGCTTTCTGCGGGCAAAGTCCAGTATCTTTTGTCCGAGGCCCTTGCCGCGGCCGGCAGCCGCCACGAACAGGTGCTCGATCTCGCCGGTCTTGTGGTTGACGCTGACCATGGCATCCGGCACATCCTTGGTGGTATGGAGATAGCAGACCCAGCCCTCTTTCTTCTCGGCTTTCAGCTGTGCGAGGAAGCTTTCCTCGGTGAGGGTGGCAATGTACTCCGGCGTCCAGTCGTTGGCGCAGACGGTGCGGCGGCCCTCGGCAAAGAGCTTTGCCGCTGCGTTCCACTGCTCTTCGGTTTTCACGAGACGCATATTCTCGCCCCGCTTCCACTTGGGCAGCTCGGTGATGGGGTGCGTCTCGCACCACTGCTCATACAATTCCGGACGGCGGAGACGGGTGCGGGTGCGGCTCTGTTCGCCCCGCCATGCGTCGATCTTCTGGTGGTCGCCGCCCAGCAGGACTTCCGGCACGGCGCGGCCCTCCCAGACCTCGGGGCGGGTGTACTGGGGATATTCCAGCAGGCCGTCCCAGTAGCTTTCCTCCTCGTAGCCCTTCTGTTCGGCCAGAACGCCGGGTTTCAGCCGGAGCACGCTGTCGGCCACCACCAGACTGGCCAGCTCGCCGCCGGTCAGGATGTAGTCGCCGATGGAGATCTCCTCGTCCGCAAAGGCTTCGATCACCCGCTCGTCGATGCCCTCGTAGTGGCCGCAGACCAGCGTGAGGTTATCGTACTCGGCCAGCCGCCGGGCGTGCTCCTCGGTATAGCGGGCACCGCCTGCCGTCAGGAATACTATATGCGGCTTGGGCCGTCCTTGTTCCTCCACTTCCTTCTGGACCGCCCGCAGGCAGTCCGCGATGGGCTGGGCGTAGAGCACCATGCCGCAGCCGCCGCCGTAGGGGTAATCGTCGGTCTGCCGCTGTTTGTTGAGGGTGTAATCCCGGATCTGGTGGCAGTGAGTCTCGATGTATCCCCGCTTGGCCGCCCGGCCGAGGATGCTGGCATCCAGCACCTGCTGGCACATCTCGGGGAAGAGGGTCACGATGTCAACGCGCATTCCCATGGCTCACTCTTCCTCCCGCTCACTGTCAAAATCGTCGTCCAGAAGCCCCGGGATGGGGGTGACGAGGATGTACCCTTCCGGCGGGTTCCGCTCTTTCAGGAAGGCGTCCACGCCCGGGAACATATATTCTTTTCCGTTCGGGGCCTTGACGGTGTAGATGTCCTGCGCACCGGGGTGATCCACGCTGGTGACCACGCCGTAGACCTTGCCGGTATCTGCGTCCCGCACCTCACAGCCAATGAGGTCGGCGACGTACCAGCGGCCCTCGGGCAGGGTGGCATCGTTCCGGTCGAAGTAGAACACCTGCCCCCGCAGGGCGCGGGCGGCGTCCATGTCGTCCACGCCCTCGAGCTTGAGCAGTGCCATCTGCCCCTGCGGACGGATGGACTCGATGTTGTAGGCTTTGCCGCCCTTGGCCGAAGGGTAGAGCCGGCCGGCCTTTTTCAGAAAGTCCGCGCCGTCGCACCACAGTTCCAGTTTCAGCTCGCCCCGCACCCCGTGGGTGGTGACGGCTTTGCCCGCCTCAAGATATTGCTGCATAGTTATTCTCCTGTCCTTTAGCATCCTCACCCTCTCCGTCATCGCTGCGCGATGCCACCTCTCCCAAAGTGGGAGGCAAGTCTTGGCTCTCCCTTTGGGAGAGCTGTCTGCGAAGCAGACTGAGAGGGCAAGCTGCCTAAAAATAAGAAAAAGCCCTCTGCCGGAAGGCAAAGGGCCAGTAGGGTGCTCAGTCGATCTCAACAAGGACCTTTTCATCGACCCGCACAGCAGCCGCGCGCATCACCACACGAATGGCTTTTGCGATCCGGCCCTGCTTGCCGATGACACGGCCCATATCTCCCTCTGCCACGCTCAGGTGGTAGACGATGGTGCCGTCCTCGCGGGGCTCGTCCACCGTGACTTTGACGGCGTCCTTGTCCTCCACGAGACCGCGGGCAACTGCCAGCAACAGCTCCTGCATGAGTCAGCCCTCCTACTTACAGAATGTTGGACTTCTTCAGCAGCACACGGACAGTGTCGGTGGGCTGTGCGCCGTTTGCGATCCACTGCTTTGCCTTCTCTGCGTCGATGCTCACAACAGAGGGTTCCTTATTCGGATCATAAGTGCCGATCTCCTCGATGAAGCGGCCGTCACGGGGGAAGCGGCTGTCAGCGACAACAACACGATAGAAGGGAGCCTTCTTAGCACCAACGCGGCGCAGACGAATCTTAACTGCCATAATAAATATCCTCCAAATGTCTTGATGCCCTTTGATTCAGGGCGTTTTTATTTATCTGTACAAACCCGGCTTTGGGGTCTTATACCAACTTGAAAGCAACCTCTCCGTCCGTGCATCCGCACGGCCACCTCTCCTACTAGGCGAGGCTTGTTCGGAGTTTTCTCATTTTAAACCTTTGAACGCATTGGGATTTCCCATCATGCCGCCCAGCCGCCGTGCGAACCCTTTGGGGCTCTTCTTGAACTGCTTCATCATCTTCTGCATCATCTCAAACTGCTTGAGCAGCTTGTTGACGTCCTCGACCCGGGTGCCGCTGCCCGCCGCGATGCGGCGTTTGCGCTTGGGGTTGATGATGGAGGGCTTTTCGCGCTCTTCCTTGGTCATCGAGTAGATCATAGCCTCGATCCGGTCGAACGCCTTCTCGTCAAACTGGCTGGCGTCGATGCCTGCACCGCCCGGCAGCATGGAGAGCATGGCTCCCGCGCCGCCCATCTTGCGGATCTGCGCGAACTGGTCGAGCATATCGTTCATATCGAACTTGTTCTCGAGCATCCGCTTGGCGGTCTCTTCGGCGGCCTTCTCATCGGCGGCGTCCTGCGCACGCTCGATCAGGCTGAGCACATCGCCCATGCCGAGGATCCGGCTTGCCATCCGGGAGGGGTGGAACACTTCGAGGTCGTCCAGCTTCTCACCAGTGCCCTGAAACTTGATGGGCTTGCCGGTGACGGATAGGACAGACAGGGCTGCACCGCCGCGGGTGTCGCCGTCGGTCTTGGTGAGGATGATGCCGTCGATGCCGACCGTCTCATTGAAGGTCTTGGCGACATTCACCGCATCCTGACCAGCCATGGCGTCCACGACCAGCAGCGTCTCGTCCACAGGAACGGCTTCCTTGATCTGGACCAGCTCCTGCATCAGCACTTCGTCGATCTGCAGACGGCCGGCGGTATCGAGGATCACGATGTCGTTGCCATAGTCTTTGGCGTGGGCCAGAGCCTTCTTTGCGATGACCGGCGGTTTCTCGCCTGCCAGCGTAAAGACCGGTGCACCGGCCTGCTTGCCGACGACCTGCAGCTGGTCGATAGCGGCCGGACGATAGATATCGCAGGCCACCAGCATGGGGCGGCGGCCCTGCTTGATGAAGTATTTCGCAAGCTTGGCCGCGTGGGTGGTTTTACCGTTGCCCTGCAAGCCGCAGAGCATGATGATCGTCTGGCCCTTGTTCTTCACGATCAGGCGGGGAGCTTCCTCGCCGCCCATCAGGGCGACCAGCTCCTCGTTGACGATCTTGACGACCTGCTGGGCCGGGGTCAGGCTCTCCATGACTTCCTGACCCATGGCGCGCTCGGAGACCTTGGCACAGAACTCCTTCGCCACCTTGTAGTTGACGTCGGCTTCCAGCAGAGCCATCCGGACTTCGCGCATCGCTGCCTTGATATCGGCCTCGGTCAGTTTGCCGTGGCCGCGCAGCTTCTTGAACACACCGGCAAGGCGGTCGGTCAAAGATTCAAATGCCATTGTTCGGTGCTCCTCTCAAAATGTAGTGTTCAGCTCTCGTTCACTTCGTCGATGGAGCGAATGGTTTCCAGCATCTTGGTCAGCGTTGCCGCATACTCGGTGGTGGTGAGGTTGGCGTAAGGGCCGGTACACTCAAACCGTGCGTCAATGACCATCTGTTCCAATTCTTCCAGCTTTGCCTGCACCCGGCGGTACCGGGCCGCAAAACCGACTTTCGCTTCCAGCTCCTTCAGGGTGGTCTCGCCATGCTTGATGGCGTCCCGTGCGCCCTGCCGGGTGATGCCGAAGTTTTCCCCGATCTCGCTGAGGGAGAGGTCGTCGTTGTAATACTGGCGCAGCATTTCCCGCTGTTTTTCGGTCAACACCTCGCCGTAAAAATCGAGCAGATAGCCCATTTCCAAATCTTTTGCCACCGCTCTGACCTCCGGTTTTGTAAAGGTTTTTTGCTTTACATACGGAGTATAGCAGAACGCCCCGCCCTTGTCAAGCATTTTTTGCATCACTCTGCCGAATTTTTGCCCAAAATTTCTCCCTTTTCGCCAAACCGCTTCTTGACGGTGGGGGCAGATTGCGTTAATCTTTAGAGTAGATTTTTCTTTTTTGTCAAAGGCTCCCCTACAAGGGGAGCTGTCGAGCGAATGCGAGACTGAGAGGTTGGACAAGATAACGGCTTTCGATTGGCGATTGCTCTGTACAACCTCTTCGTCATCGCTGACGCGATGCCACCTCTCCTAGTAGGAGAGGCCTTGGCAAAGAGATAATGTTTTATATATGAGGAGGAACC
Source organism: Eubacterium sp. CAG:38 (assembly GCA_963660925.1). Classification (GTDB taxonomy): domain Bacteria; phylum Bacillota; class Clostridia; order Oscillospirales; family Ruminococcaceae; genus Faecalibacterium. The sequence continues at coordinate 2,420 of CAVKZS010000053.1, read as the reverse complement.
CGTGTCAAACATCTACCCCAACTTCTACCAGACGCTCCTGCCCTGCCCCATCGTGGAGCTGCGGGGCTACCTTGCGGACTGCGGCCTGCGGGGTCGGCTGTATGCCTATCTGGATTTCAGCGGCCCCACCGGGACCTCCCGGGATTCCCTTGCGGAGGGAATGCTGGCCTTGGCCGCCGAACGCCACAATCTGCTGCCCGGTCAGCCCATCATTGAGGCGTCGTCGGGGGCTTTTGCTTCTGCGCTGACCCTCGCCAGCCTGACCGCCGGGCACCCGGTGGTGCTGGTGATGCCCGAGGACGCCCCCGCCCTGCGGCAGGAGAATCTGCTCCGGATGGGAGCCAAGATCCTCCACTCCCCCGCCCGGGCCGGGCTTGCCGGTGCCCGGGCATTGGCCGAGAAAACCGCCGCCGAAAAGGGCTGGTACTATATGAACTGGCTGGCCAACGATGATAATCCCGAATACCACCGCCGGGTCACCGGCCCGGCCATCGTCAAGGCCATCGCCCGGGAGAACGCCAGCCTTGTGGACACCATCACCATCGGCGTAGGCAGCGGCGGCACCATCACCGGCGTGGGCGAGACCATCAAGGCATGGACCAACGACGTCCGGATCGTGGCCGTGGAGCCTTACGAAAGCCAGCCGCTGGCGGGCGGCTTTGTCGGCAACCACGGCATCCCGGAGATCGGCTTCGGCTTTGTCCCTAAGAACTTCAACTCCTATGTCGTGGACAATGTAGCCGCCGTCTCCACCACCGACGCGACCCGCGCCGCCCAGCGGGTGCTCCGCACCGACGCTATCCCCGCTTCGCCCAGTGCAGGCGCAGCTCTCCATGCTGCCGCCCAGCTCCTCGCCAACGGCACCAGCCGCGCGGCGTTGGCGGTGTTTAGTGGACGTATTATTTTATAAGGAAAGAGAATTTACATGACCAAAGACATGACGACCGGCTCCATCACCCCGCTGCTGGTCAATTTCACGATCCCCCTTGTGCTGGGCAACCTGTTCCAGCTCACCTACAACGCCGCCGACAGCATCATCGTCGGCAAATTCGTCGGCGAGGACGCGCTGGCCGCCGTCGGCACCTCCAACCCGCTGATGACGCTGGCGATCCTCTTCATCAACGGAATGTGCCTTGGTGCGGGCATCCTCGTCAGCACAGCCTTCGGTGCCGGCGACCAGAAGCAGGTAGAACGGCAGGTCTCCACCACCGCCATTGCGGGCACGGTATTCTCGCTGGCGTTTTCCGCCCTCTGCATCCTGCTGGCCAACCCGCTGCTCCGCCTGCTCCAAGTACCCGAGGAAATTTTACCCATTGCGGTGAATTACCTGCGCATCGTGTTCGCGGGCCTGATCTTCACCTTCTTCTACAACTTCCTCGCCGCCACCATGCGGGCACTGGGCGACAGCAAAAGTGCCCTCTATTTCCTGATGGTCAGCTCGGTGCTGAACATCGGCGGCGACCTCTTCTTTGTCCGGGCACTGGGCTGGGGTTCTGAGGGCTGTGCCCTCTCCACCGTCCTCAGCGAGGCCCTCTGCTGCGTGCTCTGCATCGTCTACATCCGGTTCAAAGTGCCGGTGCTGCAATTGGGCCGCCGGTGGTTCGTTTTCGACGGCTCCCTCCTGCGCAAAACAGTCAGCTACGGCTGGACCAGCGCGATGCAGCAGGCCACCGTCCAGCTGGGCAAGATCGCGGTGCAGGCCATCGTCAACACCATGGGCGTCAACGCCATGGCCGCGTTCACGGCCTCCAGCCGGATCGACGACTTCGCCTACATCCCCCAGCAGAACATCGGCCACGCCATGACCACCCTGATGGCCCAGAACGAGGGTGCCGGCAAAAAAGACCGGGTGCGGCAGGGCTTTTTCTGCGGCCTCAAGATCGAGCTGATCTACGCGGTGGTCGTCACCGCCGTCTGCTTCTTCGGGGCTGAACCGATCATCCGGATGTTCGCTGACGAACCCGAGGTAGTCGAGCTGGGAATGCGCTTTTTGAAGCTCGTGTCCTTGTTCTACCTGATGCCGGCCCTGACCAATGGCATTCAGGGCGGCTTCCGGGGTCTGGGCGATCTCAAGATCACCCTGAACAGCAGTATGCTCAACATGGCCGGCCGTGTGGCCGCTGCCGCCCTCTTCGTCCTCGTCCTCAAGATGGACATCGAGGCCCTGCCGTACAGCTATGCCGTCGGCTGGGTGCTCATGATGATCTATGAGATCCCGGTGATGGTGAAGTATTTACGAAGCAATAAACTGTAATTTATACACGCAAAAAGAGGCTGCTCACCGGATTTCCGATGAACAGCCTTTTACTTATTTTATAATGTTTAGCGGTTTGCCAGCAGAGCCTCGATCTTCTTGATGGGGTCGATGATGCTGGAAACAGACATATCGTGGTTCAGGGCCACCACAAAGTATGCGGCAT
>CAVKZS010000052.1:0-7164 GCA_963660925.1 Eubacterium sp. CAG:38 | reverse complement strand
GAGCGAAATTCGATTCCGAGAAAAGAATTGAGAGGAGATAATTACCATGGGTTTAGGTAAGAAGACGATCGACGACGAGAATTACTGCGGCAAGAAGGTGCTTGTCCGCTGCGATTTCAATGTCCCGATGAAGGACGGCGTCATCACCAACGAGAACCGCATCAATGCGGCCCTGCCCACCATCCAGAAGCTCATCAATGACGGCGCAAAGGTCATCCTGTGCAGCCATCTGGGTAAGCCCAAAAACGGCCCCGAGGCAAAGTTCAGCCTCGCACCCGTTGCTGTTGCTCTGAGCGCAAAGCTGGGCAAGAATGTTGTTTTTGCTGACGACGACAATGTTGTGGGCGAGAACGCAAAGGCTGCTGTTGCTGCCATGAACAACGGCGACGTTGTCCTGCTGCAGAACACCCGTTTCCGCAAGGAAGAGACCAAGAATATGCCTGAGTTCTCTCAGGATCTGGCTTCTCTGGCAGACGCTTATGTGGACGACGCATTCGGCAGCTGCCACCGTGCACACTGCTCCACTGCTGGCGTCACCGACTACATCAAGGATACCGCTGTCGGTTACCTGATGGAGAAGGAGATCAAGTATCTGGGCAATGCAGTCAACGATCCTGTCCGTCCCTTCACTGCCATTCTGGGCGGCGCAAAGGTTGCGGACAAGCTGAATGTCATCTCCAATCTGCTCGAGAAGGTCGATACCCTGATCATCGGCGGCGGCATGGCCTACACCTTCGTCAAGGCACAGGGCTATGAGGTCGGTAAGAGCCTGTGCGACGACTCCAAGCTGGATTACTGCAAGGAGATGATGGCAAAGGCCAAGGAGAAGGGCGTCAAGCTGCTGCTGCCGGTCGATACCGCTTGCGTGGCAAACTTCCCCGATCCCATCGACGCTCCCGTCGAGACCACCATTGTTCCTGTTACCCAGATCCCGGCTGACATGGAGGGCTGCGACATCGGCCCCGAGACCATGAAGCTGTTCGCAGACGCGGTCAAGGCTTCCAAGACTGTTGTCTGGAACGGACCTATGGGCGTCTTCGAGAACCCGGTTCTGGCTAAGGGCACTTTGGCTGTGGCACAGGCTATGGCTGAGAGCGACGCTACCACCGTCATCGGCGGCGGCGACAGTGCTGCAGCTGTCCAGCAGATGGGTCTGGGCGACAAGATGACCCACATCTCCACCGGCGGCGGCGCATCTCTGGAGTATCTGGAGGGCAAGGAGCTGCCCGGCATCGCTGTCATCCAGAACGCATAAGTTTCAAGTAGCATCCTGACAGGTGCGGCGGCAGTTTCGCCGCCGCACTTTTTATGTGCAGTACGAACATCACGATACGATGAAACAATAAATGATAAGGAGATCACTACAATGGATAAGGCAAAGCGCAAGGCCATTATTGCTGGCAACTGGAAGATGAACAAGACTGCGACCGAGGCTGCAAAGCTGGTCGATGAGCTGATCCCCGCTGTGAAGGACGCTTCCTGCGAGGTCGTGATCTGCACCCCGTACACTGATCTGGTGACCGCTGTCGAAAAGACCAAGGGCACCAACATCCATGTCGGCGCAGAGAACGTCCACTTCGAGAAGTCCGGTGCCTTCACCGGCGAGATCAGTGCCGATATGCTGGTCGATCTGGGCGTGGAGTACGTCATCGTCGGCCACTCCGAGCGTCGTCAGTACTTCGCTGAGACCGATCAGACCGTCAACAAGCGCGCTCTGGCTGCGCTGAACGCCGGCCTGAAGGTCATCATCTGCGTGGGTGAGAGCCTGCAGCAGCGCGAAGAGGGCGTCACCGAGGAGCTGGTCCGGATGCAGACCAAGATCGCCCTGCGCGACGTGACCGCTGAGCAGATGGCAAACGTCGTCATCGCTTACGAGCCCATCTGGGCCATCGGAACCGGCAAGACCGCAACCGCAGATCAGGCTGAGGAAGTCTGCGCTCAGATCCGCAAGGTGATCGGCGAGGTCTACGGCGAGGCTGTGGCCGAGGCTACCACCGTCCAGTACGGCGGCAGCATGAACGCCAAGAACTGCGAGGAGCTGCTGAGCAAGAAGGATGTGGACGGCGGTCTGATCGGCGGCGCATCCCTGAAGGCTCCCGACTTTGCAGTGATCGTCAACGCGGCCACCAAGGGCTGATATTTCGCATTTTAAGGAGTAATTACCAATGTCCAAGAAACCTGTTCTTCTGTGCATCATGGATGGCTTCGGCTGGACGCCGAACGAGACCTACGGCAACGCCGTGGCTGCCGCCAAGAAGCCGTTCATTGATTCGCTGATGGCAAAATACCCCATGACCACCATTGAGGCTTCCGGCATGGCCGTCGGCCTGCCCGATGGTCAGATGGGCAACTCGGAAGTCGGCCACACCAACATGGGCGCAGGCCGCATCGTGTATCAGCAGCTCACCCTCATCACCAAGTCCATCCGGGACGGTGAGATGCTCAAGAACCCTGTTCTGGTCAAGAACATGAAGGCTGCCATCGACGCAGGCAAGGCCATCCACCTGATGGGTCTGGTCGGCACCGGCGGCGTCCACAGCCACGCAGACCACTGGTTCGGTGTGCTGGATATGGCCAAGCACATGGGTGCAAAGGAAGTTTATCTCCACTGCATCACCGATGGCCGTGATACCGACCCGCACTCCGGCAAGGGCTTCCTCGCCGACCTGCAGGCCAAGCTGGACGAGCTGGGCATCGGCAAGATCGCCAGCGTCAGCGGCCGTTACTACGCCATGGACCGCGACAACAACTGGGACCGTGAGGAAAAGGCTTACGCTGCTTTTGTCTACGGCGAGGGAAACCACGCCGCCAACGCACAGGAGGCCATTGAAGCTTCCTACGCCGCCGACAAGACCGACGAGTTCGTTCTGCCCTGCGTCACCTGCGAGGGCGGCCGTGTGCAGGATGGCGATACCGTTATCTTCATGAACTTCCGCCCTGACCGTGCCCGTCAGATGACCCGCATCTTCTGCGACGACGCCTTCACCGGCTTCGAGCGTCGCGGCGGCCGCAAGCAGGTCAACTACGTCTGCATGGCCGAGTACGATGCCACCATGCCCAACTGCGAGGTCGCTTATCCCCCGGTGGAGCTGAAGAACGTTCTGGGTCAGTACCTGTCCGAGAACGGCAAGACCCAGCTGCGCATTGCTGAGACCGAGAAGTACGCCCACGTCACCTTCTTCTTCAACGGCGGCGTCGAGGCTCCCTACGCCGGCGAGGACCGCTGTGTCATCCCCAGCCCGAAGGTCGCCACCTACGACCTGAAGCCCGAGATGAGTGCACCTGAGGTCGCTGCTGAGTGCAAGGCCCGTATTGAGAGCGGCAAGTATGACGTCATTATCCTGAACTTCGCCAACTGCGACATGGTCGGTCACACCGGCGTGTTCGAGGCTGCAGTCAAGGCGGTCGAGGCCGTTGACAAGGCTGTGGAAGAAGTCGTCACCGCTGTCCTGAACGCAGGCGGCTGCGCCTTCCTGACCGCCGACCACGGCAATGCAGAGAAGATGAAGAACCCGGACGGCACCCCGTTTACCGCCCACACCACCAACGTCGTGCCCTTTGTGGCCATCGGCTGCGGCGATGTGAAGCTGCGTGAGGGCGGCTGCCTCGCCGACATCGCGCCTACCATGCTGCCCTATATCGGCCTGCCTGTCCCGGCCGAGATGACCGGAAAGAGCATCATCGTGGAGTAAGTTCCCGGCGGATGCTGCAATGAAAACCAACGACCCGCAGTGCGGATACCGGAACCTTCCGGCCCGCGCTGCGGGTCGTTTTTGCCGTGCAAAACGACCTTTCAGCGCGAAATGACGGGAAATCTGCCGGGCAGAAATGAAATATTTTCCAGATCAGGCGTTGACAGTCTGCGGTAAAACGTTATAATAGAAGTGTTATGAAGAAATTCGATGCGGTGTTGAAAAATGCGACACCTTTCGACAATTGCAAGGGGATGAGAGAAAGATGGAAGAAACGCGGCAGGACCGTTATATCGAAAATCTGCGCAAAATCCGCGAACTCTCGAAGCCCCAGATCGAGGCTGGTACTGACGCGCAGGGAGTGCTGGATCTGATCCAGAAAAACGCGGTGGAGTCTTTCCGTCTGATGCAGGAGAACAACCAGCTTCTGCAGGAACTGGTCTTTTCCCGCAAGGCGGAAGAATTGACCGATGCCGACATTCAGGAGCTGGAAGCGTTTGCGGGGCGGCTGTTCGCTTACTCCAACAGTGAGGACGACGGCATTGCCTACAAGATCCATGAGCTTCTGCTGCACGCGGCTCTGCTGCGGCAGGATGAACCATTCATCATCCGGGAACTGTACAACTGCGGCGTGACGCTGTTTTACTTGAACCTCAAGAGCGACCGGGTGGGGGTCAATTCGTTCAGCGAGCGTATCCGCACCTACTTTGAAGAGGGCGCAGGCTACATCAGCCGCTATGAAGAATTTGACGCCAAAACGCGGGGATTCATCATCCGCTGTCTTGGCAACAGCAAGATGGCTCTGCCAAGGTTCAGTTATGACGACTGCCGCGTTTATATGGAGGTCGTTGACCGCGCACTGGCGATCATGAAAGATCCCTATTATCGCCAGTTGAACCCGGAGATGCCATGGGATAACTTTGTTTACTCGATGTGCATCGACCAATTCAGTATTCTGCCTTATCTGCGGGCATACGACGACCCGGAGATCGCCGCAAGGGTCTATGAAGCGGCGAAGTACGTCTATGAAACGTGCGGGGAAAACAAGGGCGAGGAAGCCCGTCTCCAGAACTGGCGGGTCACCTATTTTTACTGGGCGGCGAAATTCCATGCCGGGCGGTTCACCATCCGGCAGGTCGCGGATAAGCTGCTGGATCAGATCGAACAGGTAGACCCCAATGACTACTCGGCCGACGGCGTCAACAACAACCTTGGTCTGCCGAGTCATGCGTTCCACTATATCGGTCTTCTTTCCCACAAGGATATGCGGGAGCTGGGCGGCCGCATCCGGACCATTCAGGACAACTGCATCCGGTATCTGGACCAGATGCCGGCGACCCGGTATCCGCGGGCTGTCAATATGGCCGTGTGGGATCTGGCCGAGGCGCAGCCCTACCTGAAAGACTGGGCGCGGACCGGAATGCTCAAGTATCTGCTGGCAAGCCACAAGCCGACCTATGTGCATTCCCTGATGGTGGCGCACCTGACGCAGGTCTGCCTTGCCCGGCTGCTGGAAGCCCACCCTGAAACGCTGATCGGCCTGATGGGATATCAGACCGTGGAGGAGCTGCAGCAGCACGCGGGTGACCTCTGCGCTCTGGCTTACGAGTGCGGCCTGTACCACGACATCGGCAAGAACTCGGTGACCATGTACATCGGCACCAACTCCCGGCGGCTGCTGGACGAGGAATTTGCCTGCATCCAGCTCCACCCGGCGTTCGGCTACCACCTGCTGGCGGCCTGCGGCCACGAAGCGGATCTGGCGCAGGCGGCACTGTTCCACCACCGCTTCTACGACGAAAGCGGCGGCTATCCCAAGGGATATGGCAGCTGCCGCCCCGAGATGAAGGCCATTGTGGACGTACTGAACGTGGCCGACTCGCTGGATGCCGCCACCGACAACGTAGGCCGCTGCTACACGGCCGCGAAGCCGCTGGAAGCCCTGATCGAAGAGTTCTATGCCCAGAAGGGCACTCGCTACGCTCCCTATGTGGTGGATCTGTTCGACGACTCGGTTTTCCGCGAGACGCTGAAAACACAGCTCTATGAGACCCGCAAACAGGTCTATCTGGAAGTGTACCATGCCCCGGACGACCGGGAAAAAGAAGCATAAACAAACAGGGCCGCTGCAGTTCACACGAACGCAGCGGCCCTGTTGTTTTATGTTGTATGAAAATGAAATCAGGCTTCCGGTTCGGCCTTGACCTGCGCGAAGAAAGCTTGGATCTTGTCGATCTGGATCTCAGCCACGGCGCGGCCGGTCTCGTAGACCCGGCGCAGCTGGGCGGGGTCGCGCTCCATGGAACCGATCTCCAGCGGGATCGGCGGACGAATGACGTAATCCTTGCCGGACTGTTCCAACATCGAGATATAGGAAAGCGTCTCGTTGTACCGCTCGTGACGGTCGGCGACGGCTTCCACAAAGGCCGGATACCGGAAATACTTGGCGTGGATGGCCGGGAGCATCGGGTTCTTCTTTTTGACGAACCCCTTGGGCTGGGTCAGGACGATCAGATTCCGCTTGTAGCCGATGGATTCGAAGAAGCGAACAGGGATCGAATCGGCCACACCGCCGTCCAGCAGGGAATAGTGGCCGATCTTGACGATCTTGGCCGCCAGCGGCATGGACGCGGAGGCTTCCATCCACTGGATGTCCTCGGCGTCACCGGTGCGGCACTTGTGGTAGATGGGGTCGCCGGTCCGGACGTCGGTGCAGACGACAAAAAAGTCCATGGGCGACTTGCGGAAGGTCTCGGTGTCAAATGGATCCAGCTTTTCGGGCACATCGTGGTAGCAGAACTGCTCGCTGTACAGGTTGCCGGTGCGCAAAAGGTTCCGGAAGCTGGCGTACCGCTTATCATTGCAGTATTCGGTATTGTACCGGATGGTCCGGCCGATCTGGTGGGATTTGTAGTTGCAGCCGAACACGGCACCGGCCGAAACGCCGATGGTGCCGTCCGCCTCGATCCCATGCTCCATCAGAACATCCAGCACGCCGGCGGTGAACATCCCGCGCATGGCACCGCCTTCAAGGATCAATCCTGTTTTCATAAGTAAACTCCTTCTTCTCTCAAGACGCACCGGCCCACAGCAGCCGTTGCGCTCCGCGGTGGAGCATTCCGCTCCGCTTGCTTACAGTATACTCAAAATTTTTAAGAAAACAAGAGAGGAAAATCCAAATCCGCCCGGCTGTGGGAGCCGACTTTTCGGAATTTTCACAAGAGTCGGACTTTTACAAGAAGCGCGTAAAATCGCGGGGAACTTTTTGTCAGTTTTCGGCGGCAAAAGCCTTGCCAAAGGAGCCGGGATTCGGTATACTAGGTGAAAATAATACGGCATAAGAGCTTGGAGGAGACAAGAGACTATGAAACTGCTGGAAGATCGTATCCGAAAAGATGGTATTGTCCGCGAGGGCAACGTGCTGAAGGTGGACAGCTTCATCAATCACCAGATGGACATCCCCCTGTTCCGG
>CAVKZS010000051.1:0-23431 GCA_963660925.1 Eubacterium sp. CAG:38 | reverse complement strand
CTCCTTGTTCGTGTCCGTGTTTATCTACAAGGGTCTTGATTGGAAGGGGGTCTGGGGTGCGCTGGATGAGTGTGTCAACACCTTGTCCATCGTTTTGATCCTGATCGCGACTTCGGCTGTCTTCGGCAATTGTCTGACCATGCTGCATGTTCCGGATCTGGCTGCTAATGCCATTACCGGTCTGACCGATAACCCCTACATCATCGCTCTGCTGATCGACCTCATCCTTCTGGTTCTGGGCTGCATCATGGATATGGCTCCCATCATCCTGATCGCTACCCCGATCCTGCTGCCCATCGCAACGTCCATCGGCATCGATCCCATCCAGTTCGGTATTGTCGTGGTTCTGAACTGCGGCATCGGCCTGCTGACTCCTCCGGTCGGCGCGGTTCTGTTCATCGGCTCTGCCGTGGCAAAACGCCCGATGGAAAAGGTCGTCAAGGCGACTCTGCCGTTCTATCTGTGTATGTTCATCGCTCTGCTGCTGCTGACCTATATCCCCGACATCAGTCTGGCAATCCCCAAGCTGATCGGCGGCTATGTCAGCCCCATCGCCAACCCGCTTGGCCCGGTGTTCATCCACTAAAAACTGCCAAACTCATCCTTCTTCTCCAGTAGGAATTTGAAACACAGGAAAAACCGCCGTGCTCGTTTGAGTGCGGCGGTTTTTCTGCGTGGATGCTTGTTTTTGGGGCCGGATTGTGATATCCTAGGGGGCACTGTAAGGGGGCGAGACGGATGAAAGAGCCGAAAACAAAAAAATCCGGAACGACTTGGCTGGCAAATATCCTGATGGTCCTGCTGTGGGGCGCAGTCGGTGGACTGCTGGGATATACGCTGGCGGAGACCGTAGATGAATCGGGTGTGCTGCACGGTGAAAACCTGCCGCAGATTTTGTATTGGATCGCGGCCACCTTTGTCGGCATCTATGCGCAGCTCATCCTGCATGAGGGCGGACATCTGGTCTGCGGTCTGCTGACCGGATATCAATTCGTCTCTTTCCGGGTCGGAAGTTGGATGTGGCAGAAAGAAAATGGCAGCATCCGCCTGCACCGCTTCTCTCTGGCCGGAACCGGCGGCCAGTGCCTGCTGGAGCCGCCGGAGCTGAAAGATGGAAAAATGCCCTACCTCCTCTACAATCTGGGTGGAACACTGGCAAACCTGCTGACGGCGGTCATCTGTGGTCTGCTGGGATTTGCCTTCCGGGAAAACGCGCTCGTGCGCCTGTTTTTTGTGATGCAGACTGTGGTCGGCTTGCTTAACGCAGCCCTGAACGGAGTGCCGATGGATATGGGTGAGGTCTGCAACGACGGCAAAAATGCCCTCTCGATGGGCAAGGACCCGGCCGCCCTCCGCTCCCTCTGGGTGCAGCTGCGCCTTAACGCCGAGCAGGTAAAAGGCGTCCGGCTGAAGGATATGCCGGAAGAATGGTTCACAATGCCGACCGATGCACAGCTCCAAAACGGCATTACGTCGGTGACAGCTGTCCTGCACGAGAACCGTCTGATGGACGAGCACCGCTTCAGCGAGGCGGCACAGTTGATAGATGAGCTGAACGCAAAGCAGACCGGCATCATGGCTCTTCATAAAAACCTGTTCCTCTGCGACCGGCTATACTGCGCGCTGGTGCTGGGCGAAGATGCTGAGCCGTATTTGACGCGATGGGACAGCAAGGAAATGCAGGTCTTCCGCAAGCAGATGAAAGATTACCTGTCCATCATGGCGGCGGAATACACGGTCGCTCTGCTGGCAGAAAAAGACCGCCTCAAGGCCGAGGCGGTCCGGTTGAAATTTGAAAAACGATGCGAGACGTATCCTTATGCAGGAGAAGTGGAATCGACGAAAGAGCTGATCTCCACCGCCTTGGGATTCCACCGGGAGATCCCGGACGGCGGCAACTTGGAGGACATCAATTGAGACAATACCTGCGCGTAAACCGTCTCGCGGGAAAAGGAGCCTTTGAGCCGCTGCACGCTGTTCCGGGTCACGAGCCACGTTTCCTGCGGACCGACACAGCCGACGAACTGGATGTGGCCGGTGAAGAGAGCAAACAATGCCGTCCGCAGCTCCCGGGAGCCGAACAGAAATTCCAGCTCGTCCTCGGTGAGAAAAACGAGGTCGGCCTGCGGCAAAAATAAGAAAAAGGTCTGCCGCAGAAAGTCTGCATTCTTCCAGAGCGCAGGCTCAAGGCAGGGCGCAAAGCTGACCGGCACGCCCTGCTCCCGGGCGGCGGCAATCGCTTTCAAATGGGTGTACCGCAGCGGGCTGTCCAATAAGCCTCCGGTGGTGAAATGCAGGGCGGCGGCATCGGCGAGAAAACCGGTGTCCAGTGCTTCGGGCGGGAAATTCCGCCCAGCCCCGGGATAGGAAAGCGTATCGGCATCGTCCGCGAAACAGACCGGCGTGTGCGCTTCGGAAGTGAAGCGGATATGCCGGGTGTCCACGCCTGCGGCATCCAGCTCGGCTTGGATGCGGTGGCCGAAAGGATCGTCGCCCAGCTGGGTCAGGAGAGCGGCACGACCGCCCAGACGCGCGACTTCGGTGCAGAGCGCGGTGATGCTTCCGCCAACTTGGGCGCGGAACGCCCCGGCCTGCGCCAGTGAATCGCCGGCATCGGCAGGGGAGAGGCGGAGCCAGACTTCCCCGATGCAATAAAGTGCGGACACGATGAGACCCTCCTTCCGGACAAACAATGCGTCCAGTATACACCCAAGCGGCAGTTTGTGCAATTGGTGTTGACAAACTTCGATCGAATGAGAAAGGAATCCATAAAAACGCAATGAACCTGACAAAGCAGTATTTTAAATATGTATCCCAGAACATCTTCGGCCTGCTGGGAACCTCCTGCTACATTCTGGCCGATACCTATTTCATCTCGCAGGCGGCGGGCACCGACGGCGTGACCCTGCTCAACCTCTGCCTGCCCATCTACAACCTGATCTTTGCCTTCGGCTCGATGATCGGCCTTGGCTCGGCCACCCGGTACGCCATTCTGCGGGCGCAGGGCGACGAGCGGGCACAGCGGTATTTTTCCAACGCCATCTTCTCGGCCTGCATCCTGTCGGTGCCCTTTTTGCTGGCGGGCATCTTCTGCCCGGAAGTGCTGCTCCGGCTGATGGGCGGCGACGCCGAGATCGTGGCACTGGGTACGGGATACACCCGTATTTTCCTGCTGTTCACGCCGTTTTTCATGTGCAACTACATCGTGTCGGCCTTTACCCGGAACGACGGCGACCCTTCGCTGGCGATGGTGGCGACGTTGAGCGGCAGCCTGTTCAACGTGGTGTTCGACTACATCTTCATGTTCCCCATGGGGCTGGGCCTGCCCGGTGCAGCCTTGGCCACCGCTGTTTCACCGGTGTTGAGCATCTGCATCTGCAGCCGCCACTTCTTCAAGAAGTCGAATACGGTCCGCTTCCTGCGCAAGGCCCCGTCCATCCGGCTGCTGGCCCAGAGCTGCCAGCTGGGAATCTCGGGCTTTGTGGGCGAGCTGTCCTCGGGCGTGACCACCACGGTCTTTAACCTGCTGCTCCTGCGGCTGTCCGGCAATGTGGCCGTTGCAGCCTACGGCGTCATCGCAAACTTCGCGCTGGTGGCGACGGCCATCTTCAACGGCGTGGCGCAGGGCGCACAGCCGCTGGTCAGCTCCTGCTACGGCAAGAATGACATGGGCGGTGCGAAGAAGCTGCTCTTCCTCGGCACCGGCACCGCACTGGTGCTGGCGGCTGCGCTGTACGGCGTCGTCTTTGGCTTCACCGACCCGCTGGTGGCGGTGTTCAACAGCGAGAACTCGCTCCAGATGGCCGCATTCGCCCACACCGGAATGCGGATGTACTTCGCCGGCTACTTCTTCGCGGGCTTCAACATCGTGGCGGCCGGCTATCTGGGCGCGGTGAACCGCCCGGCGGAAGCCTCGGCGACCTCGCTCTGTCGCGGCATGGTGGCCATCGTTGCCTGCTCTCTGGTGCTGAGCGCGCTGTTCGGGATGAACGGCGTCTGGGCGGCGTTCCCGGCAAGCGAGGCCCTGACTGCCCTGCTGACGGTGGTGCTGCTGCTGAAAAAGAAAAAAGCATGACAAAATTATTACAAACCGTATAGCAGAGATCCGGAAATGGAAAACCGGCTGAAACGATCCCGGAATGTCCCGGAACTGCGCAAAAAACGCACAAAAACAATCTGAAATACAACAACAGGCCGAAGCTCATGTGAAAATGTTGCTTCGGCCTGTCTTATTTTATCAAAACAATGAGAAAAATCGACAAAAATATCCGACAAAGACGGGAATTTTGTACTACGGTTGCCGATTCATGAAAAATTGTGCCTGCTGTAAAAAAGAAATTGGGATGCAACAAATCGTATTGTGAAAGATGCACAAGATAAAGCGAAGAATCTTGGTGATTTGTTCTCTTGCGAACGGTTTGCCAGACGGTTATAATACAAGCAGAAATCATGAAACGTGTGAAAATGCGTTCCATGGAATGCTGTGATAAGCGAATGAAGGAGAACAATTATTATGAAAATGATTTCGCGTCGTGATTTCCTGAAGGCTTCTGCTGTTGTGGGCGCAACTGGCGTCCTGACCGCCTGCGGCGGTTCCAGCAGCTCTACTGCTGCTTCTTCTGTGGCTGCATCTTCTGCAGCTGCTTCCTCTGAGGCTGCTGCTTCCGGTTCTGCAGACATCGGCGTCTGCATCTATCAGTTCGCTGATAACTTCATGACCCTGTACCGCACCGATCTGGAAGAGTACCTGAAGGATATGGGCTATTCCGTCACCATCGTCGATGGCAAGAACGACCAGAATACCCAGACCGAGCAGATCAACACCTTCCTGCAGCAGGGTGTGGACGTTCTGGTCATCAACCCCGTCCAGACCACTTCCGCTCAGACCATCGTCGATACCATTTCGCCGTCTGAGACCCCGATCGTCTTCATCAACCGTGAGCCGGACAAGGCCGTTCTGGACTCCTACGCTGGCAAGTGCTGCTACGTTGGTGCAGACGCACGTCAGTCCGGTACCTATCAGGGCGAGCTGATCCTCGAGACCGAGACGCAGGGCGATATCAACGGTGACGGCAAGGTCACTTACATTATGTGCAAGGGCGACCCCGAGAACATCGACGCTCAGTATCGTACCGAGTACTCCATTAAGGCTCTGACCGACGCCGGCAAGGAAGTCGAGTGCCTGTACGAGTATCTGGACAACTGGGATCAGACCACCGCACAGCAGGACGTTGCAAACGCTCTGGCACAGTACGGCGATCAGATCGAAGTCGTCTTCTGCAACAACGATGCTATGGCTCTGGGTGCTCTGCAGTCCATCGAGCAGGCTGGCCGCACCGTCGGCAAGGACATCTATCTGGTCGGTGTTGACGCACTGAAGGAAGCTGTCCAGAACGTTGTCGATGGCAAGATGACCGGTACCGTTCTGAACGACGACGTGGGTCAGGCTACCGCCGCTGCAGCCGCCACCAAGCTGTACGTCGAGGGCAAGGACGTCGAAGAGTACTACTGGGTCGATTACGTCAAGGTCACCACCGAGAACGCTGCTCAGTACCTCTAATCGGACAGCGGGGCAAATCCCCACAGTTGCAAGGTGCGCAGTGAAACGAAACAGCTTTGATTGAAAGCTAAAAAGCGCGTGCGTGCGAGAACTTGTCTCCGCGCACGCGCCTTGTTTTAGAAAGCTGTTTCCAGTTTTTCACAGCGGCACTCCAATCCATAGACAAGGAGGCTCTGCGGAATGTCAGAATACCGTCTGGTAATGAAAGGCGTGGTCAAGACCTTCCCCGGTGTCAAAGCACTGGACCACGCGCAGTTGGAGCTCCGCCCCGGTAAAGTTATGGCCCTGATGGGCGAGAACGGTGCCGGCAAGTCCACCCTGATGAAATGTATGTTCGGCATTTACAAGATGGACGAGGGCGAGATCGAATACGAAGGGGAAAAGGTCGTTATCCCCACCCCGCTGGATGCACTGAACCGCGGCATTGCGATGGTGCATCAGGAACTGCAGCCCATCCCGGCCCGTACCGTGGCCGAAAATATCTGGCTGGGCCGCTACCCCACCAAGAAATACGGCCCCGTCACGGTGGTCGATCACCCCAAGATGTACAAAGATACCGACGAGCTGTTGAAAAAGCTGAAGCTGGACATCAATTCCCATGCAAAGCTTGGCTCGCTGAGCATCGCACAGATGCAGATGGTCGAGATCGCAAAGGCGGTCTCCGCAAACTGCAAGGTTCTGATCTTGGACGAGCCCACCTCTTCGCTGACCGCGAACGAGGTCGAGTCGCTGTTCCGTATCATGCGGGAGCTGAAGGCTCTGGGCGTGGCACTGGTCTACATCAGCCACAAGATGGACGAGATCAAGGTCATCGCCGACGAAGTGACCATCATGCGCGATGGCAAGTACATCGGCAAGTGGGATGTGGCCGACATGACCAAGGAGCAGATCATCGCCAAGATGGTCGGCCGTGAGCTGTCGAACCTGTATCCCCCGCTGGAAAACCACCCCTCCGACGAGATCATGATGAAGGTGGAGGACTTCACCTCCATCCATCCCCGTTCCTTCCGCCACTGCAGCTTCGAGCTGAAGAAGGGCGAGATCCTCGGCGTGGCCGGTCTGGTCGGCGCACAGCGCACCGAATTGATGGAAGGCATCTTCGGCCTGCGTGCCCACACCTCCGGCAAAGTCTGGATCAAGGGCGAGGAAGTCACCATCAAGCAGCCCCGCGACGCCATCCGGAAGAGCGTGGCTCTGCTGACCGAGGACCGCCGTGCCACCGGTATCATGGGCGTGCTGAGCGTGGCCGATAACATCTCCATCGCTTCGCTGGACTCCCTGCGCAAGGGCCCCATCATGCTGGACGACAAGAAGATCCTTGATCTGGTGGCGACCAACAAAGAGAAGATGGCCATCAAGGTGCCCAGCCCCAAGACCCAGATCAAGAGTCTGTCGGGCGGCAACCAGCAGAAGGTGCTGATCGCCCGCTGGCTGGCCAACAACCCGGACGTCCTGATCCTCGACGAGCCGACCCGCGGCATCGACGTCGGTGCCAAGTACGAAATTTACTGCATCATCGCAGATCTGGCCAAGCAGGGCAAGAGCATCATCATGATCTCCTCCGAAATGAGCGAGATCATCGGTATGTCCAACCGTGTCATGGTCATGTGCGATGGCCGCATCACCGGCTTTATCGACGGCAAGGAAGCCACGCAGGAGAACATCATGGCTCTGGCGACCCAGTTTGAGACCGCGCCCACCGAGGCAGCGGCCAATCAGTAAACAAGGAGGCTGTCTATCGTGGAAGCTACCAAGAAAAAATTAACGGGTAAATCCGTCAAACAGTGGCTTGGAAACAACGCCATCATCGTCCTGATGCTGCTCGTGTCTTTGGTCGTCGGCATCATCCACCCCAACTTCTTCGCAGTTGCAAACCTCATCAACCTGTTCAAGAACGTGTCCATCCGCTACATCATTGCGCTGGGTATTTCCGGCTGTCTGATCACCACCGGCAACGACCTGTCGGCCGGCCGTCTGGCTGGCTTCGCTGCCTGCCTCGCCTGCATCTTTGCGCAGACCGAGGGCGCAGCGGGTAAGTTCTATCCCAATCTGCCTACCCTGCCTACTCCGGTGGTCTTCATCCTCGTCATCGCCATCTGCGCCATCGTGGGTCTGTGCAACGGTTTGGTCGTTTCCTACCTGAAAGTCCAGCCCTTCATCGCTACGCTGGGTATGCAGCAGGTGGTCTACGGTATCTGCCTCGTTTACACCGGCGGTACCCCCATCGGCTCCCTGAACAAGAACTTCACCTCTCTGGCCTCCAACACCATCATCGGTGTGCCTGTCCTGATCTGGATCGCATTGGTCGTGGCCGTCGGCTTCTGGTTCCTGTACAACAAGACCCGCCACGGCAAGTATATGTACGCCATCGGCGGCAACGAAGCTGCTGCTGAGGTCGCCGGTGTCAACGTCGCCGCCACCAAGATTCGCATCTACATTCTGGCTTCCTGTATGTTCGGTCTGGCCGGCTGCCTGCTGGCGGCTAAGTCCGGCGGCGCATCCGTCAACACCGCACAGGGCTATGAGCTGGATGCTATCGCTGCTTCCACCATCGGCGGCGTTTCCACCACCGGCGGTGTCGGCACCGTGCCCGGCATTCTGGTCGGCGTTCTGGTCTTTGAGCTGATGAAGGTCGCTCTGCAGTTTATGAACGTCAACTCTTCTTACACCTACATCGTGCAGGGCCTTGTCATCATCGTGGCTGTCGCCATTGATATCCGCAAGTACCTCGCCAAGAAGTAATCACAACCCAAAAAGAGAGCACCACTCGGACCGCCCGCTGGAAAACAGTGGGCGGTTTGTGGTTTGTGTGGTATAATAAGCTGAACGGAATGCCAAGGGCTCTCCCTTTGGGAGAGCTGGCGCGAATGCGACTGAGAGGGCGAGGATGGCAAAGTTGGAGCGCGAAAGCGAACGATGCTTGCTCGGACAGACAGAGACGTCGTATCGCAACCAGTTGTGCTTCATTGACAGCGGCCTCGCCCTCTCCGTCAGTGCTTCGCACTGCCACCTCTCCCAAAGTGAGAGGCTTTGGCAAAGAGGTCGGAAATTTGCATCAACAGGAGGTTCCAATGACGGAAAACAATCAGGACAGAGAAGCCGAACTCGCGCGGCGGGAGGCGGCGTTGGCGGCGCGGGAAGCCGAGCTTGCCAAGGAGCAGGCCGAGATGGAGGCCCTGCGGCAGGCGCAGGCGGGCGGCGAGAGCGGCAAAAAGCTGCTGAACAACGGCGACCCCAATTACGTCAACCCCAAGGAGAAGATCTACGACAAGTTCCCCCTGACGGTCAAACAGATGGACATCATCATCGGGGTGCTGTTTGCGCTGATCGTGCTGTTTCTGGTGCTGGGCTTTACGCACACCAGCTTTTTCGGGCTGTTCGGCGGCTGAGGAACCCTCGAAATTTCAAAAAGTGATTGCATTTCACGTCGAAGATGACTATAATAAAAGCTTGCAATTACGGATTTGAATAAGAGGGAACTTATGTTGATTGAATTGGATATGTACCAGACCCTTGCCGCCGCAGTGGTGGTGCTGATGCTGGGTCGGTTTCTGCGCGGGAGGATCCGCGTGCTGGAGCGGTTCTGCATCCCGGCTCCGGTCGTCGGCGGCGTGCTGTTCGCTATCTTTACCTGCGTGTGCTATGTGACCGGCATCGCTGAGTTTGCCTTTGACGATGTGCTCAAGGAAGTCTGCATGGTCTTTTTCTTCACCTCGGTGGGCTTTCAGGCCAACCTCAAGGTGCTGAAAAGCGGCGGCAAGAGCCTGATCCTGTTTCTGGGGCTGGTCATCCTGCTGATCGTCAGCCAGAACTTTCTGGGCGTCGGGCTGGCGAAACTGCTGGGCCTCAGCCCGCTGGTGGGTCTGTGCACCGGCTCCATCCCCATGGTCGGCGGCCACGGCACAGCCGGTGCTTTCGGCCCGGTGATGGAAGGCATGGGCGTGACCGGTGCGGCCACCATCTGCACCGCAGCGGCCACTTACGGCCTGATTGCGGGCAGCGTGATGGGCGGCCCCATCGGTAAGACCCTGATCGAGAAGCACCACCTGCTGGATACCGTCGTCCCCGAGGACGACAGCCTGCTGGTGGAGGAAGAAATCAAGCACGAGCGTCATGCCAGTATGTATCCGGCGGCGGTGTTCCAGCTGATCATCGCCATTGGCATCGGCACCCTGATCTCGGATCTGCTCTCCCTGACGGGGATGACCTTCCCCATCTACATCGGCGCGATGATCGCTGCCGCCTGCATCCGGAACGTCGGGGAGTACAGCGGCAAGTTCACCACCTACATGGGCGAGATCAACGACATCGGCGGCATCAGTTTGTCGCTCTTCCTCGGTATGGCCATGATCACCCTGAAGCTCTGGCAGCTGGCCGACCTTGCCGGCCCGCTGGTGGTGCTGCTGCTGGGCCAGACCTTGTTGATGCTGGTCTATGTCGTGGTCGTGGTCTACAACGTCATGGGCCGGGATTACGATGCGGCGGTCATCGTTTCGGGCGTCTGCGGCTTTGGTATGGGCGCGACGCCCAACGCCATGGCGAATATGCAGGTGGTCTGCGAAAAGTATGCCCCCTCGGTCAAGGCGTATCTGCTGATCCCGCTGGTCGGCAGTCTGTTCGCGGATTTCCTGAACAGCCTTGTGATCACACTCTTCATCAACCTGATCTAAGGAGGATAGCATGAAGATCCGGCACCATTTGCGGAAATGGCTCCACGAGAAGCACTGGCAGAGCTGGGAGCATTACTCCAAGGCCGAGCACGCGGAGCACTTTGCGGACGAGAATCTGGCGTTCCCTGAGTACCACACCGGCAAGGTGAAGCACACCGACCCGGCGGAACACTCCGAGGAAAGCATCCACTACGACAACGTAGCGATCCCAGAGATCCACATTCCCCACAAAAACAAGTAACAAAAAATGGCTCCTGCTGGACGGCAGGAGCCATTTTTTGCTGTGAGCAAGTTACAGCAGAACGTACTTGAGAATGAACAGAACGGTCAGCACATACATCAGGGGGCTGATCTTCTTCTCCTTGGCCTTGCCAGTGATGAGGTTCAGCAGGGTCCAAGAGATGACGCCGATCGCGATGCCCTCAGAGATGCTGTAAGCGGTGGGCATGGCCAGAATGGTCAGGAAGGCAGGGATGCCCTCAGCCGGATCGTCGAACTCGATCTTCAGTGCGGAGCCCATCATGTAGAAGCCCACGATGATCAGAGCCGGAGCAGTGGCGAAGGAGGGGATGGTCAGGAACAGGGGGCTGAACACGACGGCCAGCAGGAAGAGCACGCCGGTGGTCATGCTGGTCAGACCGGTGCGGCCGCCCTCGGTGACGCCGGAAGCACTCTCGACGAAGGTGGTGGTGGTGGAAGTACCCAGCACAGCACCGGCGCAGGTGGCGATGGAGTCGGCCATCAGAGCACCCTTGATGTTGGGCAGCTTGCCGTCCTCGTCCAGCATATCGGCCTTGGAAGCAACGCCGATCAAGGTGCCGAGGGTATCAAACAGGTCCACGAACAGGAAGGAGAACATGACGGCGAAGAAGTTCAGGATGCCAACGCCCGAGAAATCGGTCTTGAACACCTGACCAAAGGTCTTGCCGAGGGAAGAGAAGTCAAAACTGACAAAAGCGGTGGGGATGACGGAGTACATACCGGCATCGGCGTCCGGGATGTAGATGCCGGTCAGCTCGCAGATCATGCCCAGCACCCAAGTGATAAGGATGCCGTACAGGATACCGCCCTTGACCTTCTTGACCAGCAGGATGGCGGTGATGAGCACGCCTACCAGAGCGAGGATGGCACCGATGCCGATGCTGTGGAAGGTCTCGCCCTTGAAGTGCTGGTAGGTGACGAGGGTGGAGTCGCTGTTGACGATCAGCTTGGCGTTCTGCAGGCCGACGAAGGCGACGAACAGGCCGATGCCGACGCTGACCGCGCTCTTCAGGGTCATGGGGATGGCGTTGAAGATGGCCTCACGGACGTTGGTCAGGGAGAGGACGATGAAGATGATGCCCTCCACGAAGACGGCCATCAGAGCCAGCTGCCAGCTGTAACCCATGGTCAGAACGACGGTGTAAGAGAAGTAGGCGTTCAGGCCCATGCCGGGGGCCAGTGCAAAGGGGTAGTTGGCCAGCAGAGCCATCAGAGCGGTGCCGACGAAGGATGCCAGCGAGGTGGCGATCAGGACGGCGTTTGCGTCCATGCCAGAGGCCGACAGGATGTTGGGGTTGACCGCAAGGATGTAAGCCATGGTCATAAAGGTCGTGATACCGGCCATGATCTCGGTCTTGACATCGGTGTGGTTCTCTTTCAGATGAAAGACTTTTTCGAGCATGAAAGTTCCTCCTATTCGTTTCATCAAGGTTCTGTCCGCTGCCCGCGCAGCAGCGGGGAAGAGAACAGAACTCATTCTAACACGTCCGGCGCAAAGTTGTCCATGGTTAAGATACAGAAAATTCACGGTTTTGTAAAATTTTCTTTTATAAGTCGGACTTTTCTATAAGAATCTTTCCGGATGAAACATTTTTCCGAAAAAGATCCGGAAAAAGTCCCGGAAGCTTGACTTCCGGGGCATGGTATGCTATCATAAATACATAAATTAATAAAAGAATTTTAGCAAACCTGATGCGAGTCAGGGACGCAAAGTTAGGAGCCTTCTGTACTCCCCCGGGCGGGAAAGGCAGAAGGTAGTTCGGCTGCAATGGGTACTCCCTTTTTCCCGGGGGGGGGGGTACACTTACAGCCTTTTTTTACGGAAATTCGTGCAAAACAGGCGGTTTTCGACATCAGCCGGGAAGGATGCAGCATGACACTGAACGAGACCTATGACAAAATGGGTGGAAATTACAAGGACGTGATCGGACGCTTTTACCGTCAGGATCTGGTCGAGCGGTTTCTGAAAAAATTTCCGGACGATCCCAGCTATCCCGACCTGCTCGAGGCATTTGAGAAGGGCGATGTCAAGGCTGCGTTCTGTGCGTCCCATACGCTGAAGGGCATCTGCCAGAGCTTGTCGATCTCGAACCTTATCCAGCCGCTCAGCACCATGACCGAGCTGCTGCGGGCCGGAAAGCTGGAGGAAGCCCGCGCCCTGCTGCCGGAGGTACAGACCCAGTATGGCATCACGGTGGAGGCTATCCGGGAGTATTGCGAGGATCCCGAAAAATAAAATCCAATAAATTAAAAAAACTTATCAAACGGACACTCCGCGGCATGGCCCAGAGTGTCCGTTTTTTTGCTGGTTTCTCAGCGAAAAGCGATGAAAAGCGGGCCTCTTGAATTGACACGAAACGGCAAACCGTGCTATTATTAAAAATAAGAAGAAAGACGAAAAATCGACAGGAGGGCGGATCATGCTGAAGAAAAAATGGTTCCGGAGGATCTGCCTGCTGTTGATCGCAGCGGTGGTTTTGTGCTGCGTTGGATCGGTCTATGTGAGCAGCCGGGACCCGGAGCTGCCGCAGATCGTGATCGGGCAGGACAGCTACGACGCCTATTCGGATCTGAGCATGATGGCGGCACCGGTGGCCATTGACGCAGAGATCGCCGCAGAAGCCTTCCGCCGGATGGGATACGAACCGGTGTTTCAGCGGATCGACTGGGACGATGCCGATGCGCTGCTGGAAAGCGGCGAAATCGACTGCCTGTGGGACTGCCTGACCATGGAGGGCAAAGAGGACCAGTATCAGTGGGTCGGCCCTTACCTTTACGCCAGCGAGGTGGTTGTAGTGCAGGCCGACAGCGGTATTACATCGTTGGCCGACCTTGCGGGCAAGCGGGTGGCAGTGCAGGCCGGAAGCTTTGCCGAGCAGTGTCTGCTGCAAGAGACAAACCCGGCGGTGCCCGGGATCGGGACCTTGTATGCCTTTGACAATATGCTGCAGGCCACCACCAGCCTGAGTAAGGGGTATTCGGACGCCGTTGTGGGCTTTGAGGGCGAGATGATGGATATGATCGCCTCTTCGCCGACGGAGTTCCGGGTGCTGGAGGAAAATCTGGAAACCAAGTCGCAGGGCGTGGCGTTCTCGAAGAACTACGACCCGGCCCTGCCGGCCCAACTGCAAGAGACCTTGGATGAAATGCGGCAGGACGGCACCATTGCCGCGATCGTGGAAGAACATGGAATGAACGTCCAGAAGGCGTTGGGAGAAAAACAATGAAACGACTGGACCCGCAAGAGACCCGCAGATATTGGAAGCGGTTCGGGATCCCACTGGTGCTGGGCATCGCGGCCCTGATCGTTTCGTATGCGCCGCTGACGTGGTACGACATCCAGTATGCGTCCAAAGCGATGCAGGAGACCATGGCTCTGCTCAGCCGCCGTGTTTCCCGGTTTGAAGGATATGAATCCAACGATGAGAGCAAGAGCCTGATCCGCCTGCTGGATAAGACGACCGAGCTGAGCCAGCGTCTGACCCGGAAGAGCAAGCAGAATGTGGAATTTCTGGATCAATATGCTTACGAGCAGCGGCTCAGCGGCATCCTGATCTTGGATGAGGACCGGAACATCGTGCTGCAGTCGGAGGATACACCGGACTCGGAGTGGGTGCAGGATGAGATCCAGAACGGACAGAACATCAGCGACATCATCCAATACCCGAAAAAGGTCTATATGCTCCGTACCGAGCGGGGCGGGGTCGAAGTGGATATGGCGGCCGTGGCCCGGCAGGGGGATGAAGCGGGCGTCGTCATCTGCTATTTCACCAAGAATTCCATCAAGAACAACGCCAACGACATCACCTTTGAAACGCTGCTGGACGGCTATAATTTCGAGCTGGACGGCGTGGGCGGCATCACGAACGGGGAAAAATTCATCAGCACCGACGACTCCACGGCAGAGCAGATCGAAGCACTGTCGGCCAAAATCGACACGGCCCGGACAAAAGACTCCTACTGCACCATGATCCACTTCTGGGTTCAGGGACGGCGGTGGTATGGGGCCAAGGCCACGGTCGGCGACCGGTACACGCTGTATGCGGCGTTCCCGGCGGCGTCGGTTTTTTCCACCCGCAACGCGGTGCTGCTGTCGGGCACGTTTCTCTACATCCTGTTCTGGCTGATCTATCTGCTGATGCAGGGCCGGGCCGAGCAGGAAAGCGTGGCCCAGATCCGGAAACAATACCGCACCATCAACGCCATCAACCGGGCGTACAGCACCAATTTCCTGATCCAGCTGCAGGAGGATCAGCTGGAACCCATCAAGCTGCCGGGCCGGTTGGAATCCAAGCTGCTGAGCATCCGGACCGCATCGGCCAAGTTGAAAGCCATCGCGCGGATGTGCCTTGAGCCGGGAGAGCAGGCACGCTTTATCGCGTTCACCGATCCGTCTACCATTGCCCAGCGGATGGGACAGAGCGATTACCTCGTTATGGACTACGAGGACAAATGGCACCGGTGGTACCAGAGCCTGCTGATCCCACAGCGGTACGATGCAGACGGCCAACTGGCTGCCGTGCTGTTCGCCACCCGGGATATCTCGGACGAAAAAGCACGGGAGCACGCCTATCAGGAGCAGCTGCGCCGCTCGGTGGAAGAAGCGGAACGCGCCAGCCGCGCCAAGACGGATTTCCTGCGGCAGATGAGCCACGATGTGCGCACCCCCATCAACGGCATCCGCGGCATGATCGAGATCGGCAACCATTACCCCAACGATCCCGAAAAGCAGGCCGACTGCCGCAAAAAGGTCTGGGAGGCGTCGGGCTTCCTGCTGGATCTGGTGAACAGTGTGCTGAATATGAACAAGCTGGAATCCGGCGAGATCCAGATGGACGAAAAGCCTTTCGACCTGCGGGAAGTGATGGGCAGTACCCGGGGCATCCTGTATGGACAGGCGGAAGGCAGCGGCATCCACATCCGGCAGGATCCGCTGGAGATCGAGCACCCCTACCTCATCGGAAGCCCGCTCCATCTGCAGCAGATCCTGCAGAACATCGGCGGCAATGCCATCAAATATAATAAGGAGGGCGGTACCGCAACCTTTACCACCCGGGAGATTGCATCGGACGGCGAGACAGCCACTTTTGAATTCATCAGCAGCGATACCGGCATCGGCATGAGCAAAGAGTTCCAGAAGCGGGCGTTCGAACCCTTCACGCAGGAACGCGCCCGTGCCCGCACCAAGTATCAGGGGTCGGGTCTGGGGCTCTCCATCTGCCGCCAGCTGGTGGAACAGATGGGCGGCAGCATCCGGCTGGAAAGCGAGCAGGGCGTCGGCACTACCTTTACCATTACTCTGCAGTTCCGGCTGGACGCCCAGCGGATCGAGCAGGAGCGGCAGGCCGCCGAAGCGGAGAGCATCGCCGGCATGAAGGCCCTGCTGGTGGAGGACAACGAGCTGAACATGGAGATCGCCGAGTTCCTGCTGGAGCGCGAAGGCGTGCAGGTGGCCAAGGCGTGGAACGGCCAAGAGGCCGTGCAGCAGTTTGCCGACTCTCAGCCGGGCGAATTTGACGTGATCCTGATGGACGTGATGATGCCGGTCATGGGCGGCATCGAGGCAACGCAGGCCATCCGCGCGCTGGACCGCCCGGACGCCGCAACAGTGCCGATCTTTGCGATGACGGCCAACGCCTTTGCGGACGACATCGCCCGCGGCCGTGCTGCCGGGATGAACGAGTACATCGCCAAGCCTTTGGACGGCAAAAAGCTCGCCAAGACCCTGCTCAAGTATAAAAAGCAAGGTAAAACCGGTTCGCAGGCCGAAAAATGAAGAAAATTTTCAATAAAATATAAAATTGTATGGAATCCCTACCAATGTGATTGATTTTTGGAAGAGATTGTGATATTCTTCTTCTGAGAATTACTATTACATCCGAGAAAAACAAGAAAAAGCAGCAAACGGAAGAACCGCCCAGAAACACATGGCTGACGCGCTCCGGATAGGGTCCATGTGTCGCTGCTGCTGTGGGTCGCCGAGAGACGAAGGAGCAAAATCAATGTCCGATCATAACAACATTCAGCTGACCCGCCAGCAGGCCGAGGAAGAAATGGCCTGCTACCGCAAGGTATACGACGTGGTGCGGCTGCTGACCAAGGAATCGCTGGAACAGGAGCCGTGTTCGCCCCCGTGGAAGAACGAGCACCCCTGCACCCGCTGCATCAGCCGGGAAGCCCTGATCGACCACTGCCAGAAGAACAAGCTGGAAGTGACCCGCGACCGGGTGTACTATGCGGTTTCGCGGTATGTGGAAGTGGACGGCGTACCCAGCGTGATCGAGATGGTGCAGGCCATGGACAGCAACCTGAACCAGAAGATCCTCAGCGACCGGTGGCTTTATACCGACCCGCTGACCGGGGCCTACAACCGCCGCTATTACGAGGACAACCTGCGCCATAAGTTCCTGACGGCGGGCATCGCCATGATCGACCTCGACGATTTCAAGCTCTGCAACGACACCTACGGCCATCAGGCCGGCGACAAGGTGCTGGAAACAGTGGCGTCCATCATCCAGAAGAACATCCGGGGCACCGATTTTCTGGTGCGGTACGGCGGCGACGAGCTGCTGCTGGTGCTGCCCGACATTCCCCGGGATGATTTTATCCGCAAGCTGACCATCATCAACAAAAACCTGAGCAAGACCATTGTGCCCGGCTATGAGCGGGTCAAGCTCTCGGCCAGTATCGGCGGCGTGCTCTCGGCGGGCGTCACGGTCGAAGAGGCCGTGCGGCAGGCCGACAAGCGGATGTATCAGGCCAAGCGGCAGAAGAATGCCGTCGTCACTGATGACACAGGCCTTCTGGCCCTGACTCCTGCCGCGCCGCCCAAGCCCATGGTGCTGGTGGTGGACGACTCGGAGATGAACCGGGATATCCTGCGGGAAATTCTGATGGAAAATTTCCAGATCGTAGAGGCCTCCAGCGGCGTGGAGTGTATGCGGGAGCTGGAGATCCACGGCGGCGAGGTCGCGCTGGTGCTGCTGGACATCGTGATGCCGGATATGGACGGCTTCGAGGTGCTGGCGTGGATGAACAGCCACAGCCTGCTCGAAGAGATCCCGGTCATTATGATCTCCAGCGAGGACGCCACCACGGTGGTCCGCCGCGCCTACGAGCTGGGGGCTGTGGACTACATCAGCCGCCCCTTCGATGCGCGGGTGGTCCGGCGGCGGGTGTCCAATACCACCCGGCTCTACGCCAAGCAGCGGCGGCTGAGCACCATGGTGGCCCAGCAGTTCTACGAGCGGGAGAAAAATGACCGGATCATGATCGGCATCCTCAGTCAGGTCACGGCCATGCACAACGGCGAGGACGGCGAGCACATCCAGCGGGTGCAGATCCTGACCGGCATCCTGCTGGAACGGCTGGCCCAGATCACCGACCGCTACGACATCTCGGCCGAGGAACGCACCCTCATCACCACCGCATCGGCCCTGCACGATATCGGCAAGATCGCGATGGGCGGCGGCATCCTGCGCAAAACCGGCCCGCTGACCCCGGAGGAACAGCAGAAGATGCGCCAGCACCCGATCTTGGGTGTAGAGGTGCTGAACCGCCTGCGGGAGTATCAGGACGAGCCGCTGGTCAAGATGGCGCGGGAGATCTGCCACTGGCACCACGAGCGGTACGACGGCACCGGCTATCCCGACCGGCTGGAAGGAGAGCAGATCCCCATTTCGGCGCAGGTGGTGGGTCTTGCCGATGCCTACGACGGCCTGATCGCGGGCAGAGGCGGCCAGAAAAACGTCAGCTACGAGGAAGCGGTGGAAAAAATCGAGAATGGGGCCTGCGGCGCGTTCAATCCGCTGCTGCTGGACTGCCTGAGCGACGCCCAGAGCCGCATCCGGGATGAACTGGAAGCCTTTCATCCCGCGGAGAAAAAGCCGCTCAAGCCGATCGGATGGGAATAAGGAGGGACGAACATGACGATCCAGCAAGTGTATGAAGCCATCGGCGGAAATTTTCCGGATGCGATGGAGCGTCTGCCCGGCGAAGCCTTCATCACCCGCTTTGCCCTGAAATTTCTGGACGACAACAGCTTTTCCAACCTGCAGACGGCTCTGAAAGAAGGCAATGCGGAGGATGCGTTCCGCGCGGCCCACACCCTCAAGGGTGTCTGCCAGAACCTCGGCTTTGAGAACCTGTATGTTCCGGCAGCAGCCCTGACCGAGGCTCTGCGCGGCCGGACGTTCGACGGCGTGGCCGAACTGGTACCCCCGGTGGAGGCCGAGTACCACAAGACGGTCGCCGCCCTGAATGCGTTCAAGGCTGAACAGAAGTAAAAAGAAACAGAAATCCAAGATCCCGGTTTCGCGGCAGCGTGCTGCGCAGCCGGGATCTTTTTGCACTTTGGGGGCCGAAAACCCCAGAAATCACGCTCGTTTCGCCGTATAAGTCATACTACTGCCAAAAAGATGTCGAAATTATGAATTTTCGGCTTGCATGGATACAAGGACTGTGGTAAAATGCACCGGAATGCGAAACACACACAATTGAATAATGACGAACGAGGAGACAATTATGGAAAAAAGCAAGAATAGCGGCGCAGCTCTGGCCCGAAAGATGGCCGTCTCGCTGGTTTGCGGTCTGGCAGCAGGTCTGGCCTTCATGTTCCTGCGGGAGAAGCTGATTTCTTCCGGCAACAGCGGCGTGTGGCAGACCATCAACGACCTGTTGTTCCAAGACATCACGGCAGAGGGTGCCGAACGTGCGATCGGCCTCTTCTACATCATCGGACAGCTGTTCATCAAGGCGTTGCAGCTGGTTATCATCCCGATGGTGTTTACCTCCATTTCGCTGGCCATCGGCAGCATTGCCGACACCCGCACGATGGGCCGCATCTCCGCAAAGACCCTCTTCTGGTTCCTGCTTTGCTCCTTCATGGCGTTGGCTCTGGCCAGCGGCGTGGGCTACGCCGTCTATTCGATGGGCTTGTTCAACACCCACATCGAA
This sequence comes from Eubacterium sp. CAG:38, assembly GCA_963660925.1. Lineage (GTDB taxonomy): Bacteria > Bacillota > Clostridia > Oscillospirales > Ruminococcaceae > Faecalibacterium. Next base: position 3,985 of record CAVKZS010000051.1, on the reverse strand, counting down.
GGTCTGACCGGCACCACCGGTTCCACCGGCTCCAACCCCCTGAACGTTGTCCTGAACGTCATCCCCTCCAACATCATCACCGCCTTTGGCAGCAACAACGCGGTGCTTTCTTCCGTCTTCCTTGCCGTGGCCGTCGGGCTGAGCATGAATGTGCTGGGCGAGAGCCGCACCAGCACCCTGCGCCGTCTGCTGGGCGAGGTGAACGATGTGGTGGTCGTTTTCCTGAACTTCGTCGTCACCAACTTTGCGCCGTTCGCGGTCTTTGTGCTGCTGACCCGCACCTTCGCCATCTACGGCATTGATTACCTCAAGCCCGCATTGGTGTATGTGGTGGTCACGGTGATTCTGCTCTTCGTCTTCCTGCTGGTGGGGTACCCGTTGGTGATCGCCATCGGTGCCAAGCAGAACCCCATCACCTTCATCAAGAAGATCGCCAACGTTGCAGTTTTCGGCTTCTCCACCTCGTCCAGTGCGGCCACCCTGCCCCTGAACATCAAGGTCTGCACCGAGGACTTCGGCGTGGATGAAAGCATCGCTTCCTTCGTTCTGCCGCTGGGCATGACCATCAACATGGACGGCACCGCCATCATGCAGGTGGTCGCCACCGTCTTTATCGCAGGCTGTGCGGGCTACACCGTCACCCCCGGCGAGCTGGTAGTGGTCGCACTGCTGGCACTGCTGGCCTCGGTCGGCACCCCCGCTGCCCCCGGTGCAGGGGCCGTCATCCTCTTCACCATTCTGTCCGGTGTGGGCTTTGTCAACGACAGCGCACTGCTGGCCTACTCGCTGATCCTCGCCATCAACCGCCCCATTGAGATGCTGGTTACCTCCCTGAACGTCGTCGGCGACGCCGTGGCAAGCATCTGCGTGGCCAAGAGCGAGGGCCTGCTGGACGAAGAAAAATTCAACGCATAATTGAAATCTGACAAGATATAACAAACAGGACGCTTCCGGAAGATCGGAGGCGTCCTGTTTTTGCGTAAAACGTGCTTATTTCTGGAAAGTGAGGGTCGTCGACCCCATCCCGTTCGTGAGGGTGATCTCACGCGAACCACGGGATTGGAACTTCTCGGAATACTTCTGCCCGTCGATCCGCAGCGTTCCGAAGTCGTTTGCGGCATCCACCGCGTAATCCGAGAGGGAGCCGCTTACGGTCAGTTCGATGGTTCCCATATCGGTATCAAGGTCGATCTTCTGCGCATCGGTCAGCAGGCCGATTTTGATGTCACCCATGTCGTTGTTCACGGTGAGATCGGAGACGCTGGCGTTCGTGAGGGTGAAATTCCCCATGTCAAGCTCGATCTCAGCGTGCCGGGCGGTCAGCGAAGCTGCGGTAAAATTGCCCAGATCAAGGTCGAACTCAGCAGTGTCTGCCGTCAGGTTGTCTGCGGTACAGTCGCCCATATCCAGCTCGGCGGTCAGGTCTTTGACCTTGAGACTGCCGAGGTCGAGGCTGCCTATGTCGAGGTTCACATCCAGCTTGTCCATCTCAAAGCCCTCGGGCAGATAGATCGTCAGGTGAAGGCGTTTTTCCGGCTTTTCGGATTCAGGCTGAAGCCTTTCGGGGCTTTGTAGTTGAAGTGGGAACCGGATTCCTTGAAGTCAAAATCGGTCTCAAAACGGCTGTCGCGGTTCTGGACCTCAATGCGGGCCTCGGTCAGGCCCTTTTCGGTGACGAATTTCACGCTGCCGATGTCCAGATCGAGGTTCAGCTTTTTCAGGCAGTCTGGACTGACGTTGAACGTGGAGCTGCCTGCGGAGACCGAAGATGCCGAGCCGTTCTCCACGGCGAGATTGCGGTAAGTGAGGGAAGAGATCTCAACGGCGTCATCCGTCGTGGTGACGACCCGGCGGAACGGGATATGCGCACCGATGAAAGCAAGGCCAGCCACAGCCAGCAGGGCGCAGGCGGCGATGGGCTTCCAGTGGGAGCGGCGTTTTTTCACCGGGCGTTTGGAGGAGAAATCCGGTTCGCTGGGTGCAGAGGGAGCTTCCGCCGGAACAAAATCCTGCCCTTCGAGAATTTTCTGGGCTACCTCTTCGGGTGTTCCCAGTTCGGCAATCGTCTCAGCTTCCCGGTATTTCCCGGCGGCATCGAAATACTCATCGTAATAGTCGAGTGCGTCTCGACGCTCCGTTTCGGGCAGAGGGGCCAGAAGCTTCTCAAGAGACTTCATATATTCGGTTCGAGTCATAGTTGTCCTCCTCTAAGAGCTGGTCGATGCTGGCAGCGTACTGCCGCCAGTCGGCACGGTAAGCGGCCAGCTGTTCGCGGCCGACTTGGGTGATCATGTAATAGCGGCGGTTCCGGCCGTTGGTGGTGGCGTCGTAGACGGTCAGGCAACCGTCTTTTTGCAGCCGCCGCAGGACCGGATAGAGCGTGGACTCGCTCAGGTCAAGGGCCTTTTTGATTTCCTGCGTGATCTTGTAGCCGTAGGTGCCCTCCGGTTCCCGGGAGACGACCGACAGCACAATGGCGTCCAGCAATGCCGCACCGGTGGTAAAATTCATGGTGAGCCTCCGTTGTGGTGGATGATGGATAAATCTGTATATTATATAACATATAATATTACGAATGTCAATAGCCCTCTCAGTCTGCTTCGCAGACAGCTCCCCCAAAGGGGGAGCCATTGGCATATCGGGACAGTTGGCACACAAAACATGAAATTGAGTGCCCTGCGCTCGAATTTTACATTCTGCAACGGTCTTTTACGAACGGTGCGGACAGCTCTCCTCTATTTTACTCATGTTTTGCACCGGGATGGTTTCGGTGTGTGAAAAACTCCGGTAAAATAAGGCTGTTCCCAAGAGAGAAAACGAAAAGAGCCGGGCGGCTCTGCAAAAGAGAGGATATTTGCTATGAAAGAGAAGAACATTACCCGCCGCAGTTTTCTGAAAGCCGGAGCCGTTGCCTCGGCCCTTGGCATGATGGCGGCCGCTCCCGTGGCGGCCAACGCTGCAGCCCCCACTGCAAAGCAGGCCGAGGAGGAGGAAAACGGCCTGCTGGATTTTGCCAAGAAGCCCAAGTACATCTTCCTGTTCATCGGCGACGGCATGGGGACCGCCCAGATCCAGTCTGCCCGTTTCTATAAGGGCACCGTCGAGAACAACGGTGCCATCACCGAGGCCGACCTGAGCTTCACCTCCTTCCCCGAAGTCGGCAGCGTGACCACCTACGACAGCACGTCCTTCTGCCCAGACTCTGCTTCCACCGCGACCTCCATCGCCACCGGCCACAAGACCGAGAGCGGTGTCATCAATATGTGCCCGTGGACCCGTGATGTACCCTATGAGACCATTGCCGAGAAGCTCCACGCCCAGAAAGGCTACAAGGTCGGCGTGGTGTCCTCCGTCAACATCGACCATGCGACCCCGGCGGCGTTCTACGCCCACCAGAGCAGCCGCAAGAACTACTACCAGATCGGCGTCGAGCTGGCAAACTCCGGCTTCGAGTATTTTGCCGGCGGCGAGTTCCAGAAGGTGAACGGCGACGGCACCGGCCCCAACAACCACGAGGTCGCGGCACAGGCCGGTTACAACGTCGTCACCACACAGGCCGGGGCTGCTGCCCTGACCGCCGGTGCGGGCAAGACCCTCATCATCGCCGAGACGCTGGCCGACGGCAAGGCTATGAACTACGCCATGGACGCCGCCGCAGGCGAATGGCAGCTGACCGATTATGTCAAGAAGGGCATTGAGCTGCTGAACAACAAGAAAGGCTTCTTCCTGATGACCGAATCCGGCAAGATCGACTGGGCCTGCCACGCCAACGACGCGGCGGCTTCCATCCACGACGTGCTGGAAATGAGCAACGCAGTGCAGGCAGCGGAAGAATTCTACAACGCTCACCCCAACGAGACCCTGATCCTCGTCACCGCCGACCACGAGACCGGCGGCATGGGCATCGGCTACAAGACCACCAACTACGATACCTTCCTGACCAACCTGACCCACCAGAAGATGTCCTACGCCAAGTTCGATTCCA